>CADECG010000048.1:0-19959 GCA_902825795.1 uncultured Bacteroidota bacterium
CCGGGATAAGTACAAGGCTTGACCGGTTCCGTGCATTGTTGCCCCGTGCGCGCTGCGGGAGATTTGTGGCCATACACGATGATGCCATGAACAACACATCCACAACCACTGACTTCCGGAGCGGAGCGTTGGCGATGCTTTTCGCCTTTTCAACTTCAGCCGGGCTTGCCCAAGCAACGTGTAACGACCTCGTGATCGATCACGTGTGGTACTCGGCCTTTGATACCAGTGCGCTGGAAGTGCGGCTAACCAATAACGGCGGCGTCGACTTCAGCGCACCGGAGTTCAACTTGGTGAATACCGCGTTCGATACGGTGGCGCGCGAACCGTTCGACTTCTTCGCCATGCCCAGCGGGGTGCAAACCCATCAAATGCAGCTGCTTCCCGGCATGTCGCTGCCGACGGCACCCTTCACCGGTGAACTGTTGCTGTTCTACGCGGATGGCTTGGGACAGGGAAGTTGCTCCTTCCCCTTGAACAGCGTTGACCTGTGCCCGCCGCCGCCCTGCACTGAGTTGTTCGTTTCGGTTTGGACGTTGGACACCTTGGTGAACACGATCCTGTACTGGTCGGTATTGGATGTTGGCAACAACCTGGTGACCGACGGCTTTCTCACCATGGCCCCGGGCACCACCAGCATCACGGACACACTCTGCTTGCCAGCTGGAGGCTTCACGTTCAACATCGAGCAGTCCCCATTCGGTTCTGGCGGCCCGTTCATTTGTAACCTCTACCGTGAGCAGAGCTGGTCGAACAGCCAACAACTGAATTTCAGCGGTGTTGGTGTGGGTGTGCTACCGTTCTCCTTCTATTCAGCTTGCGTGGATGGTGTCAACGCAGTTGCGGAACCAGTGGGCGACGATCTGCGCTGGACGGTGAGCAACGGCACACTGAGCATTTCGAATGCCCATGGCAACGATCTTGGCGCGATCACGGTTTTCGACATACGCGGAACGCGCATCGCGCAGCGCACGGTGAACGCATCCAACGCAACGTTCGATCTATCGAGTCACGCAAAAGGGGTCTATATCTTCAACGCTGCGGGTACAGGCGCTCACACCACACACCGTTTCATCCTTCACTGACATGGCCACCAAGAACACACCCCGCCAACTCGATCGCCGCCGCTTCCTGCAAGCCGGCTCTCTGCTCGGCATCGGTTCGCTGCTGTTGCCCCGCACGTTGTTCGCCAAGCCCTCGGAGGAGGATGGTGGATGCGTTGCGACAAGCGATGACATCCTAGGACCGTACTACCTCCCCGGTTCACCGAACACCACGCTGGTGGCGCAACCAGGCGAACCGGGTACGCGATTGTTCATCAGTGGCGCGGTGCTGAGCAGCGATTGCCTCACACCTGTGCCCAACGCGACGATCGAAGTGTGGCAAGCCAACGACGCTGCGGTGTACGACACGTCCGCCGCGTTCCTCCTGCGCGGTACGCTCTACAGCGATGCAAGCGGCCTGTATGCTTTCGAGACCATCGTGCCCGGCCCGTACCTCAACGGCAACCAATACCGCCCGAAGCACATCCACTTCCGTGTGAACCGTCCGGGTTTCCCGGAACTCATCACGCAGCTCTACTTCGAGGGCGATCCGTACATCCCCGCCGATCCATGGGCTTCGCAACCGGATGCCGCCATGCGCATCATCCCGTTGAACCCGATCAGTGCGAACGAACTGGAAGGGCAGTTCGATATCGTCCTTGATGGCATGATGGCGATCAAGCCGAACCGCTTCGGCACCGATGGAGACCTGCTGCCCGTTCACCCGAACCCTATGCGCGAGCAATGCAGCATCCACTTCAATGTGTTCCACGAGGCGCGCGCCACCGTGACCATCACCGACACGAACGGACGAGCATTGGTAACGCTGATCGACGAGCGGAAGTCGCAAGGGCGCTATACCACCCAGTGGGATGGGCGTGATGCTTCGGGTTCGCCTGTGGCTGCGGGTATGTACCTGTGCGTATTATGTCTTGATGGAAGGTCCATCAAAGCCCAGCGCATCGTGCGGGAGTGATGGCCGGGACTACTTCCCTGTCGTCAACCACTCGAATGCCCGGTACGCTGCGCGGTGCAGGATGGTCATGTGACTTTCCTCGGGGAATGGAACGAACTTCCACTGGAACGGGGCCTTCGCGTGCGCGGTGAACGCGGCGACCACTTTGTCCATGTCATCCTGCATCATGGCATCGTCCGGTGCCATGGCCAGGAACACCTTCTTGGGTAGCCTTGCGTTGGTGTTTGCCCAGTCGTCAGCCGTTTCGGCCAAGGAACCGCTGTCCCACCACAGGCTTGGGCTAACGAGGATGTAGTTGTCGAACATCTCCGGCCGCTTGAAAAGGATCTCGGTGGCGAGCAGGCCACCCGCGGATTGCCCTATGATGGTGCGCATGCCGTTCGTGCGATAGTGCTCAACCACGAATGGCTGCAATTCGGTCGCGAGGAATTCAATGAACGGTTCCGATCCACCGCCCGTTGGTATCCAAACGAGATCACTATCGTTCCTCGTCGGATGCGTGAAATCGCGTCGTCGCGATGATCCGATGTTGGCGATACCAACGACGATACTCTTCGGCAGCAACTCGTACATGTTCATGAACTGCACCAGACCGGCTATGTGCGGAAAATCCTCGTTGGCCGTTCCATCGAGCACATAGATCACAGGATACGTGGCCGTGGTATCGTTGTACCCATCGGGTAGCCAAACGTTCACCACGCGTTCTTGACCAAGGATCGCGGAATTCAATTTCTGCACTACACCGAAGACGTACGGTTCAGCGGGCGCTGGTTCTTGTGCATGTGCCACGCCAGCGAGGCCGAGCAACACGAGCAGGAGGAATGGTCGAGGTTTCATTTCTTGTGGTTCCGGAAGGCCCAATGTTTTGGCGAGCGCGTGAGACGAATATCGGTAGCGGAACGTTGGAGCTTGGCCAGGACCGCACTTCTTGAACCAGTTCAACACGCCCGGTGTGGTCGCCACCGATCTTTGCGCTGCGCTAACGGCACTTGCCTACGCGCACCATCCATGGAACTCGGCATCTATTCCTTCATTGATCACAGCCCCGACCCGCGCACGGGCAAGACCATCAGCGCGGCACAACGCTATAGGAACATCCTGGAGGAGATCGAATTGGCCGATCGGCTGGGCTTGGATGTGTTCGGTATCGGTGAGCACCACCGGCCCGACTTCATTGCTTCGGCACCAGCCGTAGTGCTGGCTGCTGCTGCCGCGCGTACGAAACGCATCCGGCTAACGAGCGCCGTTACGGTGCTCAGTTCCGAAGATCCTGTCCGGGTGTTCCAGCAATACGCAACGCTCGATCTGCTTTCGGGCGGTCGCGCGGAGATCATGGCGGGGCGTGGGTCGTTCACGGAGTCCTTCCCGTTGTTCGGTTACGATCTGCACGACTACGATGAACTCTTCAGCGAGCATCTGGAACTGCTGTTGAGGTTGCGCGATAGCGAGCACATCACGTGGAAAGGCAAGCATCGTCCGTCCATCGACAACCGTGGAGTATATCCGCGACCCGTACAGTCGCCCTTGCCTGTGTGGATCGCCGTTGGCGGCACCCCGGAGAGCGTTGTGCGCGCAGCAACGCTTGGACTTCCGTTGACGCTGGCCATCATCGGTGGAGAGCCTGCACGCTTCAAACCGTTCACCGACCTGTACAAGAAAGTGTGGGCAGAGGCCGGTCACGACCCGGCCAAGATGCAGTTGGCCATCGGCTCACACGGCTTCATCGCCGACTCGAACGATGAAGCTGCTGAACTGGTCTATCCCGCATACGTGGAAACCATGGGCCGCATCGGTCGTGAGCGCGGTTGGGGGCCGGTGGGCCGTGCGCAGTTCGACTTCGAGCGCTCGAAAACCGGTGCCATGCTCTTGGGCGATACCGATACTGTGATCGAAAAGATCCTGATGGAACACAAGCTGTTCGGCTTCACGCGCTTCAGCCTGCAGTTCAGCGTGGGCAACATGCCACATGAGAGCATGCTGCGCTGCATTGAACTCTATGCGACCAAGGTGGCGCCGGAGGTGCGCAAGGCCGTTGGTGCAGGTGTCGTGGAAGTCTGAACTGTTCCGCGCATAGTTTCGGCGCCATGGATATCGCTGGGGCACGCACCATTGCGTTGAAGGACTTCAACGCCGAGGAGTACGACCACTTCGGCAAGGTGGCCATGCGCATCAAATCGAAAAAGGCCGGTGCCAAGCCCGGTCGCACGTTCATGACGTTGTGGGTGGAGGAAGGCTTCGCCGTGCTGATGCTCGACTTGGAACTACAGACCGGTCTCATCGCCCACCATCCGCTGGAGTTCGAGCCTCACCCAAGCAAGTGGGGCGAAAAGGGCGCCACCATCATGCACATCGGAAAAGTGAGCGAAACGCTATTTCGTGAAGCCGTCGGGGTCGCCTTCGCGCATGCTTCGCGTTGAGATTTAGGTGTTGGGTCCGTTACTCCGGCAGCGTTTTTCATCATCGTGCCGTCTGTGCTTCGAAACCACCTACATGAGAACCACGGTTACCCTTTCCCTCGCACTGTTCGCAGCGGCTGCTATTGCCCAGTGCCCATTCGATCCCACCGTAACACCCAACAACCTGATCCTGTGTCCCAACACCCAGGATGTGCTGACCACGCAGGTGTACGATAGCTATCAGTGGTACAAGGATGGCAGCAGCATCCCAGGTGCAATTGCACAAACGCTCACAGTGGATGCATTCACCGATGCGGGTTCGATGTTCAGTGTGGAAGCCACGTTGAATGGCTGCACGGAAATGTCTCCGAGCGTACTTGTTGATGGGTGGCTCTTCCTGCCGCCCTACGTGATCCACGGCGGTGCTGCCGAGTTGTACACGGACAGCATGGGCATTGCGCACTACTGTTCCGGGGATACTGTGCTCCTGATCTTCAGCTTCACTGAGAATGTGCAGTGGACCAACACGGGTTCACCTATTCCCGGCGCAACAAATGACACGTTGATCGTGCTGACGAGCGGCAGCTACACGGTGAGTGGAGCGCCCGCCATGTGCCCCAACTCGATCACCCCGCTCGGGTTGACGATCCCGATCGTGTTCGACCCACCCATCCAGCCGGTGATCACACAGAACGGAAACCAACTGTGTGCGAGCCCGGCAGGTGTGTCCTATCAATGGACGTTCAATGGCACAGCGCTGTTGGTGGATCAGATCTGCATCAACGCTGGCGGTATGGGCAGCTATGTGGTTGACGTCACGTACAACCCCGGCTGCTCCGTCCCTTCCGCGCCGTTCTTGGTCACCTCAGTGCCGAACACTTCGGCAACACCTTGGCTCGTGCGGCCGATGCCAGCCGATGAATTTGTGACGATCACCGCAAGCAGTGGTGCCGTGGTCGGCGATTGGCAACTGCTCGATCTCACTGGACGAGTGGTGCGTCGAGGAAAAGGAAATGGGACTGCATCGCTATCCGTGCGCACAGCCGACCTGCCGACCGGGCGTTATTGGTTCAGCCCCAAGGATTCCAGGCCGTTGGCTGTGAGTGTGGTGCATTGATCTATTGGGATGCACTTGGAATAGGGATCGGGGCCTGACGTAGAACGCCCCTGTTAGCTTTAGCGATCATGAGGCTGCTCCTCGTCGTATGCGCGCTGTTGTGCTCGTTAGCATCGATTGCCCAAGTAAGCGTCGGGCACCGGGTTGGGGTGGCATGGACGAAGTGGGTTGTAGCTAGCGAGGATCCCTCATTCGCTAAGATTTGGAACAATGAAATGGAATTCATGCCCGGGGCCATGCTCGAGGTTCCGGTTCAGTTCGATATTTCCAAAGTCGCTAGGATCAGCACAGGTATCATTTTCATCCAAAAGGGATACCAATGGAACTCAGGCGATCAATTGCATCGTCAGCAGTACCTCCAACTGCCGATCACGTTTGGTGGTGCTGTTCATTTCGGGAAGTTCTATTTGCATTCAAGTGTGGGGGCCGCGTTCGGTGTTAACGCACGTGGGGAGTATCGGACCAAGGCCTTTGGAAGCACCGGACCGCAGATAACTGCCATCGGATCCGAGGACGACCGTGGGTACTCATTTATCACCCCGGCGGTTGAATGGAGCGGCTTAGCCCGCGTGCTCTTCGGAATACAGAGGCCGAACAGCGCGTTCGAGTTCGGTTTCAACTATCAGCATGGGTTGAGCAATGTGATGTACGATATCGATATGGTCGATCAGAATGGCACCGTGGTCTATGACGCGACGGCAACACAACGCTCCTTTCAGTTGCAGTTCGGCTACCACCTGAATTTGACGAGAGGTCGTGAACACCATATGCGGAAGACCACGGCGGATTCTTCTGAGACCATGCGGTCATTCCAGAAGAAAGTACCCCGGGTCCGAATAGGTCAGCGCTTCGGTGGTGTATCGTCCTCAATTGATTTCCATGGATCCTTGCCTGAAGAGAACACACGCGTGAACGAAGGCGCCGAGCAACTGTTGGCGATGGCCACAGCAGTCGTGTTCGATGTTCGGTTGGGCGACCATCTCTCGCTTCAACCTGAGCTGGCGTACACACAGAAGGGCTGGCGTTGCCAGTGGTATGCACGGCCCACTACTGAAAATGATCTGCTCAGGATGAACTATGCGGAACTTCCTGTATTGCTCAAATACAGCATTGGAAACCACACATGGCGACCGTTCCTGACAGCGGGTCCAGTGCTAGCTCGCGGTCTTGGTGGCGTGGACGTTTACGGGAGTGCGGGCACTTGGAACGGTAGCTATTTCGCAGCGGTGCCTGTGACTTTCGGTGACGATAATCGCATCCAATATGCTCCATGGGATCTGGCGGCCTCGATGGGTGCGGGCATTGCTGCGCGTATTGGAGACGGCGAGTTGTTTCTGGACCTACGCTACCAGCACGGCTTTATCGACTTTGTACCCGAAGGCAATTTCAGCTTGTACAGTGAAACTGCGGAAGCCTATCACCGGAACTGGTTGTTGAACATCGGTTATCTGGTTCCCTGGCGGAAATGATCGCCAACCATCACTTCAACAGATCCGGCCGCTTCGTCTTGAACCGCTCGCAGCGGGGAATGGAAACGTTCTGCACATATGGGTTGAAGGGATTGTTGCCCACGTAATCCTGGTGATACTTCTCGGCAGGCCAGAACCGTTCGAACGGCACGACTTCCGTCACGATGGGTGCGTCGTAAGCCTTTGCTTCTTCGAGCTTCTTGATGTACGCCAGCGCGGCCACTTTCTCGGTCTCGTTGCCAAAGAAGATCATACTGCGATACTGCGCGCCGTGATCCGGGCCTTGCGCATCCTTCGTCGTAGGGTCGTGGCTATCATAGAAGACTTCCAGCAGTTGGGCGTAGCTCACAACCTTGGGATCGTATACCACCTTCACGGTTTCCGCATGGCCGGTGCCCCCGTTGCTCACCATTTCATACGTGGGGTCGGCCTCCTTACCACCGGTGTATCCGCTCACCACTTCGCTAACGCCCTTCACGCTTTGGTACACGCCTTCCACGCACCAGAAACACCCACTGGCGAAGTACGCCGTACTCATTCCTGAAGTGTCCTGTTCAGGCACCGCGGCTTCGCTTGAAACTTGTGCGCTACTCGCCTCGGATGGCGTGACAGCAGGTGAGCAGGCGGCAGAAAGAGTGATGGCTAACAACGGCAGCATGGGCGTTCTCATTGGAGTTGATCGGTGGCCAAAGGTCAGCACATGCACACGTACGTAGAACGATCAAGTAGCGGATCGTCGTGGCGGCGATAGACGGCACCGGCTACTTTCGTCGACCCCAAGCAAAGCCATGAAACACATCGCCCTCCTTTCGACCCTTGTGCTTTCCTCATCACTTCTCGCGCAGGAATTGCCGCAGACAAGTCCACGCGGTCAGGTCGCCCAGACCGTCGGGCTCACCAAGCTGAGCATCGACTATGGCCGCCCGAGCATGAACGGTCGAAAGATCTTCGGTGGTCTTGTACCGTTCGGCGAGATCTGGCGAACGGGCGCGAACGAGTGCACATCCATCACCTTCGATGGACCTGTGCAATTCGGATACACTCAAGTACCCGCCGGTACGTACGCGTTGTTCGTGGTACCTAGCGAGAAGTCTTCCACCGTGATCCTGAACAAAGACGCGAAGCAGTGGGGTGCTTATGCTTACAAAGCGGAGAACGACGTGGCCAAGGAACCGGCGAACCATGAGGAGTGCGGTTCAACGGAAGTGTTCACCATCAGCTTCGGCGCGTTCAAGCAGGACGCTGCGCGTTTGGACCTGAGTTGGGAGAAGACCAGGATCAGCATTTGGATCGCGGCACCGAGCGATGCACAAGCAAAGAAGAACATAGCGGAGGCCTTGGCGAAGCCGGATGCCAGTGCTGGGGCCTATTCGGAATGCGCCGAATTCTACCTGGCCCGTGGGCTGGACAAGGCCCAAGCGTTGGCATGGGCGAAAAAGAGTGTTGAGATGAAGAAGATGTATTGGAACAACTTCACGCTGGCGAACGCACTGCACGCCACCGGTTCCACGAAGGAAGCCATTGTTGTCGCGAACGAAAGTGCCACCCTCGCCGAGGCGGATGGGGACAAGGGTGCGGCTGAGGCTTACCGGAAACAAGCCGCTGCTTGGACGACCACAGCCAAGTGATGGCTGGGCCACCCGTGTCCCTGATCCGCGTCTGCTAGAGCAATACGAACCGAATGAGAACTCTCAGCTGCATCGCTTCGCTTTTACTCACGGCGCCGGTGTTCGCACAATGCGCGCATGATCCCGTGATCTTCCCGGGCAATTTGACGTTGTGCCCAGGAGATTCAACAGTGCTGACCACGCAAGCCGCTGATGCCTACCAGTGGTACCGCAATGGTGATCCGCTACTTGGCGCTACCAACGATTCCCTGCTCGTGACCGGGAGTTCCGATGCGGGCAGTGTGTTCAAGGTGCTCGTTACGCTCGATAGCTGTGGCGAAATGAGCCCGAACCTCAGCATCGGAGGCATCGCGCAGATCGCCCCGCTCGTGTTCTGGTACGGTAACGCGCTGTTCAGCGACTCAATGGGGATCCATTTCTGTCAAAGCGAGCAGGCCTACTTGCAGTTGCAGCCTCCGCACGATACCAATATCCAATGGTATGCGGATAGCCTGCCGTTGGTTGGTGAAAACGATGACACGTTGTTCGTTAGCGCGAACGGCAACTACTCGGTGACGGCTTCCTATGCACTGTGCCCGAACAGTACCAGCCAGCCCAGTTATTCCACGGGCATCGTATTCGAAGAGGTAACCCAGCCGCAGATCGGCTGGGTGGATACGGTCCTTTGCGCCGACCCTCCCGGCAATGCCTATCAATGGTACATCAATGGCATTCCTGTGTTCGGTGGCAACGACCAGTGCATCTCCGCCACCTTCATCGGCGGCTCCTATACTGTGGATGTCGACTATGGAAGCCCATGCGAAGAGACATCGGATCCGTTCGTGCTTCTTGCGGTCCCGGCGCTATCTCCATTGCCAAGTGTGATGATCTGGCCGAATCCGGCAACAGAGATGGTCCACGTTTCCAGTGGTACCGGCGCACCGATCGGATCATGGCGGATGTTCGACTTGTCCGGAAGGGAAGTGGGGACCGGCAGTTCATCGTCGCACACATTTTCGATCGGGCTTAATGGTGTCACAGCAGGCACGTACCTGCTGATGGTTGCCGGTCATGCGCCGATCACGCTCTTGGTGATGTGATCGATCCACCGGACGTCGAGTGCTCGACATCCGGCGGATCGGTCAACACCGTCCCCTGCTACTTTAGGCGCCCAACAATGGTATCCGAGGTCGATAAAGGTGCAGTGCTACTGACCGCCGTGCAGAACGGCGATCAAGAAGCGTTCGCCAAGCTCTACGATCAATACTCGGCCGCGATCCACGGTGTTGTGCTCCGCATAGTGGGCAGCAACGACATGGCTGAAGAAGTGCTGCAGGATGCCTTCGTGAAGATCTGGCGCAGCGCCCGTAGCTACGATCCCACCAAGGGCCGGGCGTTCACGTGGATGGTGAACATTGCACGCAACACGGCGATCGATCTCGTGCGTGCCGCACAATATCGCAACAACGACGGGATCCGGACGCTGGATAAGCACGTATATCGGTTGGGTTCGGATGAAGAGCGTGCGCGCATGGACCATCTCGGGATGGACAAAGTGCTGGGCAAGCTGAAGCCGGAACTGCGCGAAATGATCGACCTCGCCTATTACCAAGGGTACTCGCAACAGGAGATCGCCGATCGTACCGGCATCGCCTTGGGCACGGTGAAGTCGCGGACGCGTGCTGCTTTACTGCAACTGAAGGAGGCACTGAAAGAATTGGCATGAGCGCTGCGGAACTCATAGCATCCGGCCTTCTCGAGGCGCACGTGCTGGGCCAGACCAGTCGGAGCGAAACCGCGCTGGTGGACCACATGCGGGCCACCGACAGCAGTGTGCGTGCGGAACTCGATTCCATTGAACAGGTCTTAGAGGCATTGGCCATGGCCAACGCCGAACCGGCACCGGCGCGCGTGCGTGCTGCCATACTCGCTTCCATCGGTCACGCCGATAAAGGACACGTGGTTGCCATGAAGCCAGGGACCTCCAGCATGGGCGGAATGAAATGGTTGGCGGCTGCCTCGGTTGCTGCATTGGTAGTGAGCGCGATCGGAAACTGGATGCTGTATTCGCGTGTGGATGCCATGGAGGAGCAACTGGCCGTGATGCAGAACGATCGCACCTCATTGGCCCAGCAGATGGAAACGCAGCGTGCTTCGTTGGAAGCGAGCAATGCGCAGTTGGCTGTGGTGCTCGACCCGCATGTGGTGTTGGTTCCGCTGGCTGGTACTGATACGTCGATGGATGCCGCTGCCCGCATCTATTGGGACCCCACGACGAAGGTTGTCTATCTCGATGTGTTGACGTTGCCACAGCCGCCACCGGGGAAGCAGTACCAATTGTGGGCGTTGGCCGGTGGTCAGCCCGTTGATGCAGGCATGTACGATAGCGGCACGAACGCACCTCACGTGCAACGCATGAAGACGATCGCAGAGGCCCAGACCTTCGCCGTGACATTGGAGGATGCTGGTGGCGTCCCCTCTCCCACGCTCAGCGCGTTGGTGCTGATGGGCCAGGTCTGACCCGTTCCCATTTCCCGGTTTCCTGATCGCTGCGCTGACACGATCGTGCGCGCATTTCATGCACGTGCGATCCGATCACGATCCGCTGCGCGTATGTGACCCCGGCGATCGGACTTATCCGGCGCACAACCCTAACCTCTTCCATCATGAAGCAACGAGCCTATCTGGTCAGTGCTCTGCTGGCGTTGGGTGTTTTCTCCAGCCCATGGGCGCGAGGAAGCAGCCACCGCGAAGCACCACTGATCGCCAACGATCCGTTGGCCGACAATACCGATCTGTACTGCTTCCGCAGTCCGGACGACCCCAACTTCATCACCATCATCGCCAACTACATACCGGCGCAGCTCGCGTTCGGCGGCCCCAACTACGCCAGTTTCGGCGAGGGCATCCGTTACGAGATCCACGTGGACAATGACCTGAACACGCCGGGTGATGATGTCACCTACCGCTTCACGTTCACGAAGACCAACCAGGACCCGAGCACCTTCTTCAATATCCGGTTGGGCCAGCAAAACCTGCTGACCACCTACACCATGGAGAAAAGCACCGATGGCGGTGCCACTTGGACGACGGGGATCACCAATGGTGTAGTGCCACCACCGAACATCGGTGCGCGCAGCATTGAAGGTGGTGCTGGTCTGGGTGCTGCCAGCTATGCAGCATTGATGACCGCCGCCATCACCTCGGCCAATACAGGCGAAACGGTGTACGCAGGCCCGAGCGATGATGCCTTCTTCGTGGATCTCGGTGGGATCTTCGATCTCGGTGACTCGCCCCGGCAGAACAGCGGTGGCATTGTGCGCGATGGCTTGGCCCGTACGAACGTGCATAGCATCTGCATCAAGGTGCCCATCAACATGTTGCAGAAGGACGGGTTGAGCGTTTCAAGCGCCGTCAACATCCTCGATCCCGCTTTCGTGATCGGTGTATGGGCCAGCGCAAGCCGCCCCGCCATGCGCACGCTCAATACTGTCGGTGGCACCTACACCGAAAGTGGCAACTGGATCCAGGTAAGTCGCCTTGGCATGCCGTTGACCAACGAAGCTGTTGTGCCCATCGGCAGCAAGGATCTGTGGAACGCGCTGACCCCGTACCAGGATCTGGCCAACATCAGCACGTTCGGCAACTACTTCTACAACCCCGAACTGGCGCTGTACATGGATGATGCTTTGTTCGGTGGCGCGGTTCCAGCGTTCGCTGGTCTGCGCATTCAACGTAACAGCTTACAAGGCTTCGACTTCGGCAACGGCCAGAGCGGTCTCTATCCATTGAAAGGAACGGCTGCTGTAGCTGGTACGGCCCTCGATGATGCCATCTTCGGAACACTACTGCTGCCCGCTGACAACAGCCCGCGCAGCGTGGATCTCTGGCCGATCTTCCACACGGGCGTACCCAACCTGGCACCGTACCAACTGGCAACCGGCAAAGGCGGTAACCCGCTCGCCGCAGGCAAACCCTTCATCAACAACTTCCTGCCCAACGGTGGCGACATGTTGCGCCTCAACATGGCCGTGCCTGTTACCCAGCGTACCGACCCCGCGTTCAGTAGCGAAGGCATCATCGCTGCCGCAGTGGCTGGTCTACTGGACCCGATGTACAACGGCAGCACCGCATTGCAATTCATCCCCAATATGGACGGCTTCCCCAATGGGCGCCGTCTGGAGGATGATGTAACGCGTATTGAACTGCAAGCCGTGGGCGGTGTTGCCCTGGCCGCCATCGGCCTGTGGATGGACGACTACAACGCCAGCAATCCCAACCAAAGCCCGGTGACCAACCTGCTGTTGAACAACCTGCAGTACAGCACCGGCGTGGAAAGCAACGACGCTCCCTTCCAAACAACCTTCCCCTACGTGGCCGCTCCGTGGAGAGGGACTGCGATCTAACGGGCCCAACGATCCAAAGCCATGAAACAACTCAAGAACCTCGCGCTCGCCAGCGGCCTGCTCTTCGCACTCGGTGCGAATGCCAGCAGCCACCGCGAAGCGCCACTGATCGCCAACGACCCGTTGGCCGACAATACCGACGTGTACGCGTTCCGTAGCCCGGATAACCCGAACACGATCACCATCATCGCGAACTACGTTCCGATGCAACTGCCGCACGGCGGTCCCAACTACTACTCGTTCGGTGAGAACATCCGCTACGAGGTACACATCGACAACGATGTGACCACCGCAGGCGATGACATCGTGTACCGCTTCACGTTCAACAAGGTGAACCAGGACCCGACCACGTTCTTCAACGTGCGCTTGGGCCAGCAGAACCTGAAGACCACCTACACACTGGAGCGCAGCATCGATGGCGGCGCGACTTTCCAAACGGTGATCGTAAACGGCGTGGTACCGGCGAACAATATCGGCCCACGCAGTATCGAGGGTGGCGCAGGTCTCGGCAGCACGTATGCAGCGCTGATGGCCAATGCCGTGACGATGGCGAGCACCGGCGAGAAAGTGTTCGCAGGACCCGTGGAGGATCCGTTCTTCGTGGATCTCGCGGGCATCTTCGACCTGGGTGATGCACCGCGCCAGATGGGCACGCCGAAGGACGGTCTGGCCTGCATGAACGTGAGCAGCATTGTGATCCAAGTGGACATCAGCACGCTGCAGAAAGACGGCTTGAGCGTTTCGCAAGCGGCCAACATCCTTGATCCCGCTTTCGTGGTGGGCATCTGGGCCAGTGCAAGTCGTCCGCAAATGCGCACGCTCACGACAGTGGGCACGGTGAACATCAGCGGCAGCTGGGTGCAGGTATCGCGTCTCGGTATGCCGTTGACCAACGAAGCGGTGATCCCCATCGGAAGCAAGGACTTGTGGAACAGCCTTACTCCGTACGAGGACCTTGCCAACATCGGAACATTCGGCAACTACTTCTACAACCCCGAACTGGCGCTGTACATGGACGATAGCCAATTCGGTGGAGCGGTTCCGGCGTTCTCACCGCTGCGCATCCAGCGCAACAGCCTGCAAGCGTTCGACTTCGGCAACGGACAAAGTGGTCTGTGGCCGTTGAAAGGAACCGCTGCTGTTGCTGGTACCGCCTTGGACGATGCCATCTTCGGAACACTGCTGCTGCCCGCTGACAACAGCCCGCGCAGCGTGGACCTCTGGCCGATCTTCCACACGGGCGTGCCCAATTTGGCACCGTACCAACTGGCAACAGGCAAGGGCGGCAACCCGCTCGCCGCTGGTAAGCCCTTCATCAACAACTTCCTGCCGAACGGCGGTGACATGTTGCGGTTGAACATGGCCACGCCGGTAACGCAGCGCAACGACCCGGCCTTCAGTCCGCTGGGCATCGTGGCTGCTGCAGTTGCTGGTCTCACCGACCCGGCCTACAACACGAGCACTGCGTTGCAGTTCATTCCGAACATGGATGGCTTCCCGAATGGACGTCGCCTCGAGGATGACGTAACGCGCATTGAACTGCAAGCAGTTGGCGGTGTTGCCCTGGCCGCGATCGGTCTGTGGTACGACGACTACACTGCCGGTGGACCAAACCCTGTGACGCAGGACCTGCTGGACGTGCTGACTTACAGCACGGGCATCGACGCGAACGATGTGGCTTTCCAAACCAGCTTCCCGTACGAAGCCATGCCCTTCAGTGGCGCAGGCGAGTGCAGCGGTCTGGCTATCGCCTACACGCAACCTGTCGTATTGCCGCCCAGCAATGGCGCGCCATGCACCGAGGACCTCACGCTGACTATCAACACCGACGACTTCGGCAGTGAGACCACGTGGGAGATCCGCCGCACCGCTGACAACAGCATTACTGCGAGCGGAGGCCCGTATGTGGATACACCCGGTGGAACGGTGGAAGTCGAGAGCGTGTGCTTGCCGGTTGACTGCTACGACCTGATCGTGAACGACGGCGGTGGTAACGGTATCGACGGTGGCAGCTTCGTTCTGATGGATGACATGGGCAACCGCATCATCGACGCTAACGGCGACTTCGGAAGTACCAGCACATCGCCCAACGAATGGTGTGTGCCCATCGGTCAAACCTTCGTGAAGGCCAACTGGTGCGACCGCACGGATCTGGTGCGCAACGACTTCATCTACTGCCAGGGTGTGGCCGGAGCATCCGGTTACCAGTTCTGGTTCTTCGATCCACATGGCAGCTACAGCCGTCGGATACTGAAGCCAACAACCTCGTGCCGCCTCAACTTCCAAACCTCGCCCCTGCCATTGAACACCGACCTGAACGTGCGGGTGCGCGCGCTGGTCGGCGGCAACTACCAGGAGTTCGGAAAGGCTTGCCGCATCTACGTAGACGGCGGTATGCGCACAGTGGAGTTCGATACGGATGCCGCTCATATGAGCATGTACCCGAACCCGAACCGTAGCGATGCACTTTATCTCGTGATCGAGAATCTGAGCGAAGAGGCTACCACCGCGCAGGTGGAGATCTTCGATGGCATGGGCAAGAAGGTGCTCAGCCAGCAAGTAGCTATGGGTGGCGGAACCTTGAACACTGCTCTGAGCCTCGGTGGGGACTTCGGCACGGGCATGTACTTGGTGAACGTGCGCGTGGACGGCGAGCTCTTCACGGAGCGCCTCATCCGCGAGTAGTTCAACCTGCTCCCAGAAAGCAAGGGCCGCTCCGCAAGGGGCGGCCTTTGCTGTTTCCGGCGCACGCCTTGAGGATTTTCGACGTGTGTGCCTGTCGCGTGCTTGTCACACCGGCCTTGAGCCGGTGTCTCCGATATGGCGCTACCGCGCCATTCTCTTTCAGCGTGCCTACTCGGGCCTCATCGGCGCGGTAGCGCCGAACAGGAGATGCCGGGTCAAGCCCGGCATGACAAAGCGGCCTCATCACTGCATTGAAGGGATGTCAAGATCAATAAGACCATCGATCCGATCCACCCCGCGCTCCCGTATGTCTTCCCAAACCCCATCGACCATGACCTATCCCAAACTCATTTCAGCTGTCGCCCTGGCGGCACTTATGGCTTCGTGCAGCGAACCAGTGAACAACTCCGGTACTGCTGCTGAGGAACCGCCAGCAGCGCAACTTGTAGTTCCCGAACTGCCACGCCGCACCGTTGAACTGGGTGTTCCCGATGAGTACGATCAACTGCGAACGGCGTACGACAAGTTGCGGCTTGCCCTGGCGAAGAACCCGAACGACCTCGCCTCTTGGCTCAAGCTGAGCGAAGTGTTCATCACGGAAGCGCGTATCACCGGCAACTTCGGAAGCAACTTCGATGCGGCACTGTCGATCCTCGACCACGTGATCGAGAAGAGCGGAACGGACAAAGCCCGCCGCAGCGAAGCGTTGACCCTGAAGGCGGCGGTGAAGTTGAGCCAGCACCAGTTCAGCGAAGCCTTGGCTCTCGGTAAGGAAGCCGTAGCACTGGACCCGCACCGCGCGTTCAACTATGGCGTGCTGGTGGATGCCAATGTGGAACTCGGCAACTACGAGGAAGCGGTGCGCATGAGCGACAAGATGGTGACCACACGCCCCGACCTCCGCTCCTACTCGCGCATCAGCTACCTACGCGAGATCCACGGCGATTTAACGGGCGCCATCGCGGCAATGGACCTGGCGGTGAAGGCGGGCTATCCCGGTCAGGAGGAAACGAGTTGGTGTCGTACAGTGCTGGGCCGCTTGTATGAAAACTCGAGTGACCTGAAGAACGCGGAAGCGCAGTACATGATCGCGATCAACGAGCGTCCCAACTATCCGCCGGCAATGGCTGCAATGGGTCGTTTGGAACTGAAAAAGAAGAATACAGCGAAGGCAGAGGAATGGCTGGACAAAGCCATAACACTCGTGCCCGACCCACATTACTACATGGAATTGGCACGCGTTCGTGAAGCACAGGGTCGGTCGGACGACC
Source organism: uncultured Bacteroidota bacterium (assembly GCA_902825795.1). Lineage (GTDB taxonomy): Bacteria > Bacteroidota > Bacteroidia > Flavobacteriales_F > PHOS-HE28 > PHOS-HE28. Next base: position 16,971 of record CADECG010000048.1, read on the forward strand.
GCATACAAGCCATGACTAAGGCCGAGGAACTACTGGTCGGGCTCAGCGGCCTCGACAAGTCGCATATGCACGCGCATGGCGGTGATCTGCACACGCATACCACCGCCCTTGATGATGGACACACGCACGAACACAATGGAAACACGGACAGCCACTCCCACACCGGTGCCAGTGATCACGATCACACGTCAGGCGTTCCCGACCACGGTCACAGCCACGAGGTGGGTTTGGAAATGGGGCGCTTCGAGTTGGAGTTCCACAAAGACCTCGATGCTGCACTGGCTAACGGACTGCATGAGTACGCTATCCGTCCGGACAACATCGATGTGAACGCGTTGCTTGCTGGTGTCTACTACGCAAAAGGTGATCTGGACAACGCACGCATGCACTTGGTTAAGGCAAGGCGCACTGGTACCAAGGACGCGTTCACTCTATGTGTTGCTGGGCTTGTCTCGGCCAAGAGTGGGGATGCAAAAGCCGGTACGGCACTCATAACCGAAGCCTTTGAACGGGACCCTCAACAGATGCACGCGTTCACCGCGGAGGCGAAACGTTCGCTCTAAGAGCGGCCAAGACCCACCCAAGTCCCATGGTCCGGAACCTTACCCTCCTCGTGCTGCTCTTCTTCAGCGCCCTCTCCTCAGCGCAAACCTTCACGCTCAGCGGCACGATCACCGAGCAGGACGGCACACCTGTGCAAAGCGCCAACGTGGTGATCGATGGCTCGTTGGGTTGTGTTACCGATGAGTTGGGGCGATACACCATCACTGGACTGAGCGCCGGCGAACACACGATCATTGTTTCCATACTCGGCTTTGCACGCAACGAACAGCGCGTTCAGATACGCCGTGATACAGAACTGACGGTGGCACTCCTACCAGCTGCCATCGAGCTCAAGGAAGTATCCGTAGCGACCAAACAAGGAGGTTCCCGGACCGAGAGCATCAGTTTGCTGGACATCCGCACGCGCCCTGTGAACAACAGCCAAGAACTGATGCAGTTAGTGCCCGGTCTCTTCGTGGCGCAGCATGCTGGTGGCGGGAAGGCCGAACAGATCTTCTTCCGCGGGTTCGATATCGACCATGGTACCGACCTGCAGATCAGCGTGGACGGATTGCCCGTGAACATGGTGAGCCACGCCCACGGTCAGGGCTACGCTGATCTGCACTTCACGATACCCGAGACAATGGACAAACTGATGGTACATAAGGGACCATATGATGCGCGCTTCGGCGACTTTGCCACTAGCGGGACCGTGGAATTCCTTACGCGGAACAGCATCGACGGGAACGAGATCAAAGCCGAGTACGGCATGTTCAATACCGTTCGCGCCGTTGGCTTGTTCAACCTCCTCGACGAGAAGCACCTACTGAGCCATCGGAAAGAGAACGCCTACCTCGCAGCCGAGTATGTGTTCACCGATGCCTACTTCAACAGCAAGCAGGATTTCGGGCGCTTCAACCTTTTCGGGAAGTACAACGGGCAGATCGGCGAGCGCACGATGTTGACGCTTTCAGCCAGCACGTTCAGTGCGGCATGGAACGCCAGCGGCCAAGTACCGGAACGGGCCATCGCGAACGGTAAGATCGACCGCTTCGGTGCTATTGATGACAACGAAGGCGGTGAGACAAGTCGCACGAATGCATATGCGACACTGAGCACGGGTCTTCGCGACGGAGGACTGATCAAGCACCAGGTCTATTTCGTGAAATACGACTTCAACCTGTACAGCAACTTCACCTTTTTCGCTGCCGACAGCGTGAACGGTGACATGATCGCCCAGACCGATGACCGTACTATTGTGGGGTATACGGGGACGTATGGTAAGAGTACGCGGATCGGCGACCTCCCCTTCCGCTTCAATACCGGTTTGGGCGCACGCTACGATCAAGCTGACATCAGTTTGAAGAACGCCATTGAGCGTATGGTCTATGACACGATCGTCGCAGGAAGCGTGGATCAACTGAACGCAAACGCATACTGGGATGGTGTGCTAAGCGTGACGGAGAAGTTCACGGTGAACCCCAGCTTACGCTTTGACCTGTTCAATTTCATGTACACCGATGCACGGGGCGACAAGTCAACCAGTGGGCAGGCCATGCAGATGCGCGTGAGTCCGAAACTGAACTTCGACTATTCCATCAGCGATCGTGCGCAGCTCTATCTACGAACCGGAATGGGATTCCATAGCAACGACGCGCGCGCCGTGGTGGTGGACAGTGCCGATGCCACACTTCCACGAGCCTACGGCGCCGACCTCGGAACCACGTTCAAACCACTTCCACGGATGCTGGTGAACGCTGCGCTGTGGGGGCTATACCTCGAAAGCGAACTGGTTTATGTGGGCGACGGCGGCGTGGTGGAGACCAGCGATCCCACTCGTCGCTTGGGCATCGACCTTAGCGTGCGCTACCAACTCAGCAAGCACCTCTTTGCCGACCTGGATCTGAACCTGGTGAATGGCAAAGTGATCGGCCCGCCCACCGGGGAGAATGCGATCCCCCTGGCACCGCAGTTCACCACGATCGGTGGCTTGGCCTACAAGCGCGACAAGGGCTTCAATGCCAGTCTGCGCTATCGCCACATTGCCGATCGCCCGGCGAACGAGACCAACACCGTGGTGGCCGAGGGCTACTTCCTCGTGGATGCTACGGCCAGCTATCGCCTGCCGAAAGTCGAGTTCGGCGCCAGCGTTGAGAACCTCTTCGATGTAGAGTGGAACCAAGCGCAGTTCGACACCGAGAGCCGATTGCAGGATGAGCCAGAAGCCGTGAGCGAACTGCACTTCATACCGGGCACGCCATTCTTCCTGAAGGGCTTCGTGAGCTATCGGTTCTAACGATCTGTGTGGCGCCATACCTTGGCGGTATGTTCAAAAACGTGGTCATCAGGTCGCTGTTCGCAGTGGTGATCATGCACCCCATCCACAGTGCGGCGCAGGATCCGGTGTGGAGCCCGGACGTGGCGAACATCATCTACAACCACTGCT
>CADECG010000048.1:20000-23972 GCA_902825795.1 uncultured Bacteroidota bacterium
GTTGGCATCATGCCGGCAGCATCGGACCGTTCGAGTTGATGAGCTACAGCGATGCGGTGAGCAATGGACTTTCAATTCAGGAACAAGTGGGATTCAGGCATATGCCACCTTGGCCCGCCGATCCGGACTATCGCCACTTCGCGCATGAGAACGTATTGACACAAGGTGAGATCGATGCGGTTGTTGATTGGGTGAATTTCGGTGCCCCCTTCGGTGATCCGAACCTTGAACCGGATCCACCGGTCTTCCCGCCCGGCGGCTCGTTGCTGGATACCATCGACTTCCAAGTTGCCATCGAGCCGTACACGCTTCAATCCAATGTGGACGAGTACCGCTGGTTCGTGATATCGAACCCGTTCCCATCGACGATCTACGTCAACGCCATCGAGGTTTTCCCGGGATTGGACTCAGTGGTGCACCACGCCGATATCTCCTACGATAACACAGGTGCCTCAATGGCGAACGACCTGTTGGATCCACTGCCCGGGTTCAACGGCAGTACGGGCCCGCCCACCTACAGTTTCTATATGAATGCTTGGCAACCCGGTGGCAACGTTGTTCGCTATCCGCCGCAATGGGGCATTGCAGTTCCACCGGGCACCGACTTCGTGATCGAGATCCACTACGGACCGGGTGCACAGGGACAGATCGATTCAACGGTGATGAACCTCGAGTTCGTTACCGGTGGCAATGTGAGACCGGTGAACGTGGGCTGGTTATTGGGCAGCGGCAACATGACCGACGGGCCTTTGGTTGTGCCAGCGAACACGGTGCGCACCTTCCATCAGGAGTACACCGTGCCAAGCAACCGCTCCTTTGTTTCCATCTGCCCGCACATGCACCATGTAGGCGTGTCTTATAAGGTGTGGTACGAGCATGCTGGTGACAGCGTGCCGTTGATCGATATCCCTATGTGGGATTTCCATTGGCAACGCTATTACACATTCCAGCAGGTGCAGCCCATACCGGCGGGCGCAGTGATCAAGAGCATCGGTGTGTATGACAACACGATGAACAATCCGGACCAGCCGAACAATCCCCCGCAGAACATCTACTGGGGTTCGACTACTGCGGACGAAATGTTCTTATGCTATTTCATCTGGGCCAACTATCAGGCGGGCGATGAGAACATCGTGCTGGACAGTACGTTGATCGTCTCTGCGCCTTCCACGTTGGCGCCGGTCGTAGAGTGGTCGGCATATCCGAATCCAGCGCAGGAGATGGTGTCCGTTGTGGTGCCTGACGCCATGCGTGGTCCGGTGGACATTCAGCTGCTGGACGCGACAGGTCGAGTTGTGCGGAGCACTCAAGTGAATGTCTTCAGCCAAGAGCCGGTAACCGTCAGCCTTGAAGGCTTGCCGGGAGGGATTTACCACCTACGGCTACAGGCAGCCGGAAAGCGTGTAACAGGGAAGGTTGTAAAGCGCTGAGCGCTTCAGGCGGCTACCCGCTGCACGATCACCTTGCACGCAATAGCACTGGTGACCACGACAGTATGGGCAATGTGCAAGGGAATGCTGTGAACGCTGCCGGGCATCAATCTCGTGGTGCCATTCGTTGTACGGATCTCGCACGTGCCTTCCAGCACCAGAAACTTCTCGATCACATCGGTGTGTGTTTCCTCCGGCGATCCGTTGCGCATCCAAACGATGGCTGTCAGCGCTTGCGCGGTTTGGCCTATCGGAATGAAGTAGGGATCGTCATAGACAGCCGGTGCCACCATTTCAGGCAAGTCCAGCCATTGTGCGTAGTCGCTGCGCGAGCTTCCGGAATGAATGATAGGCGGCTCGCCGGGGTTGTCCTGGTGCCAAGCCTCGGCCTTCAACCGGTCCAGGATATTCCTTTTGGTCGCCGGGTCAGGGAATGGTGCTCCCGGTTGCACTGAACCTTCGATGGCCGCTTCCAAACGGGCGATCTCGGCGCGCACTTCGGCGTGAACGCTGCTGGCGCGCAGCACGGCGAAGCGCTCGTCCGCTGGCAACGTCCCCAGCACGAACGCCTCCAACTTACCGCTGGCGATCAGTTGCTCTGCTTCGTTCTTGCCGTGTTCCACCTTTTGTGCGATGACCTACGGCGAAAGTAGACCGCTTGGATCGCTGGCAGGACCGACTATCGACGAAGGGGGGACAATCCCATCTGTAACGCCTTCAATAACCGAACACCTGTTCCAAGCTCAGCTTCGATACCGGCCCCAAACGCTCCAACGCCTTCATGTCCATGGCGCTTTCCTTGCCGATGACCAAGTAGGTGTACGTGCGCCCGGCGATGTTCTTGTTGAAGAATGCGGAAAGGCCGTCGAGCGTTGCGGTTTTTAATGCGGCGTACACGTCGCGGTTCAGGTCATGGTCGATACCGAGGCGCTGGGCGTTCTCCCAACTCCAGTAGATGGCCTCTTTGGTGGCACGCTGGCTGGCGATCTGCTTCAGAGCGGCTTCCTTGCTGCCGTTGAACATCTTGTCATCGGCCGGCATGTTGTTCATCAGTTCCAGCATGGCGGTCACGGCGTCGCCCAGCTTATCGTTCTGTGTACCGATGGAGGCGCGCACGTAGTGGGCTTCATCCTTCTTCGCCGGTCGTCCGAAGTTGGCGTTCGCTGAGTAGGCCAAGGCCTTTGCTTCACGGATCTCCTGGAACACGATCGACGAAAGGCCGCTACCGAAGTACTCGTTGAACAAGGTGGCATAGGGCAGCTTGGCCGGGTCGAACAGATCGCTCTTCGACATGAACATGAGTTCGGTCTGCACCATATCGTAGTCCACGAAGTACACCTTGTTCTCCTTGGTTTCCAGTTCGACGAATGGCGCTTGTTGCGGGTAAGTTTTCAACGCCGCCGGGGTCTTGTGCTCCTTGTCCAGCACTGCCGCCACTTCCTCCAATGCGCGTGATCCGTAGTAGAATATCCGGTGCTGGTAGCTGGTGAGCGACTTGATGCGGTCGATGAGCTCGTCGGTTGTCAATGCATCCAATTGCTCGGCGCTGAGGATGGCCTTGAACGGCGACTTGTCCCCATAGCGCGCATAGCTTAAGAGGGCACTGTTCATGATGATGCCCTTGTTCTTCTTGTTGTTCGCGCGTTGCTTGCCGATGTCCTTCACGAGTTCGCCGAGAGCCTCTTTGTTCGGCTGCGCATCGGAAAGCAGGTGTTCCAAGAGGGCAACGCCTTGGGGCATGTTCTTCTCCAGTCCGCTCAGCGTAACGGTGTTGCGATCCTGTCCACTTTGCACGTTGAACTCCAATCCCAGCTTGAAGAATTCCTGCTGGAGCTGCGCGGCCGTGTACTTGCTCGTGCCGAGGTAAGGCAGGTACTCCACCGCCAATTTCAGTTTCGGATCGGTGTAGGTGCCCAGGTCCTGGATCATTGCCAACGTGAAGAGGTCATTGCTCTTGTTGGGTATGTAGGCCAACGGCACGCCGCTTTTCAGCGCACGTCGCGTGATCGATCTGTCGAAGTCCACGAACTCGGGCTGCAAGTCGGTCATGGGCTTTTGGCTCCACTCGGCGAACCAATCGCTCTGTCCATCACGGTTGATCTCGATCGGTGTGATCGTGGGTTTGGTCACCTTGAAGGTGTTCTTGTCCTCACCGGTGCGCTTGAAGACGCAGACATAATTGTCCGAGAAGTTCTTCTTCGCGAAGGCCATCACATCGGCCTTGGTGATCCGCGCCATGCGATCGTGGTAGTCCACGACATCCTTCCATTCCTTTTGAAGGATGAACGCGCTGGTGAGCGCACTGGCGCGAAGGCTGTTGTTCTCGTTCCAGAATTTGGTCTGAGCTTGGCGCTTGTCATTCACAACGGCCTCGATCAACCACTCCTCGAACTGGCCATCGCGCACCTTGGCCAGTTGCTCCAACAAAAGGCCGCGTGCCTCCTCCAAGGTCTGGCCCTGCTTGGCGTTGGCCGTCATGCCGAACTGGGAATAGTCCGTGCTTTCGAACGCAAAGGCACTTGCGTTGAGCACCTTTTGCTGT
>CADECG010000049.1 GCA_902825795.1 uncultured Bacteroidota bacterium
AAGTTGATGACGTACACACAGTTCACATCCGGTACAACGAGCCTGCTGAACAACTTCACCACGCGCCGCAACAACCTGAACAACAACACGGAAGTTGCACAAGTGGGACCAACGATCGGTGCTGTGGATCACGAAGTGGGTGCCGGCTTAAACACCGACCCGAACGCCAACGAGGCGGTTGATGTGCGCGCAACGGTCTCGAGCACCAACGGGCTGTTCGCCGTTACGCTGTTCTGGAGCCCTGCACTGTACGGCAACTTCGGGAAGGTCCCCATGTTCGATGATGGTGCGCACAATGATGGCGGCAGCGGCGACGGCGTGTACGGCGCGCAGATCCCTGCAAATTCCGGTGGCGTATTCGTGCGCTACTACATCGAGGCCGCTGCGAACAATACCGCTCACACCGTGAGCTATGCACCACCCGGCGCCGAGCACGATGTATACTTCTACCAACACCTCTTCCCACAAGCGCCTGCAACTGGGGTCGTGATCAACGAGGTGATGGCCGACAACAGCGTTACCGCGCAGGACGAGAACAACCAGTACGAGGATTGGATCGAACTGCACAACACCACCGGCGCGCAAGTTGACCTGAGCCTCTGGTTCATCAGCGACTCGCCCTTCGAGCCATACAAATGGCGCATGCCCGTTGGCACCTCGATCCCGGCCAACGGATACAAGATCATTTGGGCCGATGAGGATGAAGGACAAGGTCCCCTGCACACCAACTACAAATTGAGCGATGGCGGCGAGCAAGTGCTCCTCTTCAACGCCGACAGTTTGTTGGTGGACAACACCGAATGGAACGACCTGCAAGTGGATATGGGCTGGGCACGTGTGCCAAATGGCACCGGCCCATTCGTGATGCAGTCGCCTACGTTCGCGTCGAACAACAACGCCGCCGGAGTGTCGGAGAACGATGGCGCCGGGGTGCTTGCGGTCTATCCGAATCCTTCCACCGGACAGTTCAATATTGTGGTTGCTGGCGGATCGTTGGTGGCCGTGAGCGTTGTTGATGCGTTGGGTCGTGTGTTGTTCAGCGACCGCCTGCACGGCAACACCTCGATCGACGGCAGTGCATGGGCGAGCGGCACCTATGTGTTACGCTACGGAACGCACGCACAGCGCTTGGTGATCTCGCAATGATGGACGTATTCCAGTCAGCGCCCGGCACTCGCTGAGTACCGGGCGCTGCTACATTCGGGCATCAATGGAAACGGCATGTCGGAGAAACTGGAACGATCGAAGAAGGATGGCCCGCACGCTCTGTTGGCGCGCATGGCCGGAACCTGGAAAGGCACGAGCAAACTCTGGTTCGAGCCCGACCAACTGGCGGAGGAGACGGCGCTAGCCGGAACACTCGAACTGGTGCTGGATGGCATGCACCTCTTGCACAAGTACGATGGCATAACAATGGGAAAACGCCAGACCGGTCTCGCCATCCACTCCTATTCGCTCGGTGAGCAGCGCTGGCAGACCGCATGGGTGGACAGCTTCCACAACGGCACGCGTATCCTGTTCAGCCAAGGCAGCGCAGGAGCGGATGCGCGCAGGCCGAATGTGCTGGGCGCGTACCCGGTTTCCTCAGTGGGTCCATCCGCGGACTCCGCCGAACCTGACTGGGGCTGGCGCACCACCCTTGACCTGTTGTCCGATGACCATCTAGTGATCACTCACTTCAATGTTGATCCGGATGGAATGGAAGCCAAAGCCATTGAGATCGACTACCACCGGATCTGATACCTCGGAATAGTACCGTCCCGCCGCAGCACCGCGCCTATTATTGCCACATGGCAGCCACCGCTCCCGGTCCGGTTCCAAATTCTTTGGATGCATTGCCCGTTGGTTGGTGGCGCTTCGTTCCGGCCCTTGACAGCCTGCGCAAGTACACGCGTAAGGCTGCTCGCGCTGATCTGCTTGCCGGTCTCTCGGTGGCCACGGTGGCCGTACCGCAAGCGATGGCCTATGCGTTGGTCGCCGGTGTGCCGCCGGAGTATGGCTTGTACACCGCCATCATCATGACGGCTATCGGGGCCTTCTTCGCAAGCAGCAGACAACTGATCAACGGCCCCACGAACGCGATCTCCATTGCAGTGCTCTCCGCGCTCGCGCCGATCGCACTTGCCGATGACAAGATCGCTGCAGTGATCCTGTTGGCGCTGATGATCGGCTGCATCCAACTGTGCATCGCCCTCTTCAGGCTGGGCGACCTGACGCGTTACATCTCGCATTCGGTGATCGTGGGGTTCACCGCAGGTGCTTCTGTCTTGCTGGTGCTGGATCAAATGAAGAATTTGCTCGGGAAGAAAGCAGTGGGCGACGTACACGACCACTTCCTCTTGCGTTTCTGGAACAGCATGACCGAAGGCGGCGATATCCATTCCGGAACGTTGATGGTCGGCGCAGCATCCATGGCGCTGGTGATCAGCTTGCGATGGGCCAAGAAACGCTTGGGCTGGCATCTGTTCCCCGAACTGTTGGTGACGGTTTTGGTGGTCTCGGCTGCGGCACAATGGCTCACCATCGATGGCTTGAACGTCGTGGGGACCATACCAGCGAAACTGCCGTCCTTCAGTGTGCCGAACGCGGACTATACCATGCTGCGCGAACTGGCGCCATCGGCACTGGCGATCGCCACGTTGGGGTTGCTCGAAGCCATCGCGATGGCCAAAAGCATCGCAGCCCAAAAACGACAACGCCTCGACCTGAACCAAGTGTGCGTGAGCGAAGGGCTCGCCAATATCGGCGGTGGGTTCTTCCAGTGCATACCGGGCTCCGGGTCGCTCACGCGCAGTGCGATCAACGTGCAGGCTGGTGCGGTCACGCAATGGGCTGGCATGATCTCGGCCGGGGCGGTCGCCGTGATCGTGCTGTTGTTCGCTCCCTACGCGCAATTCATTCCCAAAGCTTGTTTGGCCGGCATCCTCATCGTTACCGCCGTGGGCATGATCGACCCGAAGGCGTTGCGCTACCACATGAAAGCCAGCCGCTTCGATGCGGGCATCGTGTTGGCAACGGCTATTGCTGCTGTGGCCATCTCGGTGGAATTCTGCGTGCTCATCGGCACCTTCATGTCGTTCATGTTGGTGGTGCCGCGCGCGGGCCGTATGCTGCTCACCGAATTCGTGATCACGAAAGACCGTGTCATTGCCGAACGGACCAAAGAGGATACGGCTTGCAACAAGATCCTCATGTTCGGCCTGGAAGGCGAAATGTTCTTCGGTGCGGCCGGGCGAATGGAGGAACACTTGAACAAGATCGAGGCCCGCATGCGCGGCGAAGGCCGGGTACTTGTGTTGCGCATGAAACGTGTGCGCAGCCCCGATGCCATTTGCATGCATCTCTTCAACGACTTCGTGAAGCGCATGGAGAACCGCGGCCAACATGTGATCATCTGCGGCGTGCGCGACGATCTCTACACCGCTATGGAACGTACCGACTTCAATATGGAAGTGAGCGAAGTGTACCGCGAACACAAAGTGCGCTTCAGCAGCACGATGGAAGCGGTGAAGCGGGCCTACGAGCTGTTGGGCGATGACCTGTGCGCGACCTGTCCGAAGCGCAGTGGGGAGCAGAAGGAGGGCTTGTACTTCATGGTCTAGCCATCGGCGATCAGGCGTTTTGCGGCGGCGCCAGCAACATCAGCCACCTTTGTACCCTCATGGACATTAACGACCTGCTCCAGAACCTGCGCGAAGCACTGGAGATCACACCCGATAACGACAAGCTGCGCGCACACTTGGCGCAAACGCTGCTCACCGCAGGCAAAGCCGAAGAGGCGACCACCGAATACAAGCGCGTCTTAGAGACTTCGCCGCGCGATTCGAAAAGCAAACTTGGCTTGGCCAAGGCCTATTCGGCCATGCAGCAGTGGAGCGCGGCCATCGTCATCCTCGAAGACTTGCACAAGCAAGGCCCACCTGATCACGATGTGCACTTGTTGTACAGCCGGGTGCTTCTGCAAGAGGGCAGCAACGGCAAAGCCATGGATATCTACGAGGAATTGCTGAAACGATGGCCCGACCGCCCGGATGCCGATCTGGACGAACAATTCAGGGTGACCGGTCAAGGACCGGAACCCGATTACGACGACGAAGACTACGAGGACGATGGCCCACCGGGTGATCTACGCGCCAGCGACCTGATCGTGAAGACCGATGTGAGCTTCGCCGATGTCGGCGGCATGCAAGGCGTGAAGGACGAGATCAGCATGAAGATCATCCAGCCGTTGCTGCACCCCGACCTGTACAAGGCCTACGGCAAGAAGATCGGTGGCGGCATCCTGTTGTACGGCCCGCCGGGTTGCGGCAAAACGCATATCGCTCGTGCTACGGCCGGGGAGATCAAGGCGACCTTCATCAGCATGGGCATCAGCGATGTGCTGGACATGTGGATCGGCAAGAGCGAACGCAACATGCACCGCGTATTCGAGGTGGCGCGCAAGAACGCGCCCTGCGTATTGTTCATTGACGAGATCGACGCACTGGGAGCCAACCGCAGCCACATGCGCCAGAGCGCAGGCAGCCACGTGATCAACCAATTCCTCACCGAAATGGACGGCATCGATGCCGACAACGAAGGCTTGCTCATCATCGGCGCCACCAATATGCCTTGGCACATCGACCCCGCGTTCCGCAGGCCGGGGCGTTTCGACCGCACCATCTTCGTTCCACCACCCGATGCCGAAGGGCGGGAGAGCATCCTGGAGATCCTCTTGAAAAGCAAGCCGACCAAGGATGTTGACCTGCGTACCATCGCCAAGAAGACCGAACACTTCAGCGGTGCCGACCTGAAAGCGGTGATCGACATTGCCATCGAGGAAAAGCTGCGATCGGCCATGAAGACCGGCGTGCCTGAACCCATGACCACCAAGGACCTGCTGAAAGGCGCCGGCACGCACAAGGCCACCACCCGCGAGTGGTTCATCACCGCTAAGAATTACGCGTTGTACGCCAACGAGAGCGGGCTGTACGACGAGATCCTGAAGTACACGAAATAGCATGCAGCACGAACGCTACATGCGCGCTGCGCTGTTGTACAACCAACACCGCTTTGCCGATGCCGAACGCGAACTGCGCGATCTGTTGAGCACTGACCCTGACCAACCCGATGCGCTGCTCTTGCTGGGTGAGACTTTCCTGGCGTTGGACCGAGTGCAGGATGCTCGGAACACGGCCCAACAGGTACTCGGCTTGGCACCCTTCAACGCCGATGTGCATGGACTGCTGGCGCGCATAGAACTGGTGGACGACAACCCTTCGTTGGCGGAGAAGCACGCACTCGAAGCCGTGCAATTGGAACCGGGCGAGAGCAGCCACCACGGCACAATGGCCTTTGTGTTGTTGCGCCGCAACGAACACCAGCGCGCGCTGGAAGCAGCCGACCGCGGTTTGGCCATAGACCCCGAGGACTTGCGCTGTTTGAACATGCGCACCGAAGCATTGGCGCGCTTGGGCCGTAAAGAAGAAGCCGATGCCGCCATCCACAAGAGCCTGGAACTGGATCCGGAGAATCCTTACACGCACAGCAACACCGGCTGGGCGGTGCTGCGCCGTGGCGATCACCGGAAGGCCATGGAGCACTTCCGCGAAGCACTTCGCCGCGACCCCATGAACGACCACGCCAAAGCGGGCATGGTGGAAGCGTTGAAGGCGCGCTACTGGATCTACCGGTTATGGTTGCGCTACAGCTTTTGGATGAGCAACCTGAAAGGCAACGTGCAGATGTTCCTGATCTTCGGGTTGTATGGCGCCAATGTGCTACTGCGCAATGTGGTGGACAAGAACCCTGGGTTGGGCGTAGTGATCTACCCATTGCTCATTGCCTACGCGCTGTTCGCGCTCAGTACGTGGCTACTGGTGCCGATCAGCAACCTGTTCCTGCGCTTGAACAAATACGGTCGTTACGCACTGGACCGGGAGGAGACCTTGAGCAGCACATGGACCGGCATTTCGCTCGGGGTAGCGCTACTAGCTCTTGTGGGCGTCTTCGTCACCGGGCTGGCCGGGTTGCTCGCGCTCGGCGTACTGGGCTTCGTAATGATGATCCCGCTTTCGAGCATGCTCGGCGGCAGGAAGGGCAGCCGAGCATTGCTGCGGATCGGCACCGTGTTCCTTGCGCTGCTCGGTGTCGCTTCAGTGGCCATCACTTTCCGCACCGGCGCGCTGACCAACGCGGCCAGCAGCGTGTTCTTCGTAGGCTTCATTCTGTACCAGTTCGGCGCGAACTTCGCCCGGATGAGAGGCTGACCGGGGCCTGAACCCAAGTGTCAAGGCTCAAGCACCAAGCCAGCACCGTTGGTACTTGAAGTTTGAAGCTTGGGTCTTGCTGCTTGAAGCTTGAGGCTTAAGGCTTCCCCCGTGCCGCTCTCCCCCCTGTTCCAACCGCTCCTCATCTCGGCGCAGAATTGCCATGGACGGCATATGTGGTCGGCTACATTTGGCGACCTTCCAAGGAAACCCCGATGCTGCGATCGTTCCTCCGCCTCTTCCTCAGCTCCATTGCGCTTGTGCCTCTTCTATCCATGGCGCAGAACACTGCAACGATCCGTGGATTCATCTATGACAAAGCGAACGGGGAGCCGATCATGTTCACCAGTGTGAACCTGAAGGGCACCACTATGGGTGCTCAAACGGACGACAACGGTTACTTCTCCATCAGCCGAGTGCCGGTTGGCAGCTACACGATCGCCGTAAAACTGTTGGGCTATGACAGCTTGGCGAAGGACGTGACGGTGCGTGCTGGCCAGATCCTTACAGAGAAGATGTACCTGTCGAAAGTCTCGAAGGAACTGATCGAGTTCAAGGTGCGCAGCAAGAAAGCTGAAGCCCAAGGCAACGTACGTATGGGCCTTACGCAGTTGACCCCGAAGCAGATCGAGCGTATGCCAGCTATCGGTGGTGAGGCCGATCTGGCGCAGTACATCCAAGTGGTACCAGGTGTGATCTTCACCGGCGACCAGGGTGGGCAGCTCTATGTGCGCGGCGGAAGCCCGATCCAGAACAAGGTGTTGATGGACGGCATGGTGCTCTACAACCCCTTCCACAGCATCGGCCTGTTCAGCGTGTTCGACAACGACATCATCCGCAATGCCGACATCATGACCGCCGGTTTCGGCGCAGAGTACGGTGGCCGGGTGAGCAGCGTGATGGACATCACTACACGCGACGGTAACAAGACCCGCATGAGCGGACGTGTGGGTGTTGGCACCTTCGCTGCGAAAGCCATGCTCGAGGGCCCGATCAAGAAACAAAAAGTGGATGGCGGCGGCAGCAGCAGCTACCTGCTGAACTTCCGACACAGCTATCTGGACCAGTCCAGCAAGACCCTGTACCAGTTCGTTGACACTGCTGGCCTTCCGTTCCGGTTCACCGATGTCTACGGCAAGTTGAGCTTCAACGGCGGTAACGGCAGCAAAGTGAACTTGTTCGGTTTCAACTTCAGCGATGGAGTTGACTACCGACAGGTAAGCGAATTGGAGTGGAACAACTACGGTGGGGGCGCCAATTTCGTACTGGTGCCGAGCGGTAGTGCAGTGCTCATCGACGGCATCTTCGCCTTCAGCAAGTATGCGATCGAACTCACCGAGGGCGGCCTCGATCCGCGCCGCAGCTCGATCAGCAACTTCAACGGCGGCCTCAACTTCAAGTATTTCGTTGGCAACAACGAAGTGAAATACGGGATCGAAGTGCTCGGGTTCAAAACCGACTACAGCTTCTTCAACAGCGTAGGCAATAAGTACGAGCAGGCTGAAAGCACCAGCGAACTGGCGGCTTTTGTGAACTACAAAGTGAAAATGAAGAAGCTGGTGATCGACCCGGGCGTTCATCTGCATTATTACGCCAGTTTGAGCGTCTTCAGCCCGGAGCCGCGGATCGCTGCGAAATGGAACGTAACCGACGGCTTCAGGATCAAGGGTGCTGCCGGTATGTACAGCCAGAACTTGGTGGCAGCCAACAGCGACCGCGATGTGGTGAACCTCTTCTATGGCTTCCTCAGCAGCCCCGATGAGTTGCCCGATGAATTGACCACTGCTGATGGTGAAGTGCGCGAGATCAAGGATCCATTGCAACGTGCCAACCACTACGTTTTCGGTTTTGAGGTTGACATCCTCCCGGAACTGGAGATGAACATCGAAGGCTACCTGAAGGACTTCCGCCAGGTGACCAACTTGAACCGGAACAAGTTGTACGACGACACGCCCGCCTTCGCCGATAAGCCTGATGAATTGAAGAAAGACTTCATCGTGGAAACGGGCAAAGCTTATGGTGGCGACATCCTCTTGAAGTACGAGAAGAAGAACACCTTCATCTGGGCGGTGTATTCGCTGACGTACGTTGATCGTTTTGATGGGACGCGGTCGTACAACCCGATCTGGGACCGCCGCCACAATGTGAACTTGGTGCTGAGCCAAGCCTTCGGGAAATTCGACGCTTGGAAAGTGAACATCCGTTGGAACTATGGAAGCGGGTTCCCCTTCACCAAAACCCAGGGCTTCGGCGAGGAACTGGACTTCAGTGGCGGTATCGGCACCGACATCACCACGAGCAATGGCGAGCTGCACACCTTTCTTGCCGACCTGAATGGCGGTAGACTGCCCCAGTACCACCGGTTGGACATTGGCATCACCAAAACCTGGCGGTTGGACGAGCACAAGCGGATCGAACTGGATATCAGCGTAACGAACGCCTACGACCGGCAGAACATTTTCTACGTGGACCGCACGACCAACGAGCGTGTGGACCAGTTGCCGCTGCTGCCAAGCGCAGGGATCAGCTATTCGTTCTGAAGATGCGAGGATGACCGGTGCTCCTGACCGGTTCGGAACACATCTTCACGTTCCCACATTTCCTCAACTCCCGGAGCCCTACATTTACGCCCCGTGATCGCGTCCGCCATACGGCGGACCTCTCACTAGGCGATGACGGGACACACCAAGTACATTTTCGTTACCGGCGGTGTTACCTCCTCCCTCGGGAAAGGCATCATCAGCGCCAGTTTGGCCAAGTTGCTCCAAGCACGCGGCTTCTCGGTCACCATTCAGAAACTGGACCCCTACATCAATGTGGATCCCGGTACGCTGAACCCCTATGAGCACGGCGAGTGCTTCGTAACGGAAGATGGTGCCGAAACGGACCTTGATCTCGGGCACTACGAACGCTTTCTCGGAACACCAACGAGCAAGGCGAACAACGTTACCACCGGCCGCATCTACCAGAGCGTCATCAGCAAAGAGCGGCGCGGGAAGTACTTGGGCAAAACGGTACAGGTCATCCCGCACATCACCGACGAGATCAAGGAACATGTGAAGGCCCTTGGTCGCAAGCACATCTACGATTTCGTGATCACGGAAGTCGGGGGGACCGTTGGCGATATTGAAAGCTTGCCGTACATCGAGAGCATCCGCCAGTTGAAGTGGGAACTGGGGCACGATGCGTTGAGCATCCACCTCACCCTCCTGCCCTTCCTCAATACCACTGGGGAACTGAAGACCAAACCCACGCAGCATAGCGTGAAGGAATTGCTGAGCCTCGGTGTGCAGCCCGACATACTGGTATGCCGAACGGAACACCACATGGGCAAGGGCATGAAGGAAAAAATCGCCCTCTTCTGCAACGTTGCACCGAACGCGGTGATCGAAAGTGCCGACGCATCCACGATCTACGATGTGCCGCTCCTTATGCAGCAAGAAGGTTTGGATACGGTGGTGTTGGAGAAGCTCGGCATAGCTGAAGCGCCCCCGGCCGACCTTACGCAATGGACGGCCTTCTTGCAGCGGTATAAGAACCCGAAGCACACGGTGCGTATCGGGCTGGTGGGTAAGTACGTGGAACTGAAGGATGCATACAAGAGCATCAAGGAAGCCTTGGAGCACGCGGGCGCCGAGAACGAGAGCCGGGTGGACATCCGCTGGGTGCATAGCGAACGCTTGACCGCGGAAAATGTAGCCGACGAACTGAAGGGTCTGAGTGGAATACTGGTGGCCCCGGGTTTCGGGCACCGTGGTATTGAAGGCAAGATCGAAGCGATCCGATATGCACGCGAGCAGAAGGTGCCCTTCCTCGGTATTTGCTTGGGCATGCAATGCGCTGTTATCGAATTCGCTCGTAATGTGCTGGGCTTCGCCGATGCGAACAGTACCGAAATGCAGCCGGACACCAGCCACCCGGTGATCGCAATGATGGAGGAGCAGAAGAAGATCGTGGACAAAGGCGGTACCATGCGCTTGGGGGCCTACCACTGCAACGTTACCGAAGGAACTAAGGCATTCGATGTATACCGTAGGCCGGACATCACCGAGCGCCACCGCCACCGCTATGAATTCAACAACACGTACTTGGCCGACTTCAAAAAGGCAGGCATGGTACCCAGCGGTATCAACCCGAAGAGCGGTTTGGTCGAGATCGTTGAATTGAAGGACCACCCTTGGTTCGTGGGGGTGCAATTCCACCCGGAGTACAAGAGCACGGTAACGCAGCCGCATCCACTGTTCATCCGTTTCGTGAAAGCCAGCATGGACGCCGCTTTCGCGCAAGTGGAAAGCACACCGAAGGTGAGGCAGGAAGTGGGTTGAGCGGTGTGGTCGTTCAGCCGTTAAGCCCGTGATCGGTCGCGCCCAGGCTTGGGAGGCTCCCGTGCACATGAGCCTTCATTGACCGCAGGCACGGCGCTGAACGGGCCTGCGGTCCAACAGTTTTCCCCGGATATCTTCGCCGTCCTTTTTCTGACAGGATCCGCACCATCGAGGTGCACGCTATGGACAAGAACACCCTGATAGGTATCGCGCTGATCGTGCTGATCGTGATCGGCTACGGCATTTACACCGCACCCACCGAAGCACAGTTGGCTGCGGAACAGAAGCTCGCCGACCAGAAAGCGGACTCCATTGCAGCACAATTGGTGCGCGCTAACAAAACGGACACGACTGTCCACCCCGCTGATACGCTGGCATTGACCCAACTCGCTGAGGTCGTCCATTTACCCGATAGCATCCTGCGCGACTCAACGCTGAACCTTGATAGTGTTCGCACGGCACTGGTGAACCAGAAGAAGTTGGACCGTTACGGGATCTTCAGCGCAGCCGCCAGCGGAACAGCTGAAACCATTTTGTTGGAGAACGAGGACCTTGAATTGCGCTTCAGCACGCATGGTGCCCGGCCACTGTGGATCCGGCTTAAGAAATACAAAGGCCAGCACGACGAGCCGTTACTGCTTGCCGACCCGGACAGCGGACGTTTTGCCTATGACTTCAAATACAACGGCAACCGGTTCATCAGTACACAAGACCTGTTCTTCACAGCAGTACAGAAGGACCGGCGAACGGTTTCGTTCGTTGCCAATACCAGTGTCGCCGGAAAGCGCATCGCGATCGACTACGCGCTGGACAGCTCGGGCTGGTTCGTAAAGAGCAACGCTCGGTTCGAGAACCTGAAAGAGGAAGTGGAGGCCCGGAGTATCGCACTGAAGTGGGACTTGGTAAGCCTATCCTTGGAGAAGCACAAACCCCACGAGGAGGCCAAGAGCTCGGTCTTCTACAAGTACGCGAACGCTGACCGCGAGTACCTGAGCGAAACCAGTGATGAGACCAAGAAGCTGGAAGGTCGAACGAACTGGATCGCCTTCAAGCAGCACTTCTTCAGCGCGGTGGTTGTTAGCGACGAAGGATTCGCCAGCAGCGGCTGTGATATCGGTATTCGCGCTTTGCCTAATGACAGTTCGCACGTTAAGGCATTCAGTGCCACGCTCGGATTCGAGAAGCAAGCCTCCGACCAACTGGACCTGCCGCTGCGGTTCTATTTCGGCCCCAATCACTACAACACGCTCCGTCGCACCGATATCCCGCAACTGGACCGGATCATCGACCTCGGCTGGGGCATCTTCGGTTGGATGAACCGATGGATCGTCATTCCCATCTTCAACTTCTTCAGTTCGTTCAACCTGAGCTATGGCATCATCATCCTCTTGCTCACGATCGCCATCAAGGTGATCCTGATGCCGCTCACCTACAAGAACCAGAAGAGCGGCGCACGGATGCGGGCGTTGAAGCCGGAGATCGAGACGATCACCGAGAAATACAAGGATGGGGATGCCCTGAAAAAGCAGCAGGCGACCATGGAACTGTACCGCAAGGCCGGCGTGAACCCGGCAAGCGGATGTGTTCCCATGCTGATCCAGATGCCGGTGCTCTACGCCATGTTCATGTTTTTCCCCAGCAGCATCGAATTGCGCCAACAGAGCTTCCTGTGGGCCGATGACCTGAGCACGTACGACAGCGTGGCAACTCTGCCGTTTGAGGTTCCATTGGGCTATGGCACACACGTGAGTTTGTTCACCAT
Source organism: uncultured Bacteroidota bacterium (assembly GCA_902825795.1). GTDB lineage: Bacteria > Bacteroidota > Bacteroidia > Flavobacteriales_F > PHOS-HE28 > PHOS-HE28. The sequence continues at coordinate 12,336 of CADECG010000049.1, forward strand.
TCTCATGGCCATCAGTACCATCGGGTTCAGTTTGCTCAATAGCAAGCAGATGCCACAGCAGCAAGGCATGCCCAGCATGAAACTGATGATCTGGTTGTTCCCGATCATGATGTTGTTCTTCATGAACAGCCTGCCGGCCGGCCTTAGCCTGTACTACTTGCTGGCCAACGTCATCTCCATACTTCAAATGACTGTCTTCAGCCGATGGTTCATCGACGAGAAAAAGCTACGGGCCGAGCTGTTGGAGAACATGAAGAAGCCGAAGAAGAAGAGTCGCTGGCAGCAGCGCTTGGAGGATATGCAGAAGCAGCAGCAGTCGGCGCGCAAGCGTTGATCCGGCATGTTCTTGGAATGGACACCTGTCAACAACCCGTTTCAATGACCCGACTACTGATCACGCTCTTGGCCACAGCCGCCCTATTGGTTCTTGGCGCCTGCAACAACAACAAGGTGATCGCACAGGATGATCGCTTTGGTGGCCCTTCACCGGCCGATTCCCTCTTCTTCAGCCTTGAGCGGACGCCGTGTTTCGGCAAATGCCCGGCCTATCGCATCAATGTGTATCGCAGCGGCTTGGCCACATACAAAGGCATCAGTCACTCCAAGTTCGAAGGCGATCATAAAGGCCGCATGAGTGCAGATACCTTGGCGCTTCTGTTGGCGAAGGCCGAGTCTCTGGGCTTCTTCGCAATGCAGGACAAGTACGACGGACAAGTCACCGACCTGCCGAGCACGATCATTCGTGTGATCAGCAAGGAACGGGACAAGAAAGTGGTGGCCAGGCACAAGATCCCGGCGGAATTCAAGGAACTGTCGGCATATGCCGATGAGTTGCTTTTGGGCGTGTCTTGGCAACCGGTTCCTGCACAGCACTAATGATCTCGGGTCCCCTCTACGACAGTCCCAACCGTTCAGCCCATTTTCTCCGATAACCCAGAACACGAGGCGGCTACTTTAGCCGCCCCTTGATGCATCCGTAACGTTCCGATCGTTCATCGGCCGTGCGGCAACCAACACCAACCTCATTGAACACGATGAAGAAGTTCCTCTCATTGGCAGCGCTATTGATCGCAGCCACGCTCCATGCCCAAGAAGGGATGTGGATGCTGAACACGTTGAAGCAGATCAACGAAGCCGACATGCAGCGCATGGGCTGCAAGCTGACCGCGGACCAGATCTACGACATCAACAACAGCAGCATGAAAGACGGCGTTGTGCGTCTTGGTGGAGGCTTCTGCAGCGGGGAAATGGTCAGCGCCGAAGGCTTGATGCTCACCAACCACCATTGCGGCTTCGATGCGATCCAAAACCATAGCAGCGTAGAGCACGACTACCTCACCGACGGCTTTTGGGCCATGACGCGTGAACAGGAGTTGCCGGCAGAGTTCCACGTGAGCTTCCTGCAGCGCATCGACAATGTCACCGAAAAGGTGCTGGCCACGGTGAACGACAACATGACCGAAGTGGAGCGCAAGGCAGCCATTCGGAAACTGGGAGGCGAGTTGGAGAAAGAGGCAGAGAAAGACCTGAAGAACATCAGCGCCGATTTCAAGAGCATGTACGATGGCAACGAGTTCTACATCTTCGTGTACAAGGACTACCACGATGTGCGCCTTGTTGGTGCACCACCCAGCGCCATCGGCAAATTCGGTGGCGATACGGACAACTGGATGTGGCCGCGCCACACGGGCGACTTCAGCATGTTCCGGGTGTACATGGGTCCGGACGGCGAGCCGGCGCCCTACGCCAAGGAGAACATTCCCTACAAGCCCAAGTGGCACTTCCCGATCAGTCTCAATGGCGTGAAGCAAGGTGACTTCGCCATGGTGATGGGTTGCCCCGGTCGCACCAACCGCTTCATGAGCAGCCATGCCGTTGATGTTGCCCTGAGCGAGGCACAGCCCAGCGTGGTGAAGGTTCGCACTGAACTGCTCGACATCATGAAGCAGGACATGAACGCGGATCCAGCCGTGCGCATCAAGTACGCCAGCAAGTACGCGAGCATCGCCAACTATTGGAAGTACTTCATCGGCCAGCAGCGCGGATTGAAGCGCCTGCACGTCTACGACAAAAAGAAGCAACAGGAAACGGACCTGATGGCATGGATCAACGCCGATGGTGGGCGGAAAGCCAAGTATGGCGAGTTCCTTGGCCTCCTGGAGAAGGGCTTCGCTGAGCGGAAGAAATACGAGAAGGCGCAGACCTACATGAACGAAGCTGCGTTCGGTAGCGAAGCCGTCGAGTTCGCCTTCAATATGGCGGGATTGAAAGAGGCACTTGCCACCAAACCCGTGGACGCCGCAACAGTAGCAGCGCAGGTAGCCGGGATCAAGGAAGCCGCCGACGCTTTCTACAAGGATTACAACGCCAGCACCGATCGGAAGATCACCGCTGCCATGTACCGCATGTTGTACAACGACGTGGACAAAGGGCTGCAGCCTGACATCATGGCCACGATCCAGAAGAAATACAAGGGCGATTTCGATGCATGGGCAGTAGCCATGTTCAAGACGAGCGTCATCACCGATCGCGCCCGCTTGGATGCCTTCTTGGCGAAGCCAACATTGAAAGCGCTGCAGAAGGACATGGTGATGCACACCATGGAAAGCGACCTCGCCTTCTACAAGGGTAAACTCAACCCCGCTTTGCAAGCCGCACAACCCGATATCGACAAGGGCTACCGCTTGATGTTGGCCGCAATGCGCGAACGCGAGCCGAACCGCATGTGGTATCCCAATGCGAACAGCACCATCCGTTGCAGCTATGGCCAAGTGGGCGACTACCAGCCCGGCGATGCCATGCAGTACGACTTCGTCACCACCGCCGATGGTATTCTGGAGAAGGAAGACAACACCAACGACGAGTTCGTGGTACCGGCCAAACAGCATGAACTTTTGGTGAAGCGTGATTACGGCCGGTACGCTGATGCGAACGGCGAACTGGTCACCTGCTTCATCAGCAAGAACGATATAACGGGCGGCAATAGTGGTAGCCCCGTGATCAATGGGAACGGCGAACTGATCGGCATTGCGTTCGACGGCAACTGGGAAGCCATGAGCGGCGATATCGCCTTCGAGCCCGAACTGCAGCGCACGATCAGTGTCGACATCCGTTACGTGCTGTGGACCATTGATGTTTTTGCCGGCGCAACGCACTTGGTGAACGAAATGACCATTGCCCCTGCACCTACGGTGAAAGTCGAGGCAGGCAGCCCCATGGGCATGATGGCGAAGTAGAACACACGACTGGTTGATGAAAACAAGGAACGGGAGCCGATGGCTCCCGTTCTGCTTTTGGTAACATTGGCGGCAGAAGTCATGCGCATACTCATTGCCGACGACGACCCGCTGAGCGCAGAGCTCCTTACCGCCCACTGCGGGAAACTGGACCCGGGCGGTACGGTTGAACGTGCTGCTGACGGCGCCGAGGCTCTTGCAATGGTCGCGCAGGGCCAGTGGGATCTGCTGCTACTGGATCTCGATATGCCCAAGATGGACGGTGCCACCCTGCTGGAAGCTATCGGTGAGCGTGTGCCCACCGTGATGGTCACCGGGGACCCGGCATTTGCGCTGGAGGCATTCCGTTTCCGTGTGCTGGACTACTTGGTGAAGCCGGTCACATTCGAACGCTTTGCGCAGGCTTGGCGGACCGTTACCTCGAGACCACGATCGACTTCCGTCTCCAGTGTCGATGAACCCGCGAAGTCTACCTCCTCCGTATTCGTGCGCAGCGGCAACGATATCGTTCAGCTCGATCTGGACCAAGTGCGCTACATCAAGAGCGAGAGCAACTATGTGCGTTTCGTGCTCGATGGTAAAAACGTGCAAAGCCTCATGAACATGAAGGACTTGGAGTTGAAGCTCCCTCCTTCTTTCGTGCGCGTCCACCGCAGTTTCATCGTCAACGTTCGCCATATCGAGAAGCTCGATACCAGCGACATCAAGGTCGGCCGGGAGTTGATACCCGTTAGCGAAACCTATCGGCCCGAATTATTGAAGAGGCTCGAGGTGCTGTAGCGCTACCTCCCGAGCCTCTTCGATCCCATTCTTGTCAGTGCCCGCTCCCGAGCCGAATGCTCCAGGAAAGATTGAACACGTGATCCGCAAATGCCGCATCGCCATGCACCACCGCCCCGGTGGTGCTGAGCGCGGTATTCTCTTTGTCCGTAACGCTTTGTGTACGGTTGCGCACAACTGCGAACGGAAGGCTGAAATTGACATCGTGGCGTCCGTGCATCCAATCAAGGCCGGGCTCCACCAACACCACGTACCCGGGGCGACGGAATCCGTTGCTTTCGCCGATCAGGTCTTCAACCGGAATGCCTTCTATGCGCCCACCGCAAAACACGTTGAAGCCGGCTTTCTTGCTGACATTGAAGCTGAGGCCTGCGCGTGCCATGTATTGGTCGGTAACGCTCATGATCTGTTCGTTCGCACGTGAACGGTAAGTGATCGTACCGTTGGTAGCCATGGGATTGAACAAGTAGAACGCATTCATATAACCATATACCGGCCCCACCAACTTCACGTAGCCTTGGAGTTCCAACGTGAACCCCAATCCGCCATCGCCCAACTGAATGCTCTGATCAACAGGTTGGTACTGGCCCCACGGGTTCGTAGCGGTATTGGGCACTGTGTCAGTGCCTTCGTTGTAGAAGAAGTCCTTGGCGTTGAAATCCCCTGTTGGCAACTTCAACCCAACACCGACCTGAAGATTCCCGGTCGATACGCTGTCCGGATGCCACAGCCACCGGTTATAGGTCAAGCGCATATCCCCGATCCCGGCAGACCGCGTTTGGTAGCGGGCTTTTCCACCATGTTCATAAAGTGAAGACCGTGTGTTATAGGTGTACGGAAGGACAACTGTGAAACCCTCTTGTTTGTTGAGATTGTACGTGAGCCCCAAATTCACTTGGTTGGTCCAATTGAACACGGAGGTGTGCTGCTCTTGGCGTGCCTCGTTCTCCTCTGTCCCACTAAAGTGCTTGTAGCTCTCGAAGTACCGGTAATTGGTACTGAGCATCCACCCTCTTCCCAGCACGTTGCCGTTGCTGAACGCGTTCGGGTTACATGCGGTGAAGCTTCGAATGGCAACGCATCCTTGGGCGTATGCGCGTTCGGTACTGAAAGTTGAGCAGACGATAAGGCTGCCAATAAGGAATGAACGGAAATACATGGGGGTGGGTCTAGGTGTGACCAATGTCAGCCGATCCCCGACAGCAGCCATTGAAGCCTTGTGGATCGGACGTTCCGGCCTGCGAAACCCGCAGATGGACGGGCAGAACCGCAGTACAAAACCCACCTCACCCACAGTGTCCGTAAGGATGCCCACTGATCACCTTCCCACGAGGGTCTAAGGCTCGGTCGATGTCCCCAACGCTTGCAACTTCCGCTGCAACGCCAGCATAGCCCTGTCACACGCGGTGAAGCATACCTCAAGATCCGGCATCCATGTGTCCACGGGATCTATTCCCACATGTTCAAGAGTGACCAAGCCCTTTGCCATCCGCATCAATTCGAATTGGGGCCGCAGTTGATGACGGACACGGTTCAACACCTCCGTGTCGACGACGCGAACGGCATGCACAAGCGCCGCCCGATGCTTCGCAAGTTCCTTCCGAAACTGTTGTAAGAGGGCGATAAGCTTCTCTCCATCCGCATCATACTGGCGGGCCACATTCTCCAAGTCCGGGGTTTCAACATCAGGAGAATTCCTTGCCCAGTAGGCAACCTTACGCTGTAGCTCATCCTTGTCGATGGGCTTCGTAATGCGGTCGTTCATGCCGCTCTGCCAAACTTTGGCGGCCTGCAGGTCGTCGATGAAGGCCGTAACGGCGATCATGGGAACGAAGCGATGCTTGGCCAGCCCGCGCAATCGCAAACTGAGTTCCGTGCCATGCATGTCATTGCCGAGATCAAGGTCGATGAGCATGATGTCGAACCCTTGCGCCGTGCATAGGGCGATCGCTTCCTGCGAGGTCGTTGCGCAGTGCAACCACCAACCCCAAGGCTGTGCCCAATTCCGGAGAAGCATGCGATTGGTCTCCACATCCTCAACGTAGAGAACATTGAGACCCTTGGTCTCCGCAACCACCGGGGTTGGCGGAAGCGGGGTGAGCAGCGCAACCGGCGCTGGTAGCTGAAGGGTGAAGGTGGCCCCCTCACCGACCTCACTGGACAACTGGATACTGCCCTGCATGGCCTTTACCAATGCTTGAGAAATTGCGAGGCCAAGACCTTCACCGGACTCGGCCTTGCTATCACCGCTTACCGCACGTTCGAAACGCGCAAATACACGGGCTTGCTCGTTGGGTGGAATACCGGGGCCGCTGTCGGATACCACTATCTCCAATCGAGGAACCTCACCATGTAAGATGCACGCGCTCAGTTTTACCTGGCCGCTGCGGGTGAATTTGACGGCATTGCCGAGCAGATTGTCCACCACTTGGTGGATCCTCAGCGCATCGCCCAGACATGTCGCGGGCAACTCCTTGATATCCGCTATGAGCGCCAATCCCTTGGCACGCGCTGGGGCCAAATGCGCCGCTAGCAGATCTTGAAGAAGCTGTCGCGGCGAGTAAGGTTCCGCCTTCAGCACCAAACGGCCATCAACGATGCGGGAGTGGTCCAGAAGGTCGTCCACAAGGCCCCTTACCCGTTGTGCGCTCCTACCAACAATTGCCAGCTTCTCTTGGTCCGCCGCACTGAGCGCATTCGTTTCAACATCGCCGCTCATACCGATGATGGCATTGAGGGGCGTGCGCAGTTCGTGGCTCATGTTGGCCAGAAAATCCTGCTGGGTCCGTTCCGCACGTTCCGCTCGATCGCGCGCATGCTCCAGTTCGCGCATTCGCTCGTCGATGCGCTGCTGCATATGCTGAACGCTACGGGCCAACCGCCCGATCTCATCGGCGCGCTCTATGGGCAGGGGCTCGTTCACAGCACCCGACGCATAGGCCTCAACCCTATTGGTCAGCCTGTCGAGACGCCCGGCAATGCTCCGGGCGAAGAACAGGCCGATAACGATGCATGCGAATGCCACACCGCCAACCGTGAGGATCTGGCGATCACGCACTTGGCGCAATCCAGCCAGCAGTGCCGACGTGTCTCGCTGTATACCCAGCACGTAGCGCTGTCCTGTGCTCTCAATGGTCACCGTGTGCACTTGCATCAGTTGGTCGGGCCAGATATCAGGGTCCTCAACACCGGTATTACCATCCAACGGTACGGACATGCGCATGGTAGAGCCGAACTCGAACCGGAAGGTACGTGCAGTATCCGGGTGCAGGATCAATTCGTCATTGGCATCCGCCAACATCAACTGGCAATCGGTTGGCGCCAAGCCGAGCAGTTCAGCGAACAGCGGGCGGAGATCGGCGTTGATGATGACGATGCCAGCCAGTGTTCCACGAGGCGAAAACACCGGAGCGGCTGAGCGCATAGTGGGCATGAACGGTCGCACAATGGCACCGTGCTCTTTGTTGAGGTCCACACGGGAGTGATAGCGCGCTCCCTTTGGTAACCCAATGGTGGCCTGATAATAATCGCGATCGCCCTTGGCTTGTAGCAAGGTGTCCGCTGTGCGCACAACTACCCCACCGAAGCGGTCGAATCGCACCTTTTCTTGGCCAAGACTGTCAGCAGCTATAAAGCGCGCTTGAGCATATTCGGGCCGCGTGCGTATGAAACTATTGAAGAGCAGGGCCGTACGTTCCAGCGTGACCGAATAAGCTGTAGAGTCCAATGTATCAGCCAACGCGGCCAAGTCGTTCACAGGATCGTTCTCCGCCAGGAATTCGATATCGGCGGACATGGTGGCCGAGAAAGACCGGAGCCTTAGTTCCGCAAGTTGCAACGTGTGCCCCATGTCCTGCCGGGCGTTGATCAGCGCCTGATCGGCGCTACCACGATACACCAGCCAACCGCTCAGCGTTGCCGAAATGACCACCAACAGCACCAGCACCAGCGTAATGCGGGTAACAATGGAGGAACGCTTCCGCTCTGTGCCATGAGCATCACCAGCCATGCGCAGTGTGTTCATTGTGGTCCGAAGCCCCAATGGTACGCGCTTATGCGCCCAAACCCGTCGGCTCCGGGATCAACGAACGTCGCAACAGGAGATCAACGCGCAGCCAAGCCTTCCTTGGTCACCGTTCCGTTGATGTGGGCGTTGCATTTGGCTACAACAACCTCGGCCACCTTTCGCCCCATGGCCAAGCCCTCCACGTTGTCAGTTTCAATGTGGTACCCGCCTAACACGCGACTTCGGCCGGCCATGTTGGCCGTGCCACTGAAGGTTGCGAGATCGAGGGTGATGCTATCGGTTGTGATACCAGGTTCAGTTAGCCAGCCGGGTAACAACTTCACCTTCACGCCATAAGCATCGCTTCCTGTGAAAAGTTCCAACGCACGAGCACAGCCCCCGCTCACGGTGCTATGCCCGCTCACGTATGCCGGGAAGGGCGGGCATAGGAAATCATCAGGAGAATAGGGACGCCATTCCTTACCCTTCATCTTCTGCATGCCTTTGTTGGGGCCCGCCCAGGCAAGGATCTCCTCTTCACCCATTAAGTGGTGTACCTGCTGATAGGGTCGGCAATTATCATAGAAGTACTTCGTCTCCCAACAAGCAATGAAGCAATCCATGGCCGTCGCCGTCACGAGCAGGTACATCTTCACCTCCTGATCCAAGGTGTGCTGATCGCGCACGCTCACGTCGCGGGCGAAGAGGAGCCAATGTCCAGCCTGCTGCACACTGATGGGGCCATCGCGCATAAACTCCACCAATTCCTTCTGTTCATTCGTGAGGCTGGCCTGCAATGCGACCACTTCGCGAATTTCTTTCTCGAGGATCGGGTCGCCCATCACAGGTGGTGCCGGGGCCCTGAACTGACTGGAGCTATCAAGTAGAAATGGCTTCACCTGGCCCCAATGCGGTGCCATTCCTCCCGGTGCCCACTTGGTGCCATCCGCTCTTTTAAAATACTTCGGCGCCCATCGGTTGATGTCCTTCTGAGCATCGGCGGAATTCACGCACAAGTAGTGTGTATAGTCTCCGTAGGTGGTATCGGAACCGGGGTGCTGTCCGTACTGATTGCTACCGTCTTCACGACGGGCGTCGATGACGCTCTGCGCGGCCAGATTCCCGATACCTGCGGCCGTGGCAGGGTCCACACTGTAGTTGGCGGGATCGAGCCCGGCTTCCTTCAGTTTGTCGGCGTAAAGCAGACTGTCGGCCGGGTATACGTTCTGCAGCAGGCGCGCACATGCGTAGCCTATCGCTATGGCCTTGTTCTCCAAGGTCCGATCGGCGGCCGGTTTGCGATCGGTCTTCAAGTAAAAGGGAACGGCCACACTATCGAACCGGCTCCATGCATCGTACATGGCGATGCAAGGCAAAGCGACCATGCGACTGTTCACAGGTGGCCGAGGCTTGTTGCGCTCGGTATCGTTGGCGGTACCCTGCAGGATCACAGAACCCCAGTAGTAACCCATATTGTCCTTTCCGCGAGGTTCCTGAACAGGCGTTTCCACAGCTGCGGCCTCCATTGCAGGGTCGCCACAGGAACTGAGCGACATGACAGCAACGGTGAGTACGGGAGCAGCAACTAGCGTGTACAAAGTCTTCATGGTCGGTGGTAAGGGCGGTGAAAATGGTGGATCTCGGCGAGATCGGACATGAGCAGCCTCAAGACCCGCCCATAAGTCCGTGAACAACCCTGTTCGTCGTGCAGGATCGTACGTTCGATCTGTGAACCCGGCTCAGCGGATGATCAATGCATCAGAGCACTTTGGGGCCGTTCCTTTTCGATCATTGCTATGGAAGCCCCAACTGAGGCCATGACCGGTCCGAGCATCATCCCCAGCAGAGGAAGTTTCATCATAAGGCCGAAAAGCGCACCGTTTGCCAGCACCATGCCTCGGTTGGCCTTCAAAGCATCAATGCTGTCGCGCATGCGCAATCGGCGTCGTTCGTTCACATAATCGAACATGCTGAACCCATAGAACCAAGAGGACACGATGAACAAAAAGACCGCAGTGAAAGGCGTGAGCAGCGGAAAGAAAAGCGTTACCACCCAACAACCGATAATGACGAACAATTCCAGCAACCCATTGCGCAGGGCGATCAATGCGCCACGCCAGACATCCTTGACGAACTGAGTGGCGCTGAACGCGAAGTCCCTTCCGGTGAGGATCCGCTCGGTGCGTTCGCTGGCGTAGGCAAGCATCGGGCTGAGGAAAATGAGCACGATGTACTTATTGACAGAGAACAACACATAGCCCACAAGTAGTTTGAGGACGACCAGCACAATGAGCTCGCGTGCTCCCTCCAGAAAGGCCTTCACGGTGTTCCAGAAACCGGCCACACCCCCGCTGGCGGCTGCATCGAACGGGATGTTGAACAACGAAGCCACCCAAAGCGACAACTCGTCCACAGGCCCTTGAATTAGCACTACAACGCCGTAGACAAGCAAGACCCACAGGATCACGGGCACCAGGAACATCCACCACATGCCATTGGCCAGTGCGAAGCCGAATGCCCGGAAGAACGATGTGGATCCGATCGCAAGGTCTTTTAACATGAGGTGCGAAGAAAGGCCTGTCCTGGATACTCGGACGACCATTGTGATGAGCGATCCTCCCTATGCGTTGGCCGGTTACCTGTCCGCATCGGTGCAATAGCCACCTTTGCGGCTTCCTTCAGCGCAATGGACCTATCCCCTCTTACCGCCCTCAGCCCTATCGACGGGCGCTACCGCAGCCAAACGCAGGATCTTAGTGCGTGGTTCAGCGAGTGGGCATTGATCCGTTACCGGTTGCAAGTGGAGGTGGAGTACTTCGCCTTCCTCTGTGCTATGCCATTGCCTGAATTGAATGGTGCTCCGCTGGAGAAACTGAGCGCCGTGCGTGACCGGGTGACCAAGCTCAGTATGCGCGATGCGGAACGTATTAAAGAGATCGAGCGCACCACCAACCACGACGTCAAGGCCGTAGAGTATTTCTTGAAGGAATTGCTCGAAGACGCTGGTCTGGGAACGCAAATGGAATTCGTCCACTTCGGGCTTACGAGCCAGGATGTGAACAACACCGCGCTGCCGTTGCTGATGAAGGACTTCATCTACCAGCGCTACCTGCCCGACGTGATCGGCCTGCGTGATAAGTTGCACGGCCTTGCGCTCGGCTGGGCCCAGGTACCCATGCTGGCGCGTACGCACGGACAGCCCGCTTCACCGACGCGCTTGGGCAAGGAGATCCAAGTTTTCGTGGAACGGCTTGACGCGCAATTGAGGCTACTGCGTTCCATACCATTCACATGCAAATTCGGCGGTGCCACTGGCAACTTCAACGCGCACCACGCCGCGTATCCGAGGATCGACTGGGTGCAACAGGCCGATCGTTTCTGCAACGAGGTGCTTGGGGT
>CADECG010000050.1 GCA_902825795.1 uncultured Bacteroidota bacterium
CCTACGATGGTTACACCAGCAGTCTCTTCGCAAAGGGGGAGCGCTTGTACTTCAGCGACATCAATGTGGAACTGCGCAAGAAGTTGAGCCCTTCGTGGGAGTTGGCACTCACGTATATCAATTTGGCCTACGACATCGAAACGGTGCAAGGCAAAGCCGGTGAACCGGTGATCTATGCCGACATGATCATACTGGAAGGCCTGCACAAATTCAGTGATGAGACCGGACTGCGTTTCGAGCTACAGCACCTCAGCAGCAAACAGGACCATGGCAATTGGGCCACCGCCATTGCCGAACTCACCGTTGGCGGGCACTGGAGCATTACGGCAATGGACCAATACAATTACGGTGGTGGTGCCAAAACGGACGAGATCCACTACCCCTTGGGCAGCGTTGCTTACACGCGCGGAGCAAACCGCATACAAGTGAACTACGGCCGCCAGCGCGCGGGCATCTTCTGCGTGGGCGGCGTATGCCGTGCCGTGCCTGCCGCCAATGGCCTCACCGTATCCATCGCAAGTACCTTTTGATCCCCCGATACGTCGGGATGAAACACATGCGCAACACGATCCTCCTCTCTCTTTCACTAGCGATCTGCTCGGCGGGCTGCGACATCATTGAGGAACCCGATAATCCCATCCCCGGCGCGGTGGACGATTGCGCTGGTGTTGGCAATGGCGCAGGATTCCGGCGGGTGCTGCTGGAGGACCTTACCGGCTTCCGCTGCCCCAATTGCCCCGCCGCTGCCGATGTAGCCAAACAATTGCAGGGCGTTTATTGCGAAGACCTGATCGTCGTGGCCGTCCACTGCACCCCCACGTTCGCTTCGCCCACAGCGGCGCCACCCGATCCGTTCAGCACCGATTTTCGCACGGTGGCCGGTGAAGAATACGTGAGCGCCTTCTCCCCTCCCGGCTTGCCAAATGGGTTGGTGAGCCGACGTGAGTTCGATGGCTCCCAGGTGATCGGCGACGACAACTGGAGTTCGGCCGTGGCCGACATCCTTGGGCAGCCCGCGCAGTTCGAGATCACCTTTCCGCAGGTGAGTTACGACGCCGGTACGGAGACACTCGACCTGCAAGTGAAGGTGGATGCCTTGGCCGACACCACCGGCGAACACAACGTGGTGGTGTACCTGCTGGAAGACGATGTGATCGAGGGACAGGAGGACAACCGGGTGCCGGGCGGTATTGTATACCCCTACACGCACAACCATGTGCTGCGGGACAACATCAACGGGACGTGGGGCACGCAGGCCTTCACCGGTGCCATCACCCCTGGACAGACGGTCACCCTCACCTTCAACGATTACGTGCTTGCCCCTAACGTACTGGTCCCCGCGAATTGCTCACTGGTGGCGTACATCTACCGGGTGGATAACGACGAGGTGATGCAGGTGAGCGAGCGGCACCTGATCCCATAACCGCCCCATCAAACACCGGGCCTTCACACAACCTTTCACCGGGTGAACAACTTTCCACCCCCTCGGTGAGTTATCCGAAGCCGAACGGATTATATTCATGCCTGCTTTCACCGGGAGTGCCCGTTGGAAGAGTGACACAAAGCCCCACGAACCATCGCACTGATATGAAGGAGCAAGGAAGGAAGATGATGGAGTTCAGCAAGCAGGTGCTGCAGAAGGTGAGCTTCGATAAACTGCTGTTCAAGAAAGAACTCATCAAAGCCCGCCGTTGGGTGGGCCAACACGATCAACTCATCCTGAAAGCATGGTGCCTCGCCACATTCGGGCATGTGTACAAGGATGTGATCATAGAGGTGTTCGAGAAGAGCATGAGGGCGTAACGGCCTCACCCTGCCCTCTCCAATGGAGAGGGTCCGAGGGCTTCGATCATTGATCCGATGCCAGGAAACGCAGGTTGCGCTTCAGGCCTTCGAACTTGGTGCGCTTTACGGCGCTGCCTTCGAAGAGCTTGTCGAAGACCACTTCGGTCATGCCGTGCCATTCGTCTTTCGTCATGGACATCAGCTCGGGCTTCGGGTTGAACTGCGGTTCGCTGTGCGGCGTTGCGAAGCGGTTCCACGGGCACACCTGCTGGCATATATCGCATCCGAACGCCCAATCGGCGAAGCGGCCTTTCATGTCCTGCGGTATCGCGTCCTTCAACTCGATGGTGAAGTAGCTGATGCACTTGCTGCCGTCGACAGCGTACGGCGTGATCGCATCGGTGGGGCATGCATCGATGCAGCGTCGGCAGGTGCCGCAATGATCGGTGGCGGGCGCATCGGGCGCGAGATCCAGATCCAATATGATCTCGCACAGGAAAAAGAAGGACCCCTGTTGCTGCCGTATCACATTGGTGTGCTTGCCCACCCATCCGATACCCGCACGCTGCGCCCAAGCCTTCTCCATCACCGGCCCACTATCCACGAAGGCGCGCATCGCCACTGCGCCGAATTGCTCTTTTATGAATTGCATGAGCGGCTTCAGGCGCTGCTTCACCACTTTGTGGTAGTCGCGGCCATAGGCGTAGGTGCTCAGCTTCGGCGCATCGGGATGCGCTTGCTGCGGTGGTGTGTAGTAGTTGTACGCCAGGCTGATCACGCTCTTAGCGCCGGGCACCAACTTGCACGGATCGAGGCGCAGATCGACGTGGTTGGCCATGTAGGCCATTTCGCCATGCTGCTTCGCGCGCAGCCATTGCTCCAAGCGGGGTGCTTCGGCTTCCAAGAACCCAGCTTGCGCCATGCCGCAGGCCACGAAGCCCAGCTTGTGCGCTTTGCGTTTGATCGCATCGGCCTTGTCCCGCGCATCCATGCGGCGGAAGGTAGCCGTGCGCTACGGCGATGCCATCAGCCACGCCCGGCACCGCAAGCCATCGCTGCTTTTCCAGTAGTAGCAAAAGCGCTCGCGACCGGTGCGCAACAGATCCTCCACTTCGGCCAGGGCCGTTATGGGATAGAACATGTCGATGGTGCCGGTGGTGGCATCGAACGTGGGCATGGCCGGTTGCGGTTCCTCAACAAAACTGACGCGCATGCCCGTGGCCTTGCTCTGGTGCGAGAAGGGCACACCCTTGAACACGAGCGTGCGCAACGCCCCGGCCACTTGGCCTTTCATCGGCAACTGTTTCAATACGCGCACAATGTGCAACGTGCCGAACGACATGGGGAATTGCGGATCGCGGCGTTCGGCAACAGCATTGATAACGGAGATGGGAGGAAGCGTATGCATTTGTCGGCCGGTATGGCCCACCAAATTGCCCACGCATTCCGGAAGTAACAAACCGGCACCACAAACTTCACATTGCATGAGCGATCGCTTAACGATCGCCGGGGGCCTATTCGAACAAACTGCCCGGTTTCACGCTGGGCACCTTGCCCAAATGCTTGTAGGCCCGCTCGGTACACTGGCGGCCGCGGGGAGTGCGCATCAGGTAGCCTTCCATGATGAGGAAGGGTTCGTACACCTCCTCTATGGTGCCCGCCTCCTCCCCCACGGCCGTAGCAACCGTGTTGAGGCCGACAGGCCCACCGCTGAACTTCTCGATGATGCACGACAGGATGCGATTGTCCATTTCATCGAGACCGTGCGCATCCACGTTCAGCGCTTTCAATGCGAACTGCGCAATGGCAAGGTCGATCCCGCCATCGCCTTTGATCTGCGCGAAATCGCGCACGCGCCGCAGCAGTGCGTTGGCAATGCGCGGTGTGCCGCGACTGCGCCGTGCGATCTCGGTGGCCGCATCGTCGGCTATGGGTACGTTGAGGATGCCGGCGCTGCGCTTGACGATGCCGGTAAGCACGGCAGCGTTGTAATAATCGAGGCGGCTATTGATGCCGAAGCGCGCCCGCAGCGGCGCGGTGAGCAAGCCGCTGCGTGTGGTGGCACCCACCAACGTGAACGGATTGAGGCTGATCTGCACCGTGCGCGCATTCGGCCCTGCATCGATCACCAGATCGATACGGTAATCCTCCATCGCGCTGTACAGGTACTCCTCAACGATGGGACTGAGCCGGTGGATCTCGTCGATGAACAGCAGATCATGTGGCTCCAGATTGGTAAGAAGCCCGGCCAGGTCGGCGGGCTTGTCCAGCACCGGGCCGCTGGTAATGCGCATACCCACGCCCATTTCCTGCGCTATGATGGTGGCCAACGTGGTTTTGCCCAAGCCGGGCGGACCGTGCAGCAGCACGTGGTCCAAAGCCTCGCCGCGCTGCTTGGCAGCTTGCGTAAAGACCTTCAGGTTATCGGTAACGGCATCCTGCCCGGCAAAATCCTGGAACCGGCGCGGACGCAGCACCTGCTCCAGGTCTTTGTCGCTGGCGCTGCGTTGCTCGTTGCGTACGTCGAAGGGTTCGGGCATGTGCTTCACCCCGATCGGTCGGGGGTGGTAAAGAAACAGCGCCGGAGCCGTTGGCGGGCGTGCTTTGTTGGAGTGGGGCGCAGCTGGTGCAACAAGCGGTGCCTGTTGCGGACAGCAACCGCTATGCGCAGCACTGGTGTGCGGCCCTACTCAAACACAATACGCCCGCTGTACCGCTGCTGCCCATCGGTCAACTCCACGTGGTAAATACCCTTGGCCTGCGCACGCACATCCAACTTCAAGCCTTGATCAGTGAATTCCAGTGGCGCTTGTTGCACCAAGTGACCGGTCTGGTCATAGACGCTCAACACCAACCCATCGCTGGCTTGCAGGCTTTGCGGCAGGTCGATGGTGCAAAGGCCGTTGTTGGGGTTGGCGTAGATGTGGAGTTCTTCGTTGACGACCGCTTGGCGCATAATACCGGTAAAGCCACTCAGGCTATCAAAGCGGGCCAAGAATAGGTCCGGGCCCGACTGGAATGTCGGCACGGTGTACGTACCGAAGTTCATGGTGGAGTCATACTCGCAGCCCAAGTAAAGGCCGTGGTCGGTGGGCAACACATTTGCACTACCCATGTTGAACACCCGGCCGTAATGCCACACAGCCAAGCAATTACCCGTTGTGTCAATACGCGCTAAATAGCCATCGCTGCTCGTGGCTGCTGTGACCGTAGTGCCCATAAGATCGATATCACTTGCGAAACGGCCTAAGAGTAAAAACTGGTCGTTAGCATCACACTCCAAGTCGCGCGGCACCCCCAAGTTCGATGACATAAGCAGATGCACCCACTCAATATCGCCCTGTGCGTCGACCATCGCAACGAAATGGTTTCGCACTGTAGGTGATCCTTCCAACGAATCCGTACCCCAATGAAGGCTTGTAAAAAATGTACCCGCGATCATGGCCTTACCATCACTGGTGGCGGCACAGCGATAAATCGATGCCGCATTGTCGGACCACAATTGGGTAGACCACAGCACCGCGCCCGAAGTATCGACGCGGGCTACGAAGGCATCCGTGCCGGGTGATTGGATCGGCATGGGAACACCCCACAATTCCGCTCCTGTCGATAACTCGCCGCACACCAGCCAGTCATTCCCGATCCAGTGCGCATCGAATATGCCCCCTTCATGTACGGTTTGTTCCGCTCCCAACAGCACCCCGCTTTCATCATACTTGGCCACGTACCCGCCTTGTGGAATATCGATATTCATGGGGCCATACACCGTTGTGCCCCAATCGCTGGCATAGCCGAAGGAGAAAATGTTGGAGTTGCTGTCGAGCAGAAGTGCTTGACTGATCGGGCTGTAACCGGAGGCATGCCTTACCCACAAGCATGTACCATTCCCGGAGTAGCAAGCAACGAACACATCGGCATGAAAATCCGATGAGCCCGAAAGGGTGAACGGACCGAAATGGGTGGCATCGCTTGAAAACCGGCCGGCAACGAGAACATTGCCGGTGAAAGGGTCGAAAGCGATGTCCCCACCCCCTTCAGCATCGATCTGTTGGAAGTCTGGAATTCCACCAGCGGTGGTGGCCCAAATGACATTTCCGGCGGTATCCCATTTCACCAAGAGGATGTCCCGGTCGCCAAGGGCGCTTACAGTATCGTCGCCAAAGACCGTAGCTCCAGCCACGGCTCCAGTGCCGTAAATGAACCCGACAGGATCGTATGCCAGCGTGAACCCTGAGTTGTCCCCGTCGGCGGTCCCATAGTGCTGCAACCATGTGGGTTGTTGGGCATTAGCAAGCAGGGCAATGCACCAAATAACGAAGGCCAATGCGCAAGAGAAGGGATACCGTTTCATGGTAGTTTGATAAGGGACGTGGAGAATGGCTGACCGTCGGCGGAAATGTTGAGCCTATAGGACCCTGCGGCGAGTTTCTGAGTATCGAGCAGGTACGATGCACCACTGAATGACCCGCGCGCAACTACGGACCCTTGTGCGTCCACAAGTGTGAAGCTCGCTGAGGATACCGCTTCACTAAGGGTCAGCAGGGTATTATCAGCGCAAGGGTTCGGTGAAGCACTTACATCAACTAGCGCGAGAGAGAACTGGAGGCTTATCGTTCCCTTATTCGCCTTGTGTTCAAATGCCTCAGAGCCGCTTGGCGAGGTGGCCATGACACGATACGCATCGTTGGTGCAGTCCGCAAAGGTTTTCTCTGCCCGTAAATGCACTTCGCTGCCATGCTGCGCGTGGAACCCTGGTCCAGCCGACACTGTGCGGGCCACCGCATCGAGGGTGCCTCCGGTGGTTCCGTTGCCGTATACCGTGGCATTGGTGAACCGGAGATGCGCCCAAGCCTTGTCAGACCAAGAATCGTTGCTGTAAACGTCTAAACCGTCTACAACCTTCTCATGGAGCATCACTTCACGTTCGAGTTCAAAGACAGCGCCATCCGGTGGCCATCCACCACCGTATTCGACCCTGCCAGTGCCAGTGGCTGAAAGAGTGAATTTGGCTTCAACTGGCGCTTGATACAATAGAATGTCCGGTGGTTGAGGTATGACCAGCGCTCCACTCGCATCCGAGGGTACTTTGTTCCAAGAATCGAAATAGACGTTCTGAGGGTCAGTTTCCAAATGATACCTCCACGCCACCTCAGTAGCCGCGTGTGCAATTGGTTGCTGGTTCTGGTCCTGAACGGCGTAGGTGCGGTAGGGAGCACCCGTGAAGCCGTATTGATTGTAGTATGAGGCCGTTGGGGCAGGCAGGCTGGTGGGTAACGCAGGTGGCGTGTACGTATCGAGGGCGGCCGTGGCAATCTTGTACAAGGCATCGGTTGCAAAGTCGCCACCGAAGGTCAGGGCGCCGAAATACCCACCCCTGAATTTGCCCGGATCCTGGGGCGCCATGTCCAAACCCAAGGAGTGGGTGTTCTGGAAGTTCCACCAAGAATAGCCAGAGCCCAAGAATTCGCGGGTGCGGTTCATTGTTGTCTCCATGAAGTAGGCTTGCTGGATCTCGCTGCCGTGGTGGTAGGGCCACGCATGATGGGCCGGGTCGGCATCTAAAAAATTAGTGACATTCGTGCGATCGTCAGCCGTAAAGCCTGTTTCACCGATCATGAATGGCATCACGCTGGTGGCGCCAAGCCAGTACAATTCATGTATGACGCGCTCGGTGGCGTTCGCGATATCGAACCCGTTCACCTGATCAGGCACTGGGTACAGGTGGGCCGAGTAAAAATCAAGCTTAAGAAGCGAGGGGTCCCACCACGGTAATTCGGTGAATCCGCTACCTCCTATGGTGACCAAGTGATCCTGATCGTTTACATGCAGTGCGTCGTACCACTCAGCAACGTATGTGCAGACCTCGCCCTTGGTCCATGCCATCATCTCACTCGGGTCGGAAAAAATTGGTTCGTTCCAAAGGTCATACGCCAAAAGACCCGGCTCATCCTTCAATTCGTCTCCAAGGCGTTGCAAGTAGGACGAGTAGAGCGCTACGCCGTCCAGGTCGCGCACCGGAGAGGAGATGTGCCTGTCGGAGCATAGCAAGATGGTCTTTAAGCCATGGGCATTTGCAAGTTGGATGATGTGCCGTGTGAAGTAGAATAGCCTCGCTGACCAAGGATCGGTAAAGGTCGGTTCCACCAGTTCGTGCGGCGAATCGTAAGGATTCACGTAACCGGGATAGGTGCGAACATCCAACTTCAGTTTTTGCGCGTTGTTCGCGTTCACCGTGAAAAACGGCAACGCGAAGTGAACGATGCGAATAGTGTTGTAGCCCATGGCTGCAATCAAGTCGAACTGTTCGATGATATCTGCTTCACAGTCTTGCGCATTCGAGCAATTGAACCCCCAGAACGGCCCGGACCCATACCAACTTGAGCAGGACACGAAGACGTCGTTCGGATCGTGCGGTAGCTGCGCATCGATCACGAACTCCATTTCGTAGTTGATAACTCGAGGATAGAACGGCTGCCCATCCACCATAAACTGCCGCCCCTCCAGGCTCACAAATCCATTATTCTGCGCACGACTTGTCAAACCGGGCGCTAACACCAATACGGCCAAGAGTTGAAGGGTGAACGCTGCCCGTTTCATCGTCCGCTGGTTTCAAGTGCCGCCACCCGGCTCTTCATTGCCGCAAGCTCCTCCTGCAACTGGAGTATGTAAAGCATCTGCTCCTCCACCGTGCGCAACAGCCGCATTTGCAGATCGCCTATTTCCATGCCGCCGGCGGCTTCCACATCGGCTCCCTTGGGCATAGTAGGCAGGTGTCCGTTGATGTTGATGTACTCCCTCAGCTTGTCCATCGGCATCAGCTCGTAGCGCGGATCGAAGACGTAGTCCTGGAACGCATTGATCGTCACCTTCACATCGCGACAAACGATGCCGCCTTCCACATAAAGTTGGTATAGCGTGCTTGAGTTAGCGGGCGGCACAATACCGATACCAACTTTGCCGTCAGCGTCGATCTGCATGCGACCCAAGCCATGGGTTACGAACCGCAGTGCTTCGTCGTTCAGGGTGCCTAACACTTGATCCCAACCGATGTTGTTGCCGCAACGCGTCCAAGGGAACGCAGATCCGTCCGGGCACATCCATTTGCGTTCATCGGCAACAACTTGGTCGAACGCCTTGAGCGTGCCGAGCGAATCGGCCATAACAAGTTTGTAGCTGGTCGCAGAGCTTAGGCCGGCTGTTCTGATATCCCCATTGGCCATGAGTCGCAAGGCCTCCGACCCATTCGTCTTGAACACCACATCCTTGTTGTCACTGGTTCCGATGTACTGCGTTGCCGGGTTTGTACCTGCGTTTCCGCCCATCGTCCAATCGCTGCGATCGGGCTGTGTGAGTTGGTAAGTGGGCGAGGTGAAGACGCAACCGTTGGCATCGGTGATGGTGAACGAATAGTTGTCGGCACCCACGCCGGTGCGGCTCTGCTGCGTGTTGCCATCGGACCACAATTGCGTGTAGGGCGTCTTGCCGCCGGTGCGCGTAACAGTGATGCTGCCGTTGTAGGCATTGAACAGACTGACGTTGTAGCCATTACCGTACTCGTACAGCGTAGCAAAAGCCGTAAGCGCAGTGGGCTCGGTAAGCGTGGTTTGCACATCCACCGCGTTGTTGGCCGCATCGCGGATCTTCACCTTGTAGTAGCCGGCCGTTAGTCCGCTCAGGTCTTGGGTGGTTGCGTTGTTGCTCCACTCGTAGGTGTAGGGTGGGGTGCCTCCACTGGGTGTAAGGTTGATGGAGCCGTTGTTGCCGCCCTTACACGCAATGTTGAAACCGCCGTAGTTGGAGACCACGAAGGTGCCGCTGAGGGCTTGCGCCGCCGCGCCAAGACCTGCGAGGAGCAAAGAGGCTGTGATAAGAACACGCATTGGGTGATGGGGTTAGGGTTCAATACGGTCAGGGAATAACAAGGAACGCAGTGTGAACCTAACCGTATAGCCGCGACTTGGTGCGCATTGCACCCCCGCTTTCCCTACCACTGTTGCAAGGCCATGGGCGCTATTAACAGTGGCTGTTGATAAGGCAATATGAAAATACCCACTTCAGGTGAGGCGCCCATTGTTGGGCAATGCGCTGCTTGGCCGTCGCGGAACACATGGGCAAAAACGCACCGATAACCGTAGGGGTTGTGCATGAACACCACATAGTGCGGGCCGGTGTGCGCGATCTGCTGCATGCGGAGGATACCGCCCGTCTCGTCCTTGATGTTCCCAACGTGGAGGAACTGGAGGCTGCCTTGCCGAGCAAAGCACCCGTGCAGGTATTGGTGCTACAGTTGATGCTGCCGGTAAGACGCACCCTGGATGCCATTGACGTTCTGCGGCGGTTGCACGCCAACTGGGCGATCGTTGTGATAGGGGAGCTGACCGACGCGATCGTACACCATGTTGTATGCGCCCAAGTGCGTGGGGTGTTGCCCGCATGTGTGGAACCCGGTGAACTGCGCCAAGCCGTGCGGGCGGTTGCCGCCGGGGGCATGCACGCGAACGCGTGGCTGAGCAACCAGTTCAGCCCGAAGCGCGGCAGCGCCGCCGCACAAGCGCGCGAGGGCATGAAGCTTACCGATCGCGAATACGATGTGCTGCGGCTGATGGCCCACAAAGCAGGGTACACGTACGCGGTGATCGGCGAGAAACTGGACATCACCAAGCGCACAGTGGAAACGCATCGCGATGCGCTCTATGCCAAGTTCGATGTGAATAGCAAGGTGGGCTTATTGCACGAAGCCCGTGAACGGCGGTACATAGAGTAGGGCACGCTATCGCTGCTCCTTCGCAACGGCTGCTTGCACTGCAACTGTCCACGCGACCGCGCTCAACGTCCACGCGACTTGCCTGGCTGTCTACGCGACTTGCGTGAACGTCTGCCCGACCACTCCGAACGTCTATGCGACTTGTGTGATCGTCCGCGCGACCTCTCTGATCGTCTACGCGACTTGTGTGACTGTCTGCCCGACCTCTGTGATCGTCCGCGCGACTTGCGTGAATGTCTGCCCGACTTCTCTGATCGTCGGCGCGACTTGTGTGACTGTCTGCCCGACTTCTCTCATCGTCCGCGCGACTTGCGTGAATGTCTGCCCGACTTCTCTCATCGTCCGCGCGACTTGCCCGAACGTCTGCCCGACTTCCCTGATCGTCGGCGCGACTTGCGTGATCGTCCGCCCGACATGTCAGCCTGTTCCAGTGCCCGCAACGCCCACTTGCCATGCAGGGGCGACCGGCCGTGGCGGTTTCATGTGCGCAACGCGACGGGCGCTGGAAAACCGCTACTGCCGCTCTTTTCAGCGCGCCGCCTCCGTCGAAGAACGGATGCCCGTTCTCCGTTGTTCAACGAACGAATTGGGCTGCCTTTACGATTCGGTGCAAAACAATTAAAACGGGCAGCAGCCTAAACAAAATGAAGAAAGTCTATTACTACGTTTCAATGGGGTTCAACCGCATCACCCCTTTCGTTCTCCTGACCAAGATGCGCAACATGGTAGTGAAGATGACGGCCAACGCCAACTTCGCCACCCCGGTGCCACCCTTGGCAACGGTAACCGCAGCGTGCGACACGCTGGAAACGACCATACAGGCTTACCAGTTGAATCCAGGCCCGCTGGAGCACAGCGAACGCGCCCAAGCGTTCGAAGTTGTGAAGGGCCTGGGTATCGACTTGGGCAGCTACGTACAGGCCGCCAGCAATGGCGACTTGGCGAAGATCGAAAGTGCAGGTTGCGAGGTACGTCGCAGCAGCACGCCCATTGGCCAACTGCATGCACCGCCCAATGTTGTGGCCTCGGGGACAGCGTACACCGGCCAGATCATCATTCGCTTCGGTGGTGTGAAGGGGCGCAGCGGGTATAACGTCTTCATCTGCTCGGGCGATCCCAACGTGGAGGCCAACTGGCGCATGTTGGACTTCACCTCCAAGAACCGCTACGTGGCCAACGGCCTCCCCAGCGATGTGGTACACTACTTCCGCGTGAACGCCATCGGCGCAGCAGGTGCCAGCCCCATGAGCGACGTTACCAGCGCGAAAGCGGCGTAACGCACTTCAATCCCCCAGCGAGCAAGCCTCGGCCAACCGGCCGGGGCTTGTTTGTTTTTACTCCTTCAGGTCGCGCCGCAGATCGCCGGTGAACACCCGCAGACCCAGCATGTAGATGGGTGCCGTGAGCTGCTCGCCCAGACTTGCCGAGGTGCGGAACACCAAGCGGTAGCCGAAGCCCGCCGTAACGGCGAAGTAGGTGAGGAAGCGGTACTGCACGGACATGGCAGGTTCGTAGAGCACGTACCAGGTCTTCTGCCACGTGCGTGTTTCGTTCGTCAGGTCTTCGTACCGCACCCGGCCATGGCCCAGGCCCACCTGCACCGGCATGCGCACTTCCCAATGGCCCCGTTGGTAAAAGGCATAGTCGACATACGCGCTCACATGCCCCATGCGCACGCGTGTATCCACCTCGCGGTAGGCACCGGCTTCGTACACCTGCCGCGTGCGGTGTACCGGGCTCAGCAGGGTGCTGTAGCCGAAACCGTATTGGAAACGGCTGGCATGCTCCCACCCCACCTTGATGCCATAGAATTTCACCGGCTCGCTGGTAATGAAGCTTCCCCGTATGTCGAGCTTCACAATGAGGCGCGGCGGCTCTTTCATAAAAAGGTTGATGCTGTCGAGGAGCTGGGCGCGGGCGGAAGTGGGTGCCAAGAAGCTGAAGGAGACTAGAAGAGTGAGCAGCGGGAGAAAGTGGGACGGACGCAGAGCCTGGAAGCCTGCACCCCATCCCCCTGCCCGAACACCCGCAAGCCCGCCGCCGTGACCTGTGCAGACCGGGAACCATGTTGCTCGCACTCCGCCCCCTCTCCTTGGGAGAGGGGCAGGGGTGAGGTTCTCGGGGCCGGTGTAATGTCTCAAAAGCAGAGCGTCCGCACCAAAGATGCGGACGCTCGTGCAAGTCAGTAATGGATGATCATCCGTGGCTCTCCTCCTCCCCGTCCGTGTGTGGCACGTTCTGGGGCACGAAGTCCTCGGCCTTGCCGGGCTTGCTGTAATCGTAGGGCCAGCGGTACACCTCGGGGATCTTGCCGGGCCAGTTGCCGTGCATGTGCTTAACCGGGCTGGTCCACTCCAGCGTGTTGCTGCGCCAAGGGTTCTGCACCGCCGCAGGGCCGCGGAACACACTGTAGAAGAAGTTGTAGATGAAGATGACCTGCGCCAACGCACCGGTGATGGCGAAGAGCGTTACCACCACGTTGAGGTCGATCACGTTATCGAACATCGGGAACGCGGTGTAGTCGTAGTAACGGCGCGGCGCACCCGCCAAGCCGATGAAGTGCATGGGGAAGAACACGCCGAACGCGCAGATGAAGGTGACCCAGAAGTGAACGTAGCCCATGCGGGTGTTCATCATCTTGCCATACATGCGCGGGAACCAGTGGTAGATACCTGCGAACATGCCGAAGATGGCGCTCATGCCCATTACAATGTGGAAGTGCGCCACCACGAAGTAGGTGTCGTGTACGGGGATGTCCAGTGCGCTATCGGCGAGGATGATACCCGTGAGACCACCGGCGATGAAGGTGGCCACCAAGCCGATGCTGAACAGCATGGCGGGCGTCATAACGATGTTGCCCTTCCACAACGTGGTGATATAGTTGAACACCTTCACCGCTGATGGAATGGCGATCAACAAGGTGGTCACTACGAACACGCTTCCAAGGAAGGGGTTCATACCCGTAACGAACATGTGGTGGCCCCACACGATGAAGCTGAGGAAGCCGATCGCGAGGATGGAGCCGATCATGGCGCGGTAGCCGAAGATGGGCTTGCGCGCATTGGTGGCGATGATCTCCGAGGTGATGCCCAACGCGGGCAGCAGCACGATGTACACTTCGGGGTGGCCCAGGAACCAGAACAAGTGCTGGAACAGGATGGGGCTACCACCCATGTTGTCCAACGCCTCGCCACCGATGTGGATCTCGCTGAGGTAGAAGCTGGTGCCCAAGCCACGGTCCATGAGCAGCAACAACGCGGCGCTCAACAACACGGGGAACGAGAGGATACCCAGCACGGCCGTGATGAGCAACGCCCAAACGGTAAGCGGCATGCGGGTCATCTTCATGCCCTTGGTGCGCATGTTCAGCACCGTTACCACGTAGTTCAAACCACCCAGCAGCGCACTGACGATGAACACCGCCATGCTGCACAACCACAACGTCATACCCGTGCCGGAGCCGGGTATGGC
Source organism: uncultured Bacteroidota bacterium (assembly GCA_902825795.1). Classification (GTDB taxonomy): domain Bacteria; phylum Bacteroidota; class Bacteroidia; order Flavobacteriales_F; family PHOS-HE28; genus PHOS-HE28. The sequence goes on from CADECG010000050.1 coordinate 14,021, forward strand.
TTGCGGCAAGGCGCTCAACGGCGGATAGATCGTCCAACCCGCACTGGCGGGGCCACCTTCAACGAACAGACTGGCGATCATGAGCACACTGCTCACCAGGAAGAACCAGTACGAAAGCATGTTGAGGAAGCCGCTCGCCATGTCGCGGGCGCCCACTTGGAAGGGGATCAGCAGGTTGGCGAACGTTCCGCTCAACCCACCGGTAAGCACGAAGAACACCATGATGGTACCGTGGATCGTAACCAGACCCAAGTACATGTTGCTGTCGAGCACGCCATTGGGTGCCCACTTGTCGCCGAGGAAGAAATTGGTGATGGCGAAGCCTTCGCCGGGCCATGCCAACTGCAGGCGGAAGAAGATGGACATCATCACGGCCACTACGGCCATGATGATCGCAGTCACGAGGAACTGCTTGCTGATCATTTTATGGTCCTGCGAGAAGACGTACTTCGAAATGAAGCTCTCCTCGTGGTGGTGGTGCTCGTGGTGAGCAGCTCCGTGATCGGCGTGTGCGGCGTGCGCGTGTGCACCCATGGTCATCTAATGCTTTGTGGTCAGTGACCGGCGGGGGTTACTACCGCGGCCACGGCCGTGCTGTCCTTAACGATCTGTACGGTACTGTCCGATACCACTGTGCCATCCGCTGCGGGTAGCTCTGCCGCTGGGGCACCTTCGAAAGGCTTCTTGTTGATCTCGGCCACCCACGCGTCGTATGCGCCCTTCTTCTCGATCACCAGGTCCATCTGCATGTTGTAGTGGCTGGCGCCGCAGATCTTGTTGCACATCAGTATGTAGTTGAACTCCGGGTTCGCCATGATGTCGCGCATACTGTCCGTGGTGATGGTCGGCGTCATTTTGAGCACCGTGCCTTGGCCGGGCACCAAGTTCATTTGCGCGCGGAAGTGCGGCAGGAAGGCGCTGTGGATGATGTCGCGGCTGCGCAGCACCAGGTTCACCTCCTCATTCACCGGCAGGTGGAATTCCTTTATCACGATGTCATCGGAACCGGCAGCGTACTTGCTGCCCTCTTTGTTCGCGGCGATGTCCTGCTCCATCATGGTGCGCAGGTTCACGATGCGGTCCATCATGCGGCTCACCTTGCCCAAGTGGTGCTCCAACTTCGTCAATGCATCAGCAGGCAGGTGGTCGTAACCGGCTTCGATGCTCTTGGCGGTGGCGTCCTTCTCGGTCTGCAGTTCGGCAAGTCGCGCCGCAACGCTCGCGGCCGTAACGATGCCCAGCGGGTTGTTGTCGTTGATGAGGCGGAAATCAGTTGCACCCAACTGGCCATCCTTGCCGGGGTAGCGGCAGGTCCAGTCGAATTGCTTCCCGTACAGTTCCACCTCGGGCGTGCCGGGCGCAGCAACGGCCGTGATATCCTGCCAAGCTTTCAACCCGGTGATCACGATCACGGCAAGGAAAAGCGCCGGTGCTATGGTCCACGCCAACTCCAACTTGTTGTTGTGCGGATACCACTTCGCCACACGGTCCTTCTTGTAGTAGTACTTGCCGGCGAAGTAGAACAGCAGCGTGTTCGTGAAGAAGAACATGATGAACAGGATCACCCAGTTCAGGTACATCAGGTCATCGAGCACAACACCGTGTTCGCTTGCGCTAACGGGCAGCAGCTTGTCGCTGTACGCGTACAGAAGCCAGAAGAAGAAGGCGTAATACAGCACGCAGAAGATCCACATGAACTTCGCGTTCATCCGGTTGTCGGCCGGGCTGATCTCCTCTTCGCGTTTGCCACGCAGCTTCGAGGTGATCTCGTAGACCCTCGCCATCTGTGTAACGGCGATGATCCCGAGCGCGATCACCAATAAGACCAGTAGCGTCATCATCGTCGGTGGTGGTTCTTTCCCTGCGGGAGCTTAGATGCTGTGGTGGATGCTTTCCTCCAGATACGGGTGCTGCACAGGAGTGAGCGGTGCTTTCGTAAGGCGGTTCAGCGTAACGTACACGAAGGCGCCAAGGAAGGCGAGGAACATACCCACCTCCACCAGTCCCAAGTGCCAATGGTCGGCCATAGTGCCGGGCATCACGATCATGAACACATCAAGCCAGTGGCCGATGAAAATGACCGTGCCCACACCGATGAGGAAGCGCGGATTGCGTTTCGCATCGCGGCTGATCAGCATCACCATCGGAATGGCGAAGTTGATGAAGAACGTTACCCAGAAGAGCACTTGGTAATGCTCCCAGCGGGTCTGTATCCACGTGACTTCCTCAGGGATGTTCGCATACCAGATGAGCATGAACTGGCTGAAGAAGAGATAGCTCCACAGGAAGCTCACGGCGAACACCCACTTGCCCATGTCGTGTATGTGGCTGTTGTTCACTTGTGGCAGGTAGCCTTTGCTCTTCAGGTACAGGGCCACGATCACTGCGGTGATCATCGCGCTCACCCACATGCCGCTGAACACATACCAGCCGAACAGTGTGCTGAACCAATGTGCGTCAATGGCCATCAGCCAGTCCCACGCCAATACGCTGCTGAACACGGCGAAGAACACCAGGAACAATGCGCCGCGGCGGTAGTTCTTCAAGTGGCTCTTCACCAACGTCTCGCCGGTCTCCTTGTCCATGCGCAGGCTCTCCTTGCGGAACCAGTGCGCAGCGAACAGGAACGTGAAGATGAAGGCGATGGAGCGGATCCAGAAGAAGGGCTGGTTCAGGAAGGCCTTCTTGCCATCCATGATCACATCGTAGTTCGGGCTTGCGGGGTCATAGAGGCTCGGCTCCATCCAGTGGTAGAGATGGTGCCAGTGCAGGCTACCACCCAAGAGCACCAACAGAATGATGGCCGATCCGATCGGCAGCCACGCCAACATGCCTTCATACACGCGCTTCACCATCACGGTCCAAGCGGTCTCAGTAGCGTATTGCAGGGCGTAGAAGAACAGCGCGCCCAGTGAAATGCCGAAGAAGAAGAAGCCGCAGACCAGCAGGTTGGCCCACAAGCGCTGACCCAAATGCTCGGCGCCATGCTCACCGGCCGTGAAGTAACCGAGCACGAACAGCAGCAGACCGATCACGGCCAATGCCATGCTCAGTGTGCGGGCCCGTTTGCTGAAAGTGAATTCCATCGTGGTCCTGTTCGGGTTCAGTTCACTGGCGTTGCGGTCGTATCAGCTGCGGCCACAGGGGCGGAAGCGCTCAGCTTGCCGTCGTTCTGCAGGTATTGCACGTAGCGCGTCACCAACCAACGCTCTTCCTTGTTCAATTGGCTGGCATGGCTGCCCATGGCAACGTTCTTTCCGTAGGTCAGGCTGTGGAAGATCTTGCCTTCCGGCAGCGTCTTCAACGGACCGTTGTACGCGCCGGGCTGCGGGTAGCCGGCAACGTTCACCACGGTTCCATCGCCAGCGCCTTTCTCGCCATGGCAGTGCTTGCACATCTTGTCGTAGATCACCTTGCCCTTGTCCACGTTCTCTTGGGTCATGGGCAACGGGCATTTCACTTCCAGGCCCGCGCGCTCATAGTCCTCGGGCGTGTTGGCATAGGTGTACGGGAAGTTGAAGGCCGCTTTGCTGGCGTCGCTGCTGAAGGCGATGGTGCCCTGCACAGGCTTGCGCGCTTGCTGGGTCATGCGTTGCTTCAGCACAAGGCTGTCGGCGTAGTCGCTGTCGTAGGTGCCATCCGGCATCGGGGCCACATAGGGGTCCTGACCGTAGTCCACGTATGCCTCAACAGCAGGGCTGCGGTACATATCGGGGAAGTACTCCAAGCCCGGGCTATCGGGATCGCCGCCGCATGAGGCCAGCGCGAAGACCGCAAGCGCTGCGGAAGTCAGAAGGGTGCTGTGCTTGCTCATGATGCTCAGTACTCGCGTTCGTTGATCTCGAACACAGGGGTTTCGCGCAGCATACCGGTGATCTGCTCAGCGCTGTGCCCATGATTGTCCTCGGTGCGCACTTCCATCACGAACTTGTCGTCGGTGCTGCGCGGATCGGGGTTGCGCGCCGGCATGCCGGGCAGCGTCTTGTTGCGGATCAAATAGGTGATCGCCATACCGTGGGCTGCACAGAACACGGTGAATTCGAACATCACCGGAACGAAGGCGGGCAGGTTATGGTACAGCGTCCAGTTCGGCTTGCCACCGATGTTCATCGGCCAGTCGCTGATCATGAAATACCAGAAGCCGAGCAACGCGAGCGAAGTGCCCGTAATGCCGAACATGAACGATGCGATACCCAACCGGGTGCGCGTGATACCGATGATCGGATCGAGACCGTGCACCGGGAACGGACTGTACACATCCTTCACCTTCACGCCGCTGGTCACCAGCTTGCGCGCAGCGCCCTTCAGCACTTCGGGATCGTCGTACACCGCGTAGATGACCTTGTTCGCCATGGCGCTCAATGGTGGTGTTGTTTGGCGGCCTCAGCCTTGTAACTCTCGCCGGTGATCTTCAGGATGCTCTTCAACTCGTTCAGTGCCAGCACGGGGAAATACCGCGCGAAGAGCAGGTAGAGCGTGAAGAAGATGCCGATGGTACCGATGAAGATCCCAACGTCCACCCATGATGGATGGAACATGTTCCAGCTGCTGGGCACGTAATCGCGGTGCAGGCTGGTAACGATGATGACGAAGCGCTCGAACCACATACCCGTGTTCACCACCAAGCTCATGAAGAAGGTGAACGTGAGGTTGCGGCGCCAGCTCTTCACCCAGAACAGCTGCGGGCTGATCACGTTGCACGTCATCATGGCCCAATAGCTCCACCAATACGGGCCGGTGGCGCGGTTGATGAACGCATAGCTCTCGTACTCCACGCCGCTGTACCAGCTCACGAACAACTCGGTGATGTAGGCCACACCGACTATTGAGCCGGTGACGATGATCACGATGTTCATGTACTCCACGTGCTTCACGGTGATGTACGCTTCCAGGTGCATCACCTTACGCATCACCAACAACAGCGTCAATACCATGGCGAAGCCGCTGAACACAGCACCGCTCACGAAGTAGGGCGGGAAGATCGTGGTGTGCCAACCCGGTACCACGGAAGTCGCGAAGTCCATACTCACCACCGAGTGCACCGAGAATACCAGCGGGGTCGCGATACCAGCGAGCACCAAGCTCACTTCCTCGAAACGCGTCCACGCCTTGGCGTTGCCGGTCCAGCCGAAGCTGAGGATGCTGTACGCCTTCTTCCAGCTCGGCTTAGTAAGGCGGTCGCGGATCGTCGCGAAATCGGGTATGAGACCGATGTACCAGAACACCAGCGATACGCTGAAGTAAGTGCTGATCGCGAACACGTCCCACAGCAATGGGCTGTTGAAGTTCACCCACAACGAACCGAACTGGTTCGGCAGCGGGAACACCCAGTAAGCCAACCACAAGCGACCCATGTGGATCAGCGGGAAGGTGGCGGCCATGATCACAGCGAAAATGGTCATCGCTTCCGCCGAGCGGTTCACGGCCATCCGCCACTTCTGGCGGAACAACAACAGCACTGCGCTGATCAGCGTACCCGCGTGGCCGATACCGACCCACCAAACGAAGTTGGTGATGTCCCATGCCCAGTCAACGGTCTTGTTCAAGCCCCAGGTACCGATGCCCTTGCTGAAGAGGTAGAGGATGCAACCGATACCATAACAGGCGATCAGGCCTGCGATGGTGGTAAGGATGTACCAACCACGTGGCGCCTTGTTCTCGATCGGCCCAACGATATCGTTGGTGATATCGTGGTACGTCTTGTGGCCCAGGATCAGGGGCTCGCGTAGTGCTGCTTCGCTGTGCATGTGTTGCTTGCGTTACGCGTGGTGTGCGGCCTCCTCGGTGTTGCGCACCTTGGCCATGTAGTTGATGTTGGGCTTCACACCGATCTCGTCCAGCATGTAGTAAGCGCGCTCGTCGGCAGCCAGCTTTGTCACATTGCTGTCCTTGTCGTTCAGATCGCCGAAGGTGATGGCGCCCATGCCGCATGCGCTCATGCACGCGGTCTGTACGTCGCCGTCCTTCAGTGGGCGCGCTTCCTTCTTCGCCGTGAGCTTGCCGGCCTGGATCTGCTGCACGCAGAGGCTGCACTTCTCGATGACGCCGCGGCTGCGCACCACCACATCGGGGTTCAGCACCATGCGGCCGAGTTCATCCCATGCGGGGTTCACTTCCGCGAACTTGTCCGTTACGTAGTTGAACCAATTGAAGCGGCGCACTTTGTAAGGGCAGTTGTTGGCGCAGTACCGGGTGCCGATGCAACGGTTGTAGGCCATTTGGTTGAGCCCTTCGTTGCTATGCGTGGTAGCAGCCACCGGACACACCGTTTCGCAGGGTGCGTGGTTGCAGTGCTGGCACATCACCGGCATCAGGAACACTTTCGGGTTCTGGCTCGGTACTTCCATTTCCAGGAAGCGGTCGATCTTGCCAATGCCTTGCTCCTTGCCAACAGCGTGCGTCATGTCGCTGCTGTAGTAACGATCCAAGCGCAACCAGTGCATTTCGCGGCTGCGTCGCACTTCGTCCTTGCCCACCACCGGAACGTTGTTCTCGCTGGTGCAGGCCGTGATACAAGCTCCACAACCGGTGCAGCTGTTCAGGTCGATGCTCATGCCCCAGCGGTGGCCCACCTGTTCAACAGGATGGTCGCTCCACAGGTTGAAATCGCTCGTTGGCTTGCGGTCGAGGGTGTTGATCGTGCCGTCGGCGTTCACGTCCTCGTGGACACCAAGGGTGTGCGGCGCGTTGTAGCTGCCAGGATCTTTTGCCTTGTGCTCTGCCCAGTCTTTTTGCGTGGTCTCTTTAGCAATGCTGTGACGGTCCATGGCCGTCATGTGCGTTTGCGCCAAGGCCATTGGATAGGTGGCCCCGGTCATCGACAAGGTGCCTACACCGCCGTACTGCACTGTGCCACCGGCCACGGAAGTCATCGGGTAAACGTTCTTGCCCACCGAGCCCATCACTTCGCTCTCCGGGTCGGTGACCACAGCAGCGCGACCCACGCGCTCGCCATTGGCACCGCGACCATAACCGAGGGCGATGCTCACGCTCTTCGGTGCTTGTCCAGGGCTTGGGATGGCGGGCAGTTCAACATCAACGCCGTTCACCGAAACCTTCACCACATGTGCGGGGCTTTCCTGCCCGATGTACAAGTCGCGGATGCTCTTGCCGCTCATTTCCCAACCCAACAACGCCACGAGGTCCTCCGGTGCCATGCACACGTAGTTGTCCCACGTCACTTTGCTGATCGGATCGGGCAACTCTTGCAACCAAGGATTGTTGGCGTGCAAGCCGTTGCCGATGCCTTCCTTCTCGTACAAGCTCACCTCCCACTCACCCGTCTTCACGGCTGCCTTCGCAGCGGTAGCTGCAGCGTTCACATCAGCGGTGAATGCGCTTGCTTCCGGGGCATTGGTATAGGCATCGTACACGCCGTTGTGCACGCTCATGTTCCAAGCGTATCCGAAGTCGAGTTCACCACCCAAACGACCGGCCATGTTGGCCTGCCAGTTGGCGCGGATGAAGTCATAGTAGTTCGTATTGTCGCCGCTCCAAGCAAGCAGGCTCTCCTGCCATTGGCGCGTATTCCAGATGTTCTTGATCGTGGGCTGCGCCAATGCGTAGCGACCGACTTTCGGCATGAAGTCGTTCCAGCTCTCCAACCAGTGGTGGTCGGGGCAGATCGCACTGCACAGGCTTGCGGTCTCGTCGGCGTAGCTGCTGAAGCTCACGCTGAAGCACTTGCCCAAACCGGCTTTGAATTCCGCCGCATTCGGCAGGCTGTAAGCCGGGTTCACTCCGCTCATCAACAGCACGCCAACGGCGCCGCTGTTCATGTCCTTCACCAACTGCGCCACTGCGGCATCATCACCTTGGTAGAAGCTAGTGTGGTTGGCCAGGTCGATGGTGCTTCCGTAGTTCCCCAACATCGTGTTGATGTGGTTCACGAGCACCTGAACGCCTTCGTTGTTGTCGCCAGCGAGCACAATGCTCTTGCCCTTGGCAGCGACTAGTTCCGCTGCGACCTTCTTGATATGATCCGTTGCAGCGGCACCGCCTACAGCCGTACCACCGGTTGCCTGCGCCACCGCATCGTGCAGAGCGACTACGGCCTGCGTCACTTCGCTCGGCTTCAGCATCACGCGCACGTCGGCATTGGCACCGCTCATGCTCATGCGCGCCTCGAACTGCCAGTGGCGGCTCATGTGGCCGGGTTTGCGGCGCTCGGCGTATTGCCAGTTCGTCTCGGTCGTGCTCCCCCAACTGCTGAGGAAGTCGGCCCCAAGGCTCACGATCACATCGGCTTTCGTGAAATCGTAGCTCGGCATCACGCGCTTGCCGAAGCTCTTCAAGTTCGCGTTGGTAAGTCCGCTATAGCTGATCGTATCGTGCTGGATATGCTGCACGAGGCTACCGGTACCATCAGGACCAGCAGCGTATTTCGCTTGCAGTTTGGCGATGGCGGCCTTCGTGCTCGGGCTGATCACCGTATTGGTGAGTATCACGATGCGCTTGTCGGCGGCAGCGGCCTTGTCCATCTCAGCTCCCACAGCCTTGTCCACATCAGCCCAGCTCGATGGGGTGTTCTTCAACACGGGTCCCTTCAGCCGCTGGTTATCGTACAGCGTGATCACGCTGCTATTGATCCGCGCGTTCACCACGCTGCGGCTCATGGTGGCGTCCTTCTCGTCGCGCGCAGGACGGGTATTGATACCGAAGCTTGAGTTGCCCTTGATGTGGATCGGACGCCCTTCGCGGGTCTTCACCAGCACACTGGCGTAGTCGCTACCGTCGAAGTACGTGCTCGCATACCAGTTGGCAACGCCGGGAACGATCTCTTCCGGCTTGTTCACGTACGGAATGCTCTTGATCACCGGCGTTTCGCAAGCGTCCAGCGTGGCAGCCCCGATACCGAAGCCCAAGAACTTGAGGAAGTCGCGGCGGCCGGTAGTAGCACCGGTCAGTTTCGTATCGCCAAGCACCTCGCCGATCCCGGGAAGTTGCGTGGGGAACTCGTCAGCGCGTGCCTTGGTCACGGCGTCGTTCCCGTGCAGGTCGGCGAGGTCGGTCCAGTATTGGGTGGTGCTCGGCATGATGCGTCTGCGCGTGTTCGGTCTCAGTAGTGGCACTTGGCGCATTCCCAGCCACCAAGCTCCTTCACAGTGATCTTTCCGTCTTCCAAGTACTCCTGCAATTCCTTGTGGCCCAGATCGGTGGCATACAAGCGGTGCTTCACTTCATCGTAGTACCCGCCATTGCCGTCGAGCTTGATCTCCTTCTGGTTGTGGCAGTCGATGCACCAGCCCATGGTGAGGGGTGCCCATTGTTCGGCCTCCTTCATCTCCTTGTCAATGGGGCCGTGGCACTCTTGGCATTCCAGCTTGCCAACGGCTACGTGCTGGGCGTGGCTGAAATAAACGTGATCGGGCAGGTTGTGCACCTTGTTCCAGACCAGCGGCTTCTCCTCCATACTGTACTCCTTACCGTCCCAGCCCACGGCATCGTAGATCTTCTGGATATCGGCAGTGCCTGCGTCCGTGCGGCCTTTGTTCACCGCCTTGTGGCAGTTCATGCACACGTTGGTGCTCGGAATGCCTGCGTGCTTGCTCTTCTCCGCACTGCTGTGGCAGTACTGGCAGTTGATCTCCAAGTTGTTGTCCTTGGCGGAACCAGCGTGCAACGTGTGGTCGAACGCGATCGGCTGGCCGAGCTTGTC
>CADECG010000051.1 GCA_902825795.1 uncultured Bacteroidota bacterium
GCGAAGCGGGCGAGGTGCACTACGATCCGGTTGGTTTTGCGGTTACGGCCATTGGGTCCCTGAAGCCCTCTTCGGACGGTACGCAGCTAGTGCTCGCCAAGACCAGACTCAGCGCTTCGGATTGCTACTTGGATCTGTTCGACTTTGACCCAACAAGCGGCGTTGTGTCAGGTCAACTTCGTATCGCTGACCACGACCGGTTCTATGCGGCAGAATTCAGTCCGAACGGACAAGTGCTATATGCGACTCTTTTCCGGTGCGATCCGCTGGAAACCAATGACCTCATCCAATTTGACATCTCGGTGCAGGACAGCGTATCGATCAGCAGTTCGCGCCTTGTGCTGCATGCTGCGCCCTACCAAACGAATTGCGATGGCGCTATGGGGGTTATCGCACAAGGTCCCGATCGTAGACTTTACGTTGCCCTCAATACGGTTCCGTACATCAGTGTTATAGATCAGCCGGATATTGTGGGTTCCGGTTGCATGTATCAGCATAGTGCAGTTGACCTTGGTGGTCGCAATAGCTATCTCGCTCTGCCCAATCAGGTGAAGTTTGAGGATTCAACCTCCAGCGGTATTCTGAAGCCTGGGGATGCAGGAGAAATCCTGCATGTGTGGCCGTCGCCCACTACGGGCAAACTCACGGCGCAATGGCACGCACTTGCCAATAGCTCGTCCGTGCAAGCTGCGTGCTTTAACGCGCTGGGTGCTTGTGTATGGAATGAAGAACGACGTGGCGAGCAAGCCATGGAATTCGACCACCGCGCACTGGCTCCCGGAGCCTATACACTTGCGCTCACAATTGATGAAGGGCGTTCGGTTTTGCGTGCCCGCTTCATTGTAGAATGATCTCCAAAGTCGCGTCCATCGTCTTTGCGTAAACAGGATCCATGAAGCACAACAGTGATCGCGCAGAGGCGCATCCGATCTCCGACCTTCAATCCCGTGTGGACGAATGGATCAAAAGCGTGGGTGTGCGCTACTTCGACCCGATGACGAACATGGCACTGCTCACCGAGGAAGTAGGGGAAGTGGCGCGGGTGATGGCCCGCACGTATGGGGAGCAATCCAAGAAGAAGAAGGACATGCAGGATCTGGGGGAAGAACTCGGTGATGTGCTCTTCGTGGTGCTCTGCATGGCCAACCAGACTGGGACCGACCTGCAGGCGGCCTTCGACAAGAAGTTCGAGAAGCGCACCAAGCGCGACGCCGATCGCCACAAGCAGAATAGAAAATTGCGCTGAACCATCACGGTAGGAACCGCGTGCGCTCCTCGGGTGTCGGCATGCGGCAGCTCTCCTTTTTCCCGAACCATCGGTAGCGGTTACGTGCCACAAAGTCGTACACCGCATTGCGCACGAAGGGTGGAATGATCTGCAAAACGGTCATGACTTTCCAGACCCCGCCGATATCGCTCAGTGCCCGCAAGGCTGCTGAACTCTTGGTGAACGTTCGACCGTTGCGTTGATAGATCACGGTTTCCACGGGCAATGCAAGATGTTCTGCGATCCGCTCTTGCGCGGTGCTTCCCTGCAAGGGCGAGAAACGCAGGACACGCCCTCGGTCTTCCTGCATCAGTAGATCGATGAAGTTGTTGCAAAGACCACATATCCCATCGAAGAACACCACTGCGTTGTTGGCCCGCGAAGCACGCAGCCAGCGTTCATCCAAGGTGAAGAGATGGATCATCAGCATGCCCACGGTGAGGTCGGCGAAATCGACGATGCACAGAATGCCGAGATGCATGGACACCATGCCAAGCCATGTGAACAAGCGAGTGCGCCGGAAGAGTGCTAAGGGCAGGAAGAGGACTTCCATAGCTAGTATGCACCATGTCATGATTTGGTGCAACGCGTCGGGCCAATCGAGGATCCAGGTGCGTAACCATGTGTCCCGCGCTAACGGGTTCTCCAGCAGGTGGACTATGGCCGATCCATCGCGCCAGCTTGGGGCCAGCCACTTGTCGATGCCGCTGATGGTGTAGCCAACCGCCATCAGTGCCCATGCACCGATGTAGAGCACCCGGGGCAATGCCCATGTCACATCGCCACGGCTTTTTGAAAGGCTCAGCGGTTCTCCCCTCGGCACTACTGCGCATACCAATAGCAGCCAGCCTACGTATGGTATCCCGGGGTTGGCAATGAGATTGTTGCGGTCGAACAGGCAGGCCCAACCGAACCACAGCAGCAGCGAAACCAGGGGCCGTTGCCACCCTATGATGAAGGCCATGCTCAACAACGCGAGCGCGATGATGAACCCCGCCCCGAACCCGTTGCTATTGATCCACGCCAATGGATTCGGCAAGATCCCCGTGGTCATGTTGAGCGTTGGATCCGGGATCATGCCGTTGGGGCCCCAGACTTCCGCAGCGTATGGTATGAGCGTTAGGAAGTGCACGAACAAGTAGCACCCGAGCACGATCCGGAAGAACGCGAAATGGTAAGGAGAGATGGGTTTCAACGACAGGGTAGCGGTTTCAGGACCCATTCATCATTGCGGCCCTTGGTACGGCTGCGCAGCACGAACCGCGTATTGCGCGTGTTAAGTGGTAGGCCCATTTCCCGTTGAAGCACACCGCCGCAAAGGCCATACTGAAGCACGCTTTGCCAAAGTGCCTCGTCCAGAACGGGCCCGTACGCGATGGCTGCGCCGAACACATTGCGGCGGTTGTACGGACCGTTCAACTTGCTGTAGAGCGCCGGTGTCACGGGTATTTCAGTTGTGGTCCCTGTGCTGTCCTCGAATACGATGAACACGTTGTTCGCGAACGTTTCAACGCCTTTTACTTCAGTGAACACGATGGGCAACGGCGCGGCCGCCGTGACCGCTCCAATGCCCTTCACCGCGTCGCTGTGCATCAACCATCCCGCTATGCGCAGAAAGCCGATGGCGATCACGAGCCCATAAAGCACACTACGCATTCCTACGTTTGTCGTTCACGTTACGGAAGAGCAGCATATCCACCAAGCGGGCCTCGCGTTCCGGTTTGAAACCACAAGCGACGTGCTGCTCCTTCGGGTTCTCGTACGTGCCAAAGAGCATGTCCCAAACCGGAAGATCGCTGAAGTTGTTGAAGTGTTTCCCCCGCTGGTGATGAATGCGGTGCATTTCAGGTCGCTGGAAGAAATAGCCCATGGCATGTGGCGTGCGCACGTTCATGTGGTAGATGTACTCGCCGATGCTGCTGTAAAGAAGACACCATCCGGCGGCTTCCAACGAAAGACCCAGCAGTAGGAAATTGATGCTTCCGATGATGATGGAATTGACCACGATCTCGAACGGATGCTTGAAGAACGAGGTGATCGTTTCGATCCGCTGTGGACTGTGGTGCACTTGATGGAATGCATTCCACAGGAAGTCTACTTCATGGCGCCAGCGGTGCCACCAGTAGAAAACGAACGTTACGACGAAATAGCCCACGAGGCCACCCACCCAAGGCATCAAGGTAGTGAGGTCGAAGAGCGAAGTGCCTTGCAGCCAACGGTCCCACGTTGCGCGGCCCAGAAAGAGTACACCGAGTTGAAGAAAGTTGATCACGATGACCCGTGTCCACCATCCTTTCACATGCGGCAGCTGTTGATCGGGAACGATCCGTTCAAGAACGATGAACCCCAAACCGATGGCGATCATCACAACGATCATGTGCGCGGCATAGTTGCCGCCAAAGTAGCGGCTGCTGCGGAGACCTACGAGCCGCCCTGTCCGCCACTACGCTGCCCGCCGCCGCCGCTGTTCCGGCCTTGGCCACCGCGCCCACCGCGCGAAGGACCACGCCCACCACCACTGCGACCTTGGCCACCGCCGTGTCCTGTGGGCCGTTGGCTTTGGCCACCACCTCCCTGACCGCTGCGTTGCCCACCACCATGCCCGGGTGAACTACCGGACCGATGGCTGCTCTGCTGGCGAGGCCGTTGGTGATTACGGGGACCGCGTTCGTCCACTTCGCGCGGTGGCGGGGGAGCCCCTTCGAAAGGATGCTCGCGCATCACAGGTATCTGTTTTCCAATGAGCTTTTGGATGTCGCGCAAATAGTCCTTCTCCTCACCGTTGTCGCAGAAGCTGATCGCCAGCCCGCTTGCTCCGGCACGGCCGGTACGGCCAATGCGGTGCACGTAGGTTTCCGGGATATTGGGGATCTCGTAATTGATCACATGTCCGAGGTCGTCAATGTCAATGCCACGTGCCGCTATATCGGTAGCGACAAGAACACGCGTCGCGCCCCCTTTGAAATTGCTCAAGGCCTTCTGTCGTGCGGTCTGGCTCTTGTTCCCATGGATCGCTTCAGCTGTTATGCCGCTTTTCTCCAGGTCCTTCACCACCTTATTGGCGCCATGCTTTGTACGGGTAAAAACCAGCGCGCTTTTGATGGAAGCGTCTTCTAGTACATGCACCAGAAGCGCCCGTTTATGGCCTTTATCCACATGGAACAGCTGCTGCTGAACTTTTTCGGCCGTGGTGCTTTGCGGCGTTACCTCAACCCGGCGTGGGTTGGTGAGGATCGTGTTCGCCAGACGTGAAACATCTGGCGGCATGGTGGCGCTGAAGAACAGCGTTTGACGGGTGGTGGGGAGTTTCTGGATCACCCGTTTTACATCGTGGATGAAGCCCATGTCGAGCATTCGGTCCGCTTCGTCCAAGACGAAGATCTCGATCTTCTCAAGGTGCACATAGCCTTGGCCCATTAGGTCGAGCAGCCGACCTGGGGTGGCTATCACCACTTCAACTCCGCGTTGCAGAGCATCCGTCTGGGGCTTCTGGCCCACGCCACCGAAGATCACGGTATGCCGGATCCCGAGGTTGCGGCCATAGGCTGCGAAGCTCTCGCCGATCTGGATGGCCAATTCCCGAGTAGGGGTGAGGATGAGACAGAGCGGCTGTTTGGCCGTACGCTTGGTGGCGGGCGGGGGCGTGGCCACGGGCTTAGCCCCGAACCACTCCTTCAGTTTGCTGGTTGTGCCAGCTACTGGTGCGGGACTTCCGCCGGAATGCAAGAGTTGCAGGATGGGGAGCGCAAATGCCGCAGTTTTTCCGGTACCGGTCTGGGCACACCCGAGGATGTCGTTTCCCTGCAGTAGCAGTGGTATGGCTTGTTCCTGGATGGGGGTGGGCTTGGTATAGCCTTCTTGACGCAATGCGTCGAGGAGGGGCTGGATCAGCCCCAATTTGTCGAATGTCATTTGTGTGTTGAGAGAGAAGTGGTCGCTGGCGGCCGGGAGTGCGCTGGTACTCCTGGCTTCGATTTCCTGCCAGCGCGTGTCCCGAACAGTTCGGAACGGTTAGTAGTCTGATTTCGGGGACGAATGTAGGGTGATCGGTCCTGGGTCCGTCCTTCATAGCGTCGGCCCGGCCTTTAGCGGGGTCTGTATCAAAAGGCTCTGCGGGTCGCTGGACCTCCGATCATAACACACATTCTGACCTACAGTTCGTCCCTCATTCATGAATACATTTGGTCCCTTCCTTTAGCACAAACCTCAACCAAAACCCCAATGAACAAACAATACATCACAGCTCTGGCCGCGATCTTGATCGCCGGCGGGGCGACGGCGCAGAACGCCGGTGGCCTTCGCTCTTTGAAGGTGCCTTATGACGCTACGGCGGTGAAGCCTACCCAGCACCAAGGTGGCGCAAAGGGTGCCGTTATCTGGACGAACGACTTCGCTACACCCGCGGATTGGGTGATCAGCCACGACCCTAATGGTTTCGTCGTGGACTGGCAGATCGGTATCGGTCTGGAAAGCACTGGTCAGTACGCCACGCCAGCCATTCTTAGCACAACGGCAGCGAACGGGTATGCCATGTTGTGCTCGGATTGCGGCAACAACTCAGGAACAACCTACGAGCAGAGCTTCCTTACAACGGCTTCTTCGATCGACCTGAGCGCCTACCCGAACGTAGTATTGCAGTTCGAAACGCAGTACCGTCGTTTCAACAATGAGCAGACCTACGTCGCGATCAGCACCGATGGCGTGAACTGGCCTGTTCCTCCAAGCGATACGGCTACGGTTGGTTTGCCCACGGGACTTTACCCAGTATGGTACGATGGGGAACTGACCCAGAGCGTGTCTCCGGGCAACCCCACCATTAAGCGGATCAACATCAGCGACGCAGCAGGCAGCCAAGGCACCGTATGGGTTCGTTTTTACTGGTATGGTGTATGGGGCTACGCATGGTATGTGGACGATGTTCAAGTTGAAGAACAGCCTCAGTACGATGCAGTGATGATGAGCGGGTATGTATCGCACACCGGCACCGGCGATGAGTACGGTCGTATCCCCAGCGCTCAATACGATGGCGACATGAACGTGGGTGGGTCGTACACCAACCCAGGCGTGCAGGACCAGACGAACGTGGTAGTCACCGCTCTTGGTGGTCCGATCAATGCTTCTACGAGCACTCCCCTGCTTCTCACGGATGAGACCTTGTTCATGGATGAGGTGGTAACTGTAGCATTGCCTGAGGCGATGTACAACTGCACCCTCGCTGTTTCCAGCGACCAGATCGCACAGGATGCGTTCCCATTGAACAACGTTTACCTGCGCAATTTCGAGATCACCAGCGATGTCTACTCATTGGACGGCATCGGTAACCACCCTGCTGGTTACGAGTCTTTGACAGCCACCGGAACGAACAGTTTCACGGACAATGAGGACCAACTGTACTTGATGTCCATGTACTACATCAATGCTCCGATGACCGTATACGGTATTGAGGTTATGCTGGCCAATGGAACTATCGAAGGGGGCACCATCGTGGCCAGCCTGCACGATACCACCGAAGTATTGAACGACAACGTGCTCAGCCCGCTGGTCAGCAGTCCTGAGCATATCGTTTCCGCTTGGGACATCAGCGAGGGTCGCGCAGGGATCGCTTTCGCCAACCCATACACGCTGAATCCAGGCGTGTACTACGCCGCCGTTGAGCTCCTCAGCAACAGCAGCGCGAACACCATCCGCGTATTGGATGATGTCACCGTTCCGCAACCTGCTATTGCCAGCATGATCAGCCTCGCATCCGATGGTCTCTCCTACACCA
Source organism: uncultured Bacteroidota bacterium (assembly GCA_902825795.1). Taxonomy (GTDB): domain Bacteria; phylum Bacteroidota; class Bacteroidia; order Flavobacteriales_F; family PHOS-HE28; genus PHOS-HE28. Next base: position 7,035 of record CADECG010000051.1, read on the forward strand.
ACGGTAATGCATACGCTATCCGTCTCAGCGGAAATGCTTCGGTTGGCCTTCAAGAGAATGACCAACTAGCTGGTGTTACGATGTTCCCGAACCCCAGTGAGGGTCTCTTCACGATCAATACGACCGAGGCCGGTCGTTACTTGGTTGATGTGATGAACGTTCTCGGTGCAACGGCTCAGAGCACGAGCTTCAACAACTCGATGAACATGGACCTTACCGGTCTGGCCAAGGGTGTTTACACTGTGCGTGTGAGCAACGATTTGGGCAGTAGTGTACAGAAGGTGACGATCCGCTAAGGCGACGTTCACTGACGAAAGGCGACCCCGCGTACCGGTAACGGTGCGCGGGGTTTCTTTTTTCAGACTCTCCTTTGCGCTGCAGCTCGGATGTGAGCATCGGGTCCAGTGGTGGAGGCCAATGAAAAGGCCCCCTTTCGGAGGCCCTTCCTTTAGATATCCTGTCAGATCACTCTGCTAGCACTAGGACGGTGTTCTTCAGCACCTCCACAACGCCACCCTTGATCGGAAAGAGCTGCACTTTGCCGTCCGGCATGGTCACTTTCACATCGCCCGCTTTCAGCACGGTGATCAGCGGGGCGTGGTTATCGAGGAAGCCCATGCTCCCATCCACACCGGGAACGCTTACCAGCTTGGCGTCGCCCTTGTAGATCTCCTTGTCCGGTGTGATGATCTCTAGTCGCATACGAATATTCGTTAGGGTAGGCCAAGGCACTACCGTGATGCGTTAAGCCTTCGCCGCGTCAGCCAGCATCTTCTTACCAGCAGTGATCACGTCCTCAATGCTCCCCTTGAGGTTGAAAGCGGTCTCAGGGTACTCGTCCATTTGACCGTCAAGGATCATATTGAAGCCCTTGATGGTCTCCTCGATCGGCACCATCACACCGGGCAATCCAGTGAATTGCTCAGCCACGAAGAACGGCTGGCTTAGGAAGCGCTGCACTTTACGTGCACGGTTCACGGCCATCTTGTCGCTCTCGCTCAACTCGTCCATACCAAGGATCGCGATGATGTCTTGGAGTTCCTTGTAGCGCTGAAGGATCTCCTTTACGCGCTGGGCGCAGCGGTAGTGCTCCTCGCCAACGATCTGGGGCGTAAGAATACGGCTGGTGCTATCCAGCGGGTCCACGGAAGGATAAATGCCCAGCTCGGCGATCTTCCGGCTCAATACCGTGGTAGCGTCCAAGTGGGCGAACGTGGTTGCCGGTGCTGGATCGGTCAAGTCATCCGCAGGAACGTAGACGGCCTGTACCGATGTGATGGAACCACGCTTGGTGGATGTAATGCGCTCTTGCATAGTTCCCATTTCCGTAGCCAGCGTAGGCTGGTAACCCACGGCGCTGGGCATACGGCCCAGCAATGCGGATACCTCAGAACCCGCTTGGGTGAAACGGAAGATGTTGTCCACGAAGAACAGGATATCGCGACCTCCGCTCTGCTCATCACCATCGCGGAAGTACTCCGCCAACGTGAGCCCGCTAAGCGCTACGCGCGCACGGGCACCAGGGGGCTCATTCATTTGTCCGAACACGAAGGTGGCCTGACTGGTTTCGAGCTTCGCGTAATCCACCTTGCTCAGGTCCCAGCCACCTTTCTCCATGCTGTGACCGAAATCCTCGCCGTATTTCACAATGCCGCTCTCGATCATTTCGCGGAGCAGGTCATTCCCCTCGCGGGTGCGTTCACCTACGCCAGCGAAGACACTGTAACCACTGTAGCCCTTCGCAATGTTGTTGATCAACTCTTGGATCAACACGGTCTTGCCAACGCCAGCACCGCCGAACAATCCGATCTTACCACCTTTGGCATACGGCTCAATAAGGTCGATGACCTTGATGCCGGTGAAGAGGACCTCAGTGCTGGTTGTCAGTTCCTCGAATTTCGGTGCCTCACGGTGGATGGGATAGCTCTTTCCGGTGTTCACGGCCTTCATACCATCGATCGGCGCACCGACCACGTTGAAAAGGCGCCCCTTCACCGCGTCACCAACGGGCATGGAGATAGGCTGGCCTTGACCGATCACCTCGACTCCGCGTGCCAAACCATCGGTACTGTCCATACTCACGGAACGCACGGTGTCCTCGCCGATCAGCTGTTGGGTCTCCAAAATGAGTATGCTGCCATCGTCGCGGGTGATGTGCAGTGCGTCGTAGATATTGGGCAGGTTCTTTCCGGCCTCAAAACGAACGTCCACAACAGGCCCGATGACCTGAACTACTTTACCGATCTGCTTTCCCATGTGCTTGATGCGTGGGGATACCCCTGTTTTGCGGCCGCGAAAGTAGGCTTCGTTGGCATATGCTAAAAGGGTGTGGATAAAACCCTTTGCGCGGACCTGTTCAAATTGCTGTTAGGTCCGCGACTAGCTGAGCGGCGCCCCACCATGGGCGTTCTTACCTCTCCTATGTACCTAGGCATTGCTGGGCAGCCTCAAGCGTTCTTTTTGTGGCTCTGCAGGTGGTACAGGCCAGTGTGGTCGTTGGGGCGATCTTCGGCGGCGCATGAAGACCCATACAGACATCACTGACTTCTACGGCGTGAAGAGGCCAGTACTCACCACCGGCACATTCGACGGGGTGCATGTGGGACACCGGAAGATCCTGCACCGTCTTAAGGAAATAGCCCAACGTGAGGAAGGAGAGAGCGTGCTCTTCACATTCCATCCGCACCCCCGCATGGTGCTCTTCCCGCACGACAATGACCTGAAGCTGTTGAGCACCCAGAAAGAAAGGACGACGTTGTTGGAAGAGGCCGGCATCGATCACTTGCTGGTTGTTCCGTTCACGCGCACATTCAGCCGTATGACTGCCTTGGAGTACGTGCGCAACGTGCTGGTGGATGGGCTTGGATTGCATGCCATGGTGATCGGCCACGACCACCGTTTCGGTCGCAACCGAGAAGGGGACATCCATTTGCTCCGCCAATACGGCGAGGCATATGACTTCAAGGTGGAAGAGATACCGGCAGAAGAGATCGACCATGTTAAGGTCAGCAGCACCAAAGTCCGTCAGGCGCTCCAGGCCGGCGATGTGGAGCATGCTTGCCAGTGGCTTGGCTACGAGTATCCGATCACCGGGCTGGTCGTGAAAGGTGACCAACTGGGACGTACCATCGGCTTCCCAACCGCCAACATTGCCCTTACGGACCCTTACAAACTGGTGCCGGGCGACGGCGTTTACGCTGTGCGCGTCTCCTTGCGAGATGGAGAATTCACGGGTATGCTCAACATAGGTAAACGTCCAACTGTACAGAGCGATGGCGAACGTACCGTGGAGGTGCATGTGCTGGGTTTGGATCGTGATCTATACGGAGAGGCTGTTACCGTGCGTTTCTGCCAAAGGATACGCGATGAAGTGAAGTTCGACGGCGTTGATGCATTGAAAGAGCAACTCATGAAAGACCGCCAACGGGTGCAAGGGATCTTCAGTTCAAAGGCATGATCACGCGCGCCATCCTGTTCGTCGCTCTCGCATTATCATGTGCTGCGGCCCAAGCACAGATCCTCGCCCCACATGCGCTCGACAGCGTTCGCACTTACACCAGTTTGGAGAAGGCGCTGAAGGACCCGATGAACGTCTATCGCCTTGACCTGTCCGGCGAGCGGCTGAAGGTGTTGCCCGAGGATGTGCGAATGTTCAAGAACCTCAACTCCCTGGAACTGCGGAACAACAAATTGAAGGACCTGCCCGAATGGATCGGGGAACTGGAGTTCCTGCAGGAGATCGATCTCGGGCATAACAAACTTGAAGTGTTCCCCTTGGCAATGTGCAAGCTGAAGCACCTGAAGAAAATAGTGGCCAGCCAGAACGAGATCCCGTCATTGCCCGGGTGCATCGGCGGGTTGGAGAAGTTGGTGGTGCTCGATCTCTGGAGCAACGATATTGGCGCATTGCCCCCCGAGGCCGCGGACCTGAAGGCATTGCGCTTCCTTGATCTCCGCGTTATCCAGATGAACGAGGAAGAGCAGGCCGCCATCCGCGAACTGGTGCCTTGGGCCACCATGTATTTCAGCAACCCCTGTAACTGCGGGTTCTGACGCGGGGGTTCCCGCCGTTCCTTCGCGCCATGTCATCACATGTGGCGTTGGCTTTGGAGTGGACTGCGGTGGTTCTGAACATTCTCTTCACCATACTGATCGGACTTGAGAAGCGCAGCGGCTGGTTGTTCGGCCTCGTAGCGTCGGTTATCAGCATGGTGCTTTATCAGGCGCAGGATGCTTGGCTCATGGCGTTGCTCAATATGTTTTACGGCGTGATGGGTCTCTACGGTTGGTGGGCATGGGGCAGAGCTTCGGAAGAACGCCCGCTTACCCGCCTTCCGCTATCGAGGCATTTGTTCTTGCTCTCCATCGGTATTGCAGCAGCAGGCGTTCTCGTTTGGGCAATGAAGCACTGGCAAGTGCCCGGCGTGCACCAAGGCATGGAGGCCTTCATCGCATCCTTCGCCATCATTGCCACGTGGCTCATGAGCGCGAAAGCGGTGGAGAATTGGATCTACTGGACCATCGGTGATGTTGTCGCCGTGGTTTTCAATTTCCTTATTGGCTTCAATGGATACGCCCTGCTCAACGTGGTGTACATAGGCCTGGCGTTGGCCGGGTACATCCGTTGGAGCAGGGCGTACAATGCGCGGCTTAAGCCGAAGGCTATTCCTTGACGAAGGTCATCTTACCGGTGCGCGCTCCATCGCCAAGGCGAAGTGTGTACACACCAGTAGCCAGTGCGTCGGCATCGATCGCGAATCGTTCCGTGATCACGCGTTCCGATAACACAACACGACCTGTTGCGTCGGTGACATCATAGTGCGCATTCGGCGAGACTGTTTTTCCAAGTGATACGGATACGCTGGTGTGCACCGGGTTCGGCCAAAGGCTCATCTCGATGGAACCGGGTGCCTCGTCGATGCCTGTGGCAAGCTCCAATTCAGCGATGTGATCAACTTGATCGCCATTCGCCGTCAGCATATCGCCACCAGCGATCAATCGTGTACCGAGCATTGTCAGGGCGCGAACCGGCGCGTCGAAGATGGCCGTTGGCGTGAACGTATCGACCATGCCGTGAAAGACGGCGATGTTGCTACCGTAGCTCAAGCCGCTTGCGATGGAGAATTCACCCCCGAGATAGAGTGCCACGTCGGTCGCATACAAGCAGCTCAGGTAGGATGGACCGGCGCCGGGGAACATGTACATGCTGAGGTTGGGCATGAGTTGCTCCCATGTTATGGCCCCAATGGCGATACGGGCAAGACCGAACACCGGTGCGATGTTCTGATAGAGATCTCCGCCAGCATGCAGCTGCCCATTGAAGACCTCGAGATCGCGCACGGCCGCATTCAAGCCATCGGCGTATTGCACCCACGTGTTGCCGTCAAAGCGCGCTACGTGCATCATTGAGCTATCGGGATTGCCGAAGGATGAGAGCCCCGTGAATGCTCCGCCCATCACGAGTTCGCCGTTGAAGGAAGCCAACGCATGAATGGTATTGTTCATGTTGCCGCCGACATACTGCCATGCCATTCCGACCAACTTGCTCACGCGATGGTCCGTACCTGCAAAGCCGGATTCCGTGCCTGCGGCATACAACTCATTGTTATGGATGTGGAACGCATGCACCGCTGGCGACATTCCGGGAAACACACTGGTATAGGTCCATGTGGCTCCGTTCCAGACCGCAGCATCGGTATTGCCGTTCTGGAACGTACCGCCCACCATGATCACACCGGCCTGTTCGATCGCGCACTCGATCGTGCCATCGACACCAGTGCCCAACGGCTGGTATGTGAAGCCATTCCAACGGGCTACATGCATGTGGTTCGCGCCACCCGCTTGGGTGAATTCACCGGCTACCAAAAGGTCCCCATTGCTCAACTTCAACAACGTGGTCACAGGGGCATCGGTCCCGCCGCCGAACGCGATCCACGGATCAGTGGCCGGATAGCCCGGCTGTATCCAAGCAAGCTCGTTCGCCGTGAAGCCATGTTCCGTTCCCCATTCACCTACTTCCGGTAGCGGGATATCGAGCACATACGCCAAGTTCATCTCATCATGGATACGCTGTGCCAGCGCCCCGTTCCCGCTTTCACGCATCAAGTGGCCCACGGCGCATGCGGTGTTGTGCGGATCGATGAACACAGGATTCCGGTACGGCAAGACGTGGTTCTGCGGGAAGACGCCGCGATCGGCATATGTGCGTAACCGGTCTATCAATTGAACGCGCATGCTGTGTTGTGTTGCCGACAAGCCTTCTGGCATGTTGGCAACCAGTTGATCGCACACCATGCGCAAATGCGTGGCGATGCGTTCGTTCTCGTTGGCAAAGCTCACCATGTGCTCGTCCAGCGAAGTATTGTCCTTGGTGCGCCACTGCGCATTCACTTCGATCATATGCGCACTCAGCGGGGCAACTTGTTGTGGTGCCAACTGCGCTTGTCCACTGATCACAGCTGTCGCGAAGAGTGGAAGGATGATGGTTCGTGTCATGGCTTGTGCCTTTTTCGGTTTCACGAGTATGATGCTTGAATGCACCGACTACGCTGCCCATGGAGGGATGGAAAGTTACTTTGGGTGCGATGCCGAGCCTGCCGAAATTGTCATTGTGAGCCCATCGGATCTTGAGTGCAAGCCATGAAGAAGATCGTCGTTACCGGCCCCGAGAGCAGCGGCAAAAGCACCTTGTCGTTCGCACTGGGTAATGCCCTCCGCGCTGTGGTTGTGAACGAAATTGCACGGGAGTACATCGACGAGCTTGATCGCCCGTATGCCGAGTCGGATCTTCTCGTGATCGCCAAAGCGCAGTTGGAGTTGGAAGATGCCCTTTCCTCGGCGGCGGGGCCGGACGGCCGCATCATCTGCGATACGGAACTGCTCACCATCCGCATTTGGAGCGAAGAGAAGTACGGCCGGTGCGAGCCATGGATCGTGGAACAGACGGAACGGCGCCATTACGACCATTGGCTGCTCTGTAAGCCGGACATCCCTTGGGAGCCTGACCCCCAGCGCGAGAACCCATACGACCGGGAACGGCTCTTCGCCAAGTATGAAGCGCTGCTACGCAGCATGGATAAACCGTTCACCGTGATCCACGGAGACCACGATCAGCGCTTGCGCCTGGCGTTGGAGGCTTGTGCCAAGCTTCTGTGATGGTCCGTAGGCTTTTCAGATGTGGCACGAACATGGATGGGCGGCGCGCCATCGCTCATTCTACATTCGCACCCATGAAAATCCGCAGCGTCATGTCATTCTCCCGCATCGCCCTTGTGGCAGCAGTAGTACTAGTTGGCCTCTATGGATTCACCCGCAAGGAGGCCGTACCTGCCGAAGGCGGCGAAACCAAGATCGGCCTCAACGTGGGCGACCGTGCACCCGAACTGGCCTTTATGAATGCGGACAGCACCAAGCTTCTGAAACTCAGCGAGCTGAAAGGCAAGTTCGTGCTCATCGACTTTTGGGCCAGCTGGTGCGGTCCCTGCCGTCGCGAGAATCCGAATGTGGTGGCGGCGTTTGATAAATACAGCAAGGCCAAATTCAAAGAGGGCAAAGGATTCGAAGTCTTTAGCGTGAGCTTGGACCGTAGCCGCGCTGCATGGCAACAAGCGATCGCCGCTGACAAGCTTGCTTGGAAGTACCACGTGAGCGACCTGAAGCATTGGAGCAGCGCAGGAGCCAAGCTGTATCAAGTGCAAGGAATTCCCGCCAGTTGGCTGATCGATCCCAATGGGGTGGTCGTTGCGAAGAACCTTCGTGGGCTTGGCCTGCATCAGGAACTGGACAAACACATCAAGGCTTTGTAAGCCGCCGGAACTACCTCTCCAACAACACCAACGAAAAAGGCCCCCGACTTGTCGGGGGCCTTTTCATTTCATGAGCCCTTCGAATGAAGAAGGGTTGGGACGGCCTACACCACGCCTTGGTCGAGCATCGCATCAGCGACCTTCACGAAGCCGGCGATGTTGGCGCCTTTCACGTAGTTCACGTGTTTGCCTTCGGTGCCGTGCTTCACGCACGCCGCATGGATGTTCTTCATGATGTTGTGCAGACGGGTATCCACTTCTTCACGGGTCCAGCTGAGGCGGAGACTGTTCTGGCTCATCTCCAAGCCGCTCGTTGCAACACCACCGGCGTTGCTGGCCTTGCCCGGCGCAAAGAGCACTTTCGCTGCTTCGAACACTGCGATGCCTTCTGGTGTGGTAGGCATGTTGGCACCTTCGGCCACATACTTCACGCCTTTCTTCACCAGCATCTTGGCGTTGTTGCCGTCGAGCTCGTTCTGTGTTGCGCAAGGCAGCGCGACATCGCACTTGGCCACCACGTCCCACACGCGAGCACCCTTCTTGTAGGTGCTGCCCTTGAACTTCTTCGCGTACTCTTCGATACGGCCGCGCTTCACGTTCTTCAGCTCCATCAAGAAGGCCAGCTTGGTCTTGTCGATGCCTGCTGGATCGTAAATGCTGCCATCGCTATCGGAAGCGGAAACCACTTTTGCGCCGAGCGCCGTGGCCTTCTCAATGGCGTATTGCGCCACGTTACCGCTGCCGCTCACCGCCACCGTCTTGCCCTTGAAGCTGGTGCCGTTGTGCTTCATCATCTCCTCGGCGAAGTACACGCAGCCGTAGCCCGTTGCTTCCGGACGGATGAGTGAACCACCCCACGTGATACCCTTGCCGGTGAGCACACCGGTGAATTCGTTCGCCAACCGCTTGTACTGGCCGAACATGAAACCGATCTCGCGACCGCCCACGCCGATATCACCAGCAGGTACATCCGTGTCGGGGCCGATGTGGCGGAACAGTTCCGTCATCAGGCTTTGGCAGAATCGCATCACTTCGCCGTCGCTCTTGCCTTTCGGGTCGAAGTCGCTACCGCCTTTGCCGCCGCCCATGGGCAGCGTGGTGAGGCTGTTCTTGAAGGTCTGTTCGAAGCCCAGGAACTTCAGGATGCTGAGGTTCACGCTGGGGTGGAAACGAAGGCCGCCTTTGTAGGGTCCGATAGCGCTGTTGAACTCGATGCGGAAGCCTCGGTTCACCTGCGTGTTGCCCTTGTCGTCGACCCAAGGAATGCGGAAGATGATGGTGCGCTCAGGCTCCACCATACGCTCCAAGAGCATCTTGCCCTTGTACTTGGGGTTCGCCTCGATGAACGGGATCACCATTTCGGCCACTTCATGCACGGCCTGCAGGAACTCGGGTTCGCCACCGTTGCGCTGTTTCACGGATGCCATGAAGGCGTCCACAGCCTTGTTCGATTTCGCCATCGCGATATGCTTCGTTTTTGGAAAAGCGGTGCGAATGTAGCCGGGGGTCATGCACCTGCAAATGCGTTTTGCCGGGCCTTTGCCAACAGTCCGCTCACGCCAATGCGTACACCTTCCCGGGCAAGCTCTTCACCACGCCGTTGAACTCCATATTCAATAGTAACGCCGCGACTTTCCCTTGGGCCATGCGGGTGTGCAGGCAGAGCTCATCCATTTCCACCTTTCCCTTCGCCTTCAACAGTTCCATCAGCTGTTGTTCATCGGGTGAGAGGTCTACGAATAGCGCGGATTGCTTCGGGGCTTTCCTCTTTCTTTCCTCCCAGCCCATCGCCTTGATCACATCGTCGGCGCTGGTGATCAAGGCCGCCTTGTTCTGTTTGATCAGAGCATTGCAGCCCTCGCTGCGCGTATCGCTCACTCGGCCGGGGAAGGCCAGCACATCGCGGTCGTAGCTGTTGGCGATATCGGCTGTGATGAGCGAGCCGCCAGTGGGGCCGCTCTCGATCACTATGGTGCAATCGCCCAAACCGGCGATGATGCGGTTGCGCGCCGGGAAGTTGCCGGGCGCGAAGGGCGAGCCGCTGGGCAGTTCGCTCACCAAGCCCCCGTTGTCAAGCATCTGTCGGGCCGTGGCGGCGTGCTCCCCGGGGTAGAGTTTGTCGAGCCCGTGCGCCACACTGGCCACGGTGGGCAATTTGTGCTTCAATGCCGCTCGGTGCGCGGTGATATCGATCCCGTAAGCGAGCCCACTGATGATGGATGCGCCGGTCGGAACAAGTGCTTCCACCAACTGCTCGCACGTACGCTTGCCATGTTCGGTGGGTTGCCGGGTGCCGACAATGCTCACTGTCCGCGGTGCATCCAGGTCCGCGTTCCCTTTGGTGAAGAGCAGTATGGGAGCATCCTCGCAATTGCGCAAGCGCTTGGGGAAATCGTCATCCAAGTAGAATAGGATGCGTACGTCGTGCTTTCGAGCGTACTCCAGCTCTTTCGCGGCTTTCGGCAAGATGCTCTTGTCCGTGATGTAACCGATGAGCTTATCGCCGATGCCCGGCACCTTGTCCAGCTTCCGCCTGATCTGCTTGTCCGTGAAAAGCTCATCCACGCCACCGCAGTACGCCACCAAGTTGCGCGCGTTCACCGGCCCAATGCCCTTGAGCATGCTGAGCGCAATACGGTGGATAAGCGCGGTGTCGTCCATGTTGTCCAGTTCCAGCGAATTCTACATTCGCCATCAACCCACCGCTGCGGCCATGTGCTTGGCGGGCCGACAAACAAACGATTTTCCGATGAGGCCTTATCTACTCGCGTTCTGTTGCTTGGTTCTCATCGGTGCGCAAGCGCAGGATGCGGTCTTGGTGGGCACCATAACCGATGCTGTTACCAAGGAGCCGCTCTTCGGGGCAACGGCATCTTGGGCTTTGGGGCAGGGGACTTCAACGGATATGGACGGGGGCTATCGGGTCGTTGCGCCGAAGGGCGATATCGTGGTCACCTTCAGCATGATCGGGTATGAGCCGATGGACCTGCATGTGACAACGATGCCCGGGCAGGAAACCCGTTTGGATGCTGCGATGAAGCCCACCGCGCGCCAGCTGGACCAAGTGGTCGTGAGCGCAGGCAAATTCCAACAACGCGTGGGGGAGGTGACACAAAGCCTGAGCGTGCTTCCCACGGAACTCGTGCGCAACAAGAACAGCATGAAGGTGAGCGAGGCGCTGGATCAGGTACCCGGGGTGATCGTGATCGATGAGGACCCGCAGATCCGGTCGGGTAGTGGATTCAGTTATGGCGCCGGAAGTCGTGTGATGCTGTTGGTGGACGACCTGCCCATCCTCAGCGGCGATATCGGTCGGGCGCAGTGGGCCTTTCTGCCTACGGAGAATCTGGAACAGATCGAAGTGATGAAGGGCGCGAGCAGTGTGCTCTATGGTAGCGCTGCTCTTACCGGCGTGATCAACGTTCGCACGGCCTACCCCCGCAAGCAGCCTCAAACCCGGGTGAATGTTTTTGGTGGCGTTTACGACACTCCTGGCCACGCACCGGCGAAATGGTGGGACAATAACCCGCCACTTTTCGCCGGCGCCAATTTCTTTCATAGCCAACAATTCGGGCGTTTCGACCTGGTCCTCGGCGGCAACGCATGGAGCGATGCGGGATACGTCGGTCCTGAGCCACTACCACCGGATAGTGTCGGCGACCCGCACCGGGTTGGTCCAGGTGGGTACGAGAACCGCGTTCGGTTCAATATTGCCACTCGCTACCGCAGCCAGAAGATCAAGGGACTCAGCTACGGCATCAACGCCAATGCCATGAAGAGCCGCAGCACAAGCGTGTTCATTTGGGAAGATGCTGGTGACAACATCTTTCGCCCGGAGCCGGGAACCGTTACCCGCACGGTCGGCACACAGGCATACGTGGATCCCTACATCACTTACTACTCGTCGCGTGGGACACGGCACAACGTGCGCGGCCGGTGGTACCGGCAGATCTTCGAGAACGACAACAACCAGAGCAACGCCAGCGACTTCCTCTACGGTGAGTACCAGATCCAGCAGAAAGTGGAATTCCTTGGGGAGACCAATCTGACCGCTGGCGTTACCGGGCAAAAAACAGTTAGCAACAGCGAACTGTATAGTGGCAACGTAGAGGGTAAGAGCACCAACACCGCCGTGAACGCCAGCGCTTATCTACAGGTGGACAAGAAGTTGTTCGACCGATTGATGCTGAGCGGTGGTGTACGCTACGAGCACTTCAAGGTGAATCAGGACAAACAAGAACAACCTGTGTATCGCGCCGGCGCAACATGCAGACTGCACAAGGCCACATACCTGCGTGCGAGTTACGGACAGGGTTATCGGTTCCCCACGATCGGCGAGCGCTTCATCACCACCAGCGTTGGTCAGTTGAACATCTATCCGAACCCCGGACTTCAGCCCGAAGAGAGTTGGAACCTTGAGGGTGGATTGAAGCAGGGCTTCAAACTCGGGAATTTCACCGGCTACTTCGACGCCGTCGTCTTCCAACAGGAGTACAGCAATTACATCGAGTTCACGTTCGGGCAGTGGGGTACGGTATCCATCGACAACTTCCTCGGCTTGGGATTCCGCAGTACGAACACCGGCGGTGCGCGCGTTACCGGATACGAATTCGAACTGGCCGCAAAAGGCATGATCGGTGCTGTGGAAGTCAGCACCCTGATGGGCTACACGCATACACTCCCGGTGAGCACTACCCCCGACCACGTCTATGCGGCGCCAACCGCAGCGGGCGCAAGTTTCCCGCCCAGCACCTACAGCAACACCAGTTACAACACCACCGACAATGTGCTGAAGTTCCGCGTGGAAGAAATGTTCCGCGCCGATGTACAAGGGAATTACAAGAAGTTGGGATTGGGTTTCAGCGTGCGGTATAACAGCCACGTGCGCAACATCGATGCAGTGTTCGTGCAACTCGATGAAGCACCACCGCCCACCTCGCTCAATACGGGTGTCAGCCAATGGATGCTGGATCACAACGATGGCGATTGGATCGTCGACGCCCGTATCCAATGGAGCCTGACCGACCAAGTACGCGGTGCATTCATCGTGAACAACATCGGCAACGAGGTGTATGCGATACGACCACTTAGCGTAGAGGCACCGCGTTCGTTCCAAGTGATGTTGACCCTTGCCATCTGACTTCTCGACTTCGCCCGAAATGACAACGGGGGCGAAGGTCCCAGCCATGAAACTCCTCGGCATCATACCCGCCCGCTACGCCAGCAGCCGCTTGCCCGGCAAGCCCTTGGTGGACATTGGCGGCAAGAGCATGGTGCAACGCGTTTGGGAGCAGGCGAGCGCTTCGCGATCACTGGCGCGCGTGGTGATCGCCACCGATGACGATCGTATTGCCGAGCACGTGCGCGGGTTCGGGGGAGAGGCGTTGATGACGCGAGGCGATCATCCCAGTGGCACGGATCGATGCCACGAGGCCCTGCTGCTTTCCGGTGCAACATTCGAGGGCGTGATCAACATTCAAGGCGACGAGCCCTTTGTGGTGCCAGCACAAATCGATGAAGCAGCCGAGGCGCTGAACGAGGACGGGGTTGATATTGCCACGCTGGCCCAAGTGATCACCGATGATCGTGATCTCGATGATCCTGGTGAGGCTAAGATCATCGTGGATCATCGGATGTGCGCCTTGCTGTTCTCGCGCTCACCGGTGCCATACTTACGCAACAGTGATGGCCGGGCACACTGCCAGCAGTTCAGGTACCTGAAGCATGTGGGCCTGTATGCCTACCGCAGCAATGCGCTTGCCCGGATCGTTCGGCTACCACCGTCGCCGCTGGAATTGGCCGAATCATTGGAGCAACTGCGCTGGCTGGAAGCCGGAATACGCATCCGGGTGGGGTTGACGGAGTACCCTTCATTCTGCGTGGATACCCCGGCCGATCTGGAGGAGGCGCGGCGCAGGGCGCTAGGCTCGAGCCAGTAGAAGGCCAGCGCCGTAAGTTCGCCGAGCGATGAATCTCAGTACCCGGATCCACGACCTGCTTTTCGATCACGACTGCGTGATCGTGCCGCGCTTCGGTGGGTTCTTGGTGCATTACAAAGGCGCGCACCTCGATGAGGCCCGCAAGCTGGTATACCCGCCCGGTAAGGAGGTCGGCTTCAACAAACAGCTCAACCGGAACGACGGACTGCTCACCGATGCGGTGGCCAAGCGCGAGGACCTTCGCTACGAACAGGCCGCCGCGACCATCGCCACTCAAGTTGATGCATGGCAACATGCGCTCGAAAACGACGGTCGGCTGGAACTGAAGGGTATCGGCACGTTCTGGAACGATGCCGCGAAGAATCTGCGTTTCGAGCCCGACCCGCGCAGCAATTTCCTCAAAGATGCATATGGCCTTCGCCCAGTGGCCGCAGTGCCCGTTGCGAAAGCGGCGGTCGCTGCACCTGCGCCCGTCGGTCCGGTAGTGCGGAAGCTTGAACCCATTGTCGAGCCGATCTCGGAAGGAACTTCAGGGCGCCGCGTAGTACTGTGGACAGCCAGTGCGGCAGCAGCAGTGCTGTTCGCGTTCGCTGCTTGGATGCTGAACCCCACCGGTGTTGGCAATGGCCAGCAGTTGGGGGGTTGGTTGTCATGGTTGAAGCAAGAGCCCGCGATCTATGTGGAGCGCACTTCGCCCACACTCGTGCAATTGTCGACCGACGACAGCGCCCTTGCGCTGCCCTCCGTTGGTTCGGGTGTGCAACGGGTTGAAGTGGCTGATGGGACCGCGTTGAATGTTGACATGGGCCTGCCCGCGTCCGCTGTGCCCGATACCACCCATGTGGCCACGGCCCCTTTGACTCCCGCGGGTTCGTTAAGGCGCTATCATGTGATGGGCGGTTGCTTCGCCGTGCGCGAGAACGCCGACAACTTCATCGCGCATTTGCGCGGCCGCGGTTTCGATGCGGCACTGATCGATGAGCACAAGGGCTTGTGGCGTGTGGCCATCGGCAGTTTCGCTGATAAGTCATCGGCCAACGAGGCGCTGGCCGCCGCGCGTAAGGAAGAAGCACCAGAAGCTTGGTTGCTGCGCAAATGAGACCCATGATCCTGTATCGTGGCGGTTCATCAAGCGCATAGATTTGCGCCCCTTCAATTTCCGGCTGTGCGCACCATAGAACTCGAAGTCTGTACGTTGACCTTTATCGATGAGGACATCGTGCATGCCCATTTCAAGGACGGGCACACGGTTTCGCAAGAAGAGGTGCACACGATGTTCGAGGCCATGGCCATTGAGCGTAAGGGGCGCAAGGCGTTGCTCGTGGTCAGTGTGGGCGTTGGAAGCACATTGAGCAATGAGGCACGCACCTACGCTTCTTCGGAGGAATCATCGCGGTACATAGCTGCTGATGCCATCGTGGTGAGGGACTTCGGGCACCAGCTCACAGCCAACGTGTTCGTGCGGCACAACAAGCCACAACGTCCCATTCAGCTCTTCGGCGATATGGACAGTGCCGTAGCCTGGCTCGGCGGGCATCGTGGTCTCGTTGGCCAGCCTTGACCCGTTCAGGCCTCTTTTGCTCCGGGGTCCGCTGATCGTTTGTTGCGGTACATCATCACGGCCAACGCTATGGCGATGCCGAGGAACAACGCGCCGAGCAAGCCCCACATCGTCCCCAGGGAGCCTTTCATCGCCACAAGGAACACGAGCGCGAAAAGGAACGCGACCGCGGCAAGATTCCAGAGCCTGATCCCAGCACCACCCCACCTCAGGCGGTTCGTGCGGATGCGGTCGAAGAGCCGTTGGTTGATCAGGTGATAGACGATCAACAAGGCGGAGAACCCCAGCTTGGCGTACATCCACGATTCGGTCATCAACCCGGGGTTCTTGATCAACAACCACGCTCCGGACAGCACCATGAGCACCAAGCTGGGCCAAGTGATCGCATACCACCCGAACCGCTCCATGCCACTGAACTGCTTGATCAGGATCGCACGCTCCGGGTCGAATTTCTTCTCAGCGTCCTTGTGGTGGATGAACAGCCGCAGGACGTGGAAGGTGCCCGCGAAAAACGAGACCATTGAGATCACGTGCAACGCAGCGATCAATTTGTACCATTCCATGTGTGAAAGGTATGCTGGTCCCGCAGGTCGTGGGGCTAAGCCGCGAACCGGGGGCCGCGGGTGCATCTTCGCGCCGGAACCACCCTTATAGTACCCTGCCCGAAATGCAAGAACGCACCGCCAAAGAGAGCTACGCAGAGACCACGCACCTCGTATTGCCGAACGATACCAACACGTTAGGCAATTTGTTCGGCGGCCGCTTGCTGCAATGGCTCGACATAGCATGCGCCATCAGCGCCCATCGGCACTGCAAGCGTGTGGCTGTAACGGTGGCCGTGAACCACGTGAGCTTCGACCGGCCGATCAAGCTCGGCGATTTCGTCACCATCCAATCCAAGGTGAGCCGGTGTTTCACCAGCAGTATGGAAGTGTGGGCCGATGTA
>CADECG010000052.1:0-1144 GCA_902825795.1 uncultured Bacteroidota bacterium
TCACCTGCACGAGGTAGAGGCCCTCGCCCAGGGTGCTGCCGAAGTTGAGCACGTGGTTGAGGGTACCATCGGCCATGGCTGCGCGTTGCGCGATCACGGTCTTGCCGGTGGCATCGTAGAGCGTGATGTCGGCCGAGAGGACCTCCGGATCCAAGCCTTCAATAGTGAGGTACACATTCTCATCCTTCACCGGGTTGGGGTAGAGGCTGAGGTATGGGCCGTCGGTGCTGAAGGAAGACAGGTCTCGGAAGCTGCCGCCGGGGTTGGTGACGATGATGCGGCAGACCTTACCGAATGGCAGGTAGTTGCCGCCCACCAGCGGGCGCACGCACACGTTGAGGGGAAGATCGAACGGAGCGGGGTTGGTCTGCAGGTTGCTCAGGCGGCAGCTGGTGTTGGGTCGCAGGATGCGGCGGCTGTAGGAGCCGTGCGGATCGAAGAACCAGAACTGGTAGCCGCTGGCGCCTGCCACACCTTGGCAGTAGATGAAGCTGCTGGGCACCAGATCGGTGCGGTCGCACCAGTTGGGCTTCACGAAGGTGGGTCCCAAAGGCACGCAGAAGTCGCCACCGGTGGTGGACACCGAGCTGGAAGAAATGAAGTTGCCATCGGCATCAATGATGCGCCGGCCCTGGTCGTCGGTGAGGACGTAACCACCGGCCGCGATACCATCGCCCATGGCGTCGGTAACTACCAGGTTGTAGCAGGCAGCAGGCAGGCAGATGTTGGTTGAGACGATGGCTCCCGGGGTACCGTCGGAGTAGGGACCACCAGCGGCCACGGAAGTGCTGGTGAGCGCGTCGGTGATCTCCCAAGTGGTCTGGCTGCCGAAGGCATCCAACGAGATGGTCATCACCAGGTCCTCGGTGCAGTTCACGTTCACACCGGCGCAGAGGCAGTTGGTGCCGATCACATCGCCGGTGGTGTTGGCATCGAGGTCATCGCACACGGTACCTGGCTCCGGACCGCCGGGGCACACATCGTTGGCATCGCAGGTGCCATCGGCATCGGCGTCAGCGAACGTTCCTGCGCAGAGGCAGTTGGTACCGATCACATCGCCCGTTGTGCAGGCGTCCAGATCATCGCAGGCGGTGCCGGGCTCCGGTCCGCCGGGGCAGAGGTCGTTGGCGTCGCAGGTGCCATC
>CADECG010000052.1:1244-23133 GCA_902825795.1 uncultured Bacteroidota bacterium
CCGGTCCGCCGGGGCAGAGGTCGTTGGCGTCGCAGGTGCCATCGGCATCGGCGTCCTGGAAGATGTTGGAGACACCGTTGACGGGGTCGCAGCTATCGAGGGTGCAGGGATCGTTGTCGTCGGGATCAACGGGCGTTCCGCCACCGCAGTTGCAGCTTACATCGAACACCTCACCGGTGGTGCAGGCGTTGAAGTCGTCGCAGGGAGCACCCGGGGTACAACCCAATACGCCGGCGCAGAGGCAGTTGGCACCGATCACATCGCCGGAGGTGTTGGGATCGAGGTCATCGCACACGGTGCCGGGCTCCGGTCCGCCGGGGCAGAGGTCGTTGGCGTCGCAGGTGCCATCGGCATCGGCGTCAGCGAACGTTCCAGCGCAGAGGCAGTTGGTGCCGATCACATCGCCGGTTGTGCAAGCATCGTTGTCATTGCATGCGCTGCCGGGCTCCGGTCCGCCGGGGCAGAGGTCGTTGGCGTCGCAGGTGCCATCGGCATCGGCGTCAGCGAACGTTCCAGCGCAGAGGCAGTTGGCGCCGTAGACATCACCGGTGGTGCAATCGTCGTTGTCGTTGCAGGCGGTGCCGGGCACGGCAGGGCCGCCGGGTACGCCTTCGCAGTCGTTGCCGAGCAGGGTGCCGGCGCAGATGCAGTTGCTCACCACATCGTTAATGGTGTTCGGGTTGCCATCGTCGCACGGATCACCGTTCACCAGGTTCGCCAGGTTCGGGCATACGTCGTTGCAGTCGGCGGTACCATCGCTGTCGGTGTCCGTATCAGCTACGCCGCAACCGCAAGCACCGGGCGCGATCTTGTTCGGATCGGCAGGGCAGCCATCGTTGCAATCGGCGGTGAGGTCACCATCGGTGTCCACATCGCTCACACCGCAACCGCAGATGCCGGGTGCGATCTTGTTAGGATCATTCGGGCAACCGTCGTTGCAATCGGCTGTGAGGTCACCATCGGTATCCGTATCGGCCACACCGCAACCGCACTCGCCCGGTGCGATCTTGTTCGGGTCGTTGGGGCAACCGTCGTTGACATCGCACGTAAGGTCGCCATCGGCATCTTGGAAGGTGTTGGTCACGTTGCCGTTCAAGCAAGCATCCAGCGTACACACATCGCCATCGTCAACGATAACTTGCGAGCAGGAGCAACCGTTGCTGTTCACGCCTTCGCCGGTGGGGGTGTTGGCGCAGAGGTCGCCGGTGTTGCACACGCCATCGTTGTCATCGTCGTAGCAATTGACCTGGTAGCTAACGCCGCAAGCGGCCGGGTTGCCCACTTCGATGTAATAGGTGCCAGCTGCCAACGGACCGGTGGAGGTCATGGTGTCCAGGACGGCGACCCCGTTACCACCAACGGCAAGCACCTCTTGTTGTATCACCGTGCTGGACGAGTTCCGGAAGTTCATGAACATGGTGGTGGCGGGTCCTGCGTTCTCAGCGCGTGTCACCACCGAAAGCACACCGCCGGGGTGGGTCACGCGGAACCAGTCGGTCGCATCGTCGTACTCGAAGCTCACGCGGCCGGTTGCCGGCGCGGAGCTGAGGTCGATCACGGTTGCGCTCCCGGCGTTCTGGTTCGGCTCAGTGTCATCGGTATAGAGCGGAGCGGCAACTGTGTAGTTGAAGCGGTAGGAGGTCCCGCATACGTCCGGGTTGCCCAGTTCCAAATAGTACAGGGCCTCGGTGCCGGTGCAGGTGTGCGTGAGCGTGGTCGTGCTGGGCGCACCGCTCGCACCAACATCCACCGACCACGTCTCGATGACGGTGGAAGAACTGTTGCGTAAGTTGACGAACAGGGTCCCAGCGGTGGCATCGGCGTTCTCGGCCAGCACGGTAACGGAAAGCACGCCATCGGTGGGTGCCTGTAAGCGGAACCAATCGGTCGCATTATCATATTCGAAGCTCACACGGCCAGCGTGATCGATACCGGCGCCAGCGACGACGGCTGCACCTGCGTTCTGGTTCGGTTCGGTGTCATCGGCATAGAGCGGAGCGGCCACCGTGTAGTTGAAGCGGTAGGAGGTACCGCACACGGTCGGGTTGCCCAGTTCCAGGTAGTAGACGGCTTCGGTCCCGGCGCACGTGTGCGTGAGCGTGGTGGCGCTGGGCGCGCCGCTCGCACCGACGCCAACCGACCAGGTCTCGATGATGGTGGAAGAACTGTTGCGCAGGTTAACGAACATGGTCCCGGTGGCGGCTGTCGCGTTCTCAGCTAGCACGGTAACGGAAATCACGCCATCGGTGGGTGCTTGTAAGCGGAACCAATCGGTGGCATTGTCATAGTCGAAGGTTACGCGTCCGTCGTAGTCCGTTCCTGCATTGGCGATGATCGCTGGGCCTGCAGATTGGTTCGGCTCTAGGTCATCCGCATAGAGCGGCGCTGCCACGTTGTAGTTGAAGCGGTAAGAAACACCGCAATCGTCCGGGGTATCCAAGGATAGATAGTACACCTCCTCAGTGCCTGAGCAAGTGTGCGTGAAGGTGTTGGACACCGGCACACCGCTGGCGCCGATGACGGCTGTCCAGGTTTCGATGACGCTGGAACTGCTGTTGCGGAGATACACGGTCATCTCGCTAGGCAAGGCACCCGCATGCTCAGCAAGCACGGTCACCGTCATCAAGCCGTCGTTGGGTGCTTGCAGTCGGAACCAATCGCTCGTATTGTCGTATTCGAAGCTCAGTCGGCCATCATAGTTGGTGCCTGCATTGGCAATGATCGCAGGGCCTGCGCTCTGGTTCGGTTCGGCGTCATCGCCGTAGAACGGCGCAGCCACCGTGTAGCTGATGCGGTACGAAGCGCCGCATACGGAGGGGCCATCGAAGGTGAGAAAGTAGTGCACTTCTGCACCTGTGCAGTTGCGTGTGAACGTATTGGTGATAGGAGCACCAGATGCGCCCACGTTCACGGTCCAGGTCTGTATAACAGTTGAAGAGCTATTGCGGAGGCGCAGGTTCATGGTGCCCGGCGCGGCGTCGGCATGCTCTGCCAGCACGGTAACGGTGATCACGCCGTCGTTCGGTGCGAGGATGCGGTGCCAATCAATGGCATCACCATACTCGAAGTTGATCTGCCCGTCACGGGGCACACTGGCATCCAGTGTGTCCGCTGCTTGTCCAGCGCTGCCGTTCGGCTCGCTGTCGTTCGCGTAGTCCGGTGCAAGCCGATCATACGTGAGCGAATAGTTCGTGCAAACCGAGGGGCTCGGGTTGGCGATGCTGATGTAGTAAACGCCTATGCCTGAGCAGAGGTGTGTGAAAGTTTCATCCACAGCCACTCCATTTGCGCCTGCCGTAGCCGCGAAAGTGGCGATCACCGTTTGGGAGCTGTTGCGCAGCTGCACGCTCACCGGCACATCAGATCCGCCGGTGTTGCTCATGCTGGTCTGAAGCCGCAGCACCCCTTGTGCGGTGGAGGTGATGGAATACCAATCGACGCTCACGTCCGTGGGTGCGCAAGCGCCGCTACTGCCGACCATGGCCGTGTTGTAGGACAGTGCGTTGGCGGTACCGGCGGAGTTGTTCGGCTCGGTCTCGGTTTGCGCCCACGTACACAAGGGCACCACGAGGGCCATTGTACAAGCGAGCAGTTTGTTGAGGGTTCTCATGGGTTCAAGGGTGTTGGTTTTTCGGAATGGGAAAGGGTTTTGGATGTTGATCTCTTGGAGTTCGGAGGAACCGATCCATGCACACATCGGGATGGGTCGTGCGATGTGAACGATCGTCTTCAACATTTTTCCGGAGGTGCTTTTCTTCTTCACCCGCTGTTCACATTGGGCGCCTTCCCCCGATGTAGCGGTCGGAGGGAAGTTGTCCTCTTGTCCTCAGAAAAGCCATGCACGCTCCCAACCGTTCACCGTATTATCGTGCTCCGCTTCACGGCGGCTCCATCCTCCCCTACGGTGGAAGGCACGGCCACGGATATCGCATTGCAGCCCGCATGGGCCTCGGGTCTTCGCAGGAACGACCCGTCGACGCTGCGCGCGCTCTATGCGAAGCACTTCCCTGCGATCAAGCAGTACGTGTTGCAGAACAGTGGCACGGGAAGCGATGCGCAGGACGTTTTTCAAGAGGCCATGACAGTGCTATGGATGAGCGTGAAGGAGGGGCGACTGGTCCCGGCAGACGATCCCGGTGGCTTTCTCTATCGCGTGGCAAAGAACAAATGGCTGGACGTGGTCCGGTCAGCAGCGCACAAGCACATGAAAGTGGTGCATGACGACCGCGCGCTTGATCAGCGTACCGATGCACCGGACGACATCGAGGAACGCATTGTGCGCTTGCGTGGCGTGTACGACAAACTCGATGACAAGTGCCGTGCGGTGCTCGATCGATTCTACTTCGAGCGGAAGGACCTCGCCACCATCGCCGGTGAAATGGGGGTGGAGGAGGAGAGCATCCGTACCATCAAATACCGCTGCATGATGAAGCTGCGTGCATTCCGCAAGTCCATCAGCGGTGAAGAGAACGAAGCGATATGAACAACAGCGCACTGGATAGACCCACGTTCGAGGCCATCGAGGCTTACGTGCTCGATCGCATGAGCACGGAAGAACGCGCGGCTTTCGAACAGCGGATGGCTGGCGATGCTGGGCTGCGGGCGGAAGTGGAACTGGAACAGGAGAACATCCGCGCGGTGGAACTGGGCGGTGTATCGCGCATGCTGAAGTCCATCGCTGCTGAGGAAGTAGCGAGCGGGAAGAGCACGGCGCAGGGCAACTGGAAGCAATACCTGAAGTATGCCGCCGTTGTTGCGATCATACTGTCCGGTTCGCTCTGGTTGTTGCGGCCATCGGCGAACGAACGGCTCTTCGCTGAACACTTCGCGGCCGATCCCGGATTGCCCGTGACCATGAGCGCCACCCATGATCATGCCTTCCAAGATGCGATGGTTTCCTACAAGGAAGGCAAGTATGCCGAGGCGCGCAACAAGTGGGGTCCATTGCTACAAGCCGAACCCATCAACGATACGTTGCGCTATTACGTCGCGAGTGCTTCACTTGCGGATGGCGACGCCGCCGCCGCGGTGCCGCTGTTCGAGGGTCTTGCGGAAGAGCCGATTTCCGCGTTCAGCGACAAGTCGCGGTGGTTCCTCTTCCTAGCCTACGTGAAGACCGGTGAAGTAGCGAAGGCGAAAGCGATATCGTTCGATGGTGATCCGACTTACGCCGAACGCGTGCGCGCCATCAAAGCCGAACTGTAGTAGCGATGCGTATCGCGTTGTCGTTGACCATGCTGTTCGTTGCGATCACGGCGATCGGGCAAGGCTCCGGTCGGTTGGCGGAACGACACCTGCGCATCAGTGCTTTGCACAAAGCGGAGGACCATGTGGCGACGGTCAAGGAGATCGAGCTTCAACTGAAAGAGGCCGTCGGTACCCCTTGGCAGGATTCGATCTACCGCTACACGTACGCACTGGGGCGTGCCGTATGGAAATCGGAGAGTGCTGATGCGGGTGTGGCCTCTGCTGAACGCGTGCTGGCGCTGGTGAAGAGCATCGACAAGAACGTGTTGCACCAATTGGATGCCATGGACGACGTAGCCCGGCTCTATTTCGGCATGGGCCGCATGCTCGATGCCGCACGCGCTGATTCAGCCGCGCTCGTGTTCACCGATGCGCACAAGGAAGTCCCGCTCATCCGGCGCGGCAAGGCACGTCAACGCCTTGCGTTGGACTACTCCAATATGGGCGATCACGAACTGGCCCTGAAGTACTACCTCGATGCCAAGGCCACCTATGAGCGCTCCGACACGTTGCTGGCCATGTACTTGAGCGATGCATGCAGCGGTATCGGGTCCTCACTTTGGCATCTGGGCCGACCGCGTGAAGCAGAGTCCTATTACAAGATGGCGCTCGACTTCTTGGCCAAGAGCAGCGATCCGCGCATGCCATTCCGCATGGCCGGCACGCTCATCAACATGGGCATCCTATGGCAGGATGTGGGCGACTTCGCGCGCAGCAAAGCGAACTATCTGGAGAGTATTCGGCTATGCGGGTCGGTGGCGGATACTGCTACGGACCCCGCCTTCCGTGATGAAGCGATCATGGGGCGCACTCGTGGGTACGTCAATTTGGCTACGGTCTATTTCGCAATGGGCGACGATGGGCGCTCGCGTCAACTGTTGGAGTTGGCCTTGAAGGATCGACAAGTCCTGCTCGAACCGGACGATCCCAAGTTGCTCGGCGTGCAGGACCGGCTGGCGGATCTGGAGATCGAGGCAAAGAACTTCACCAAGGCGGAGGTGCACGTGCGCCGCTATGTGGACGCTTGCGAGAAGTACTTTGGAACACGCAGTGAGGACTACATCCGCGCTTGTGCGAAGCTGGCCAAGGTGTATGCGGGGCTCGGTCGGCTATTGATCGCGGATTCGCTTTTCGAACGGAGCATCACACTGCACAAGGCGATGGAGAGCGCGGACACGGATCCCGAGCTTGCTCTTGCGTTGCAACAGCGGGCGGTTTTCCGCATCCAACAGGATCGGATGGCCGATGCGCTCGCTGATCTCCAAGAGGCGCGTGCCATCATAGAGCGCGTGCATGACCCATCGTATTACAAGCTCGCGACGTACGACCTGTTCCTCGCCGAAGCATCCTTCGCCGCGGGCGATCCGCGCGCTGCGCACCGCTATGCCACACGCGCGCTCGCCCTGGTGAAGGACCGTGTTGACGCACTGAAGGCCACAGCGATCCCCCAGACTTTCGCACAACCTTACCTGTTGCCTGACGCCCTGTACTGGAAGGTGATGGCCGAGCGCGCCATGGACAGTAGCGCTGCACGCCCCAACTGGATGTCGGAAATGGAACTCGGTGTGTTGGCGCTGGCGCGCAACAAAGCAGCGTATGAAGATGAAGGTTCGCAGCTGGGCCTCATCGGCGACCAGAAGAACCTCTTCCATCTGGCCATCGATGTCGCCTATGAGGACTGGCAGCGCGAAGGTTCGGCCAAAGGCTTGGATCGCTTCCTCGACCTCACGGAAGCCGATCGCTCGATCCTGTTGAAGAGCCGTTTGAACGACTTCAGCGGCATCCGTTTCGCAGGTGTGCCCGATTCCATCATCACGCGCGAAAGCCAACTGATCGCTGCGTTGGAGATCGAACCGGAAGACCGTGCAGCCACCAAGGACCTGGACAAGCGCGAAAAGGACCTCGCGGACTTTCTCACGCGCTTGAGCAAGGATCATCCCGACTATTTCAACCTGCGCTACGGGGAACCGCATGTGAGCATTGCCGATCTGCGCAAGCAACTGGTAACGCTGGAGCAGAGCCTCTTGGCGTACGCCATTACCGGTGAGCACGTGTACATGCTGGTGGTGCGTGCGGACACGGCCGTCTTGTTGCAAGCGCCCAAGAAAGGCTTGGCCGATGCGGTGAAGGCGCTGAACGCGGCCGTGGCCTCGCGCGATGCCGATGCATACACCCGTACTGCGCACCAACTCCATCAACTCGTTTTCGCTCCGGTGGCCCACTTGCTCACCACCCAGCGCCTGCTCATCATCCCCGATGGTGCATTGCACACGGTGAACTTCGAAGCATTGCTGGATGCACCGTGTACCCCGGCCGACTTCCGCAGCCACCTGCTGCTGCAGCGCTATGCCATTGCGTATCTGTTGAGTGCCACCACGGCCGTACAGTTCTCCGATCTCGCACGCGAACGAACGAAAGGTGTTCTCGCCATCGCACCGGGCTTCACCGATGAACTGAAACAGGACTACCTGGCTCGTGTGCAGGACTCCACGTTGGTTGACCGTCAGTTCCTCGGTCTCGTACGGCAGCCGTTCGCAATGAGCACTGCTGAAGGACTTGGAGGAAGCCTATCGGCGCGGGTGATGGTGGGCGGCGATGCGAGCGAGCAAGGCTTCCGCGCGGCGGCGAACGAGTACGGCATCCTCCATTTGGGAACGCACGCGGAGATGAACGCTACCTCGCCCATGTATTCGCGCCTGGTCCTGAGCAAGGATGGCAAGGGCGCCGATGCCGACGCTGATGGCTACCTGCACGCCTACGAGATCTACGAGCTGGACCTGCGTGCGCAGCTTGCGGTGCTCACCGCTTGTGAAACCGGCATTGGCAAGAACGTCGATGGCGAAGGCGTGCGTTCGCTCGGTTACAGTTTCGCGTACGCGGGGTGCCCCAGCTTGGTCATGTCGTTGTGGAGCATTGATGAGAAGGTGAGCTCCGAGATCATCGCGCGTTTCTACGAGCACCTCGCTGACGGTATGCCCAAGCACGAGGCCCTCCGACAAGCCAAGCTCGATCACCTGTCAACGGCGAGCGATGAACTGGCACTGCCCTATTACTGGGCGGGCATGGTGCTCGTGGGCGATGTCTCCCCTGTGGAAGTCGGCACGCCGTGGGTGACCTTCGTCCTGTGGGTCGCCACAGGCGCAGTGCTCCTCTTCATCGCGCTCTGGTGGCGAAAGCGTAAGTAAGACTCACGACTCCCAACTCGCGACTCCTCACTCACTCCAGCATCACCGGCATATCCTTCGGGTGCATCACACTGTAGCTGAAGCCGAGCTTCTTCGTTGCCTTCGGTTCCACTGTGATGTTCCATGTGAGCTGTCCGGTCTGCTCGTTCACCGTTGCATCGGGGCTCTCGATCAGCTTCACCTCGATCTCGCTTTGCGGGCTCAGCGGATGTTGGTCGCGCACTTCGATGTCGATGGCGCTGCTTTTCGAGTTGCGCACGCTGATGTCGAAGCCCACCGTGTTGGTGCGCTTGCCACCGATCACCGCTTTGTCGTTGGTGCTCTTGCGGCGCACACGCTCCACCACCACGCCCTTGTCGCGGCCAAGTGAAACATCCAGTGTGTCCTTGGTCTGTTGAAGGTTCAAGTAGCTCTGGCCCACGTAGGTGCCTTCGAAGAACACGTTGGCGGTGCCGGGCAACAGGTTCAGGTCTTCCCAGCCGGTGGTGCGCGCGTAGAGGAAGGCGTCCTTGTCAAGCTTCGGGGTAACGTAGTGCTTGTAGATCGCGGGTACAGTGTGCGACTTCACGGCAACGGTGTGTGCGAGTCCATCGGCAGGAACACTGAAGGGCGCATCGATGGAGAACTCGATGGTGGTGGTGTTGTATACCACGGTATTCGCTACTTCCTGCAAGGCGTCCATGTTCACGTACCCGCTCACGTCTTCTGCACCCGCCATTGTAGGCGCCGGTGCGCGGGCATCGACCCTATCCATTGTTTTCCTGGGGCGCATTGAAAGGCTCTCCAACCTATACGGCTGCTGCAGCACCCATGCGCTCAATGTGGGCATGTTGCCACCGAGGGTAGGGTTGCCGCTGCTCAATGCCAGATCCACCTTGTTCCAATCCTCGCCGGTGTTGTTGATCACTTGCGCTTTCATCAGCAGTTCGATCGGCGTGCTGGTGCTCTTGGCGCGGAGGTCGTAGGCGGGTGTCCATCCGGCGTCGCTCACGAAGTAGTTCAGTGTGAACGTCGCGGCGACTTCCACCGGTGCATCGATCTCCACTACGATCTCGCTCGTGGGCCGGTGTTGCTCGCCTTGGTATTGCGCCAGCTGCGCGCGCAGCTTGTCGGCTTCCCTACCGATCTCGGTGAGCTTCTCCTGTTGCGCCAACCAGTTGGTCTTGGTCACTTTCAAGCGCTCGCGCACGTAATCGTTCACCGCCGTGAGTTGCGCTGCGGTCAGTCCGTTCTGTGCCCCGCCGATGCTGCTGTTCTTGTTGAGCAGTTGCTCCTCGTTGACCCACACATCCTGCATGGCCTTTTCATAAGCCCAGTCCTTCTCCAGTTTCTTGATCTGCGTTTGCAGATCGTCGATCTCCTTCTTCTTCGGGCTCTCGGTGAGGTAGTTGATGCGGTGGTTCACGCTCAGGATGCTGAAGCCGCCTTTGCCGTTCACCTGTATGCTCATCGGGTCCAGCTGCTCGCTGAGGCCCGTGAAGATGAGCGTGGTGTTGCCTGTGGTGATGGTGGCGCTGGCGCTGCGCGCGATCTGCGCACCGCTCAGGAACACCTTGGCACCCGTGACCTTGCTGGCGATGGGTTGCTCTTTGGCGTGGAGGGAGAGGGTGAGAAGGTGCGAGAGTGAGAAGGTGAGAAATAGTATGCGGGCGTTCATAAGGGGGAGCGGTTGATGGAACAAAGAAAGAGCGGCGCTCTTGTGCCGCTCCCCTGTACACATTCAATGCCGAAGGGTTCATTGCACGCACTGCACCGGCAGCCGCAGCGCACCGTTGCGGTGCTGCGCCGTAAGCACATACATGCCGGGGTTCAGCATGTACCCTGCCCATACGTCGCACTTGCCGGCCGAACAGGTCACTGACTTGTCCAGCACGATCCTGCCTTGCGCATCGTGCAGTAGGATGCGCACAGGTCCATCGGGCTGTTGTGGTAGTTGCACGGTGAACCGATCGCTGAACGGATCCGGGTAGATGCCTCCGGCTTCCAGTGGTTGCTTTTCGGCGACACCCACATGCAAGCAGCCGCCGACGTTGTCGGGCCAGTTCACATCCAGCCACGCGGTACGCAACAGGATCCAATCCTTCAACTCCTGTACCTCGCCGGCGTAGTTAGCAGGTATGGGGCCGGGGTTGGGCCACACCCAGGTGCCCAAGATCGGCCAGACGTTGAAGTTGCGTTGCTGGCTTTCGTCCAGGTGCACGGCCATGGTATCGCACCACGCCAACAGGCTGTCGGTGTGCAGCGGCCCGCTGCGCAGTTCATCCCAACGGCAGCGCAGGCTGTCGGTGAAGGACTGGTCCTCCAAGAAGCGCCACCACCAGAACGGTACCATCTTCCCGCCGGGACAATCGTAGTTGAGGTTGTAGGCCCAGCCGGTGTAGGCGCTGCCGTTGCAGTAATCGGCGTTGTGCCACGAAAGGTCGAAGTCCCACAGCGGGCCCATGGTGAGTTTGCCGCCGTTGCTGTTCTTGTCCTTATGCATAAAGGTGCTCAGGCGGTAACCGTCCACGTTGCGACCCATCTCGTTCACGATCAGGAAGTCGATGAACGAACGCTGGTCGATGTACTGCGCATAACCCTGCACCGGGTCGGTGAACTGCGGCCCGATCAACGCTGTTTCGAAACTGTCGATGTAGGCTTCGATGTAGTTGCGCTGCTGCGGTGCGGGATCTTCCGGATAGTCATAGATGAATTCGATCACCTCGTTGCCCGGCGCGTTCGGCGGTGGGTACTGCGAGTTCCACGCGACACTGTTGTTGCCCTGCGCCCAATCGATCTTCACGATGTAGCCGCCGGTAACGCTGTCGCCCGCCAGATCATCGGGGTCCAGCTTCGCGATGTCCACACGATCGTTGTCGCGCTTGATCTTCTCGGTGAAGACGTAGGTGCCGAGGTACTGGCCATCGAGCACCAGTTCCACATGCTGCGTGCGCGGCGCCCAATGGCCCATGCTACGGCCGATGTGGAAGGTGAGGGCATTGTTCAGCAACGACTTGTCGCTGTAGTTCGCGCTCAGGATCCAGTCGCTTTCGGCGGGCATGCCCAGCAGCGCAGCGCTGGTGTCGTTATCGTTCGCATCCCACAGCTCCAGACCGTAGCTCTTCTTCGGGAACATGAGCGAGCTGTTGCCGCGCAGCTCAATGCCGATGCGCCCGTTGTAGTCGGTGAAGGGGTCGGTGAAGTCGTTGCGCACGCCGGGCGCATTGTTGATGATGCCCATGGTCGCGGGCACCTTCGGCTCGTTGGGTATGGCGCTTTCGGTATTGATGACCACGATGGGCAGGTTGCTGCTTTGCACGCTGAAGTATGTGGCCGGATCGTTGCCGAAGCTGATGGACCAATCGAGCAGGTCGCCCGCATCGGCGAAGGGATAGGTATCGAGGATGCGCAGTTTCCAAATGCCGTTCGGGTCCTGCCCGTTGTTCACCACGCCCATTTGCTGCATGGGGCGCCAGTCGCCGGTGTAGGGCTGGGTGCCGTTGACGATGAGGTTCGTGGCATCGGCACGGAAACAGGTATTGGTATAGAAATCCTGGTCGCCACCGTTGCCGCCCACGAGCAGCGCCGCTGTGCCATCGGGCGCTACAATGGTGATGTCCAGATCGGCGATCCACGAGTGCTCCACGGTGATGCACACTTGCTCCAGCCCGAAGTTCACCGTGTCGATGCTGTTGGGCAAGGCACTGACGTTGATCTCGAATTCGTACCACGATCCATCATCGGGTATGGGGCCGCCCGTGTTGGTGAAGGTTTGCGCCGCACTGGTGAGGGAAGTCACGATCAACCCGAACGCAACGATGATCTTTGCTGTCATGGCGCGCAAATTAGATGCGCGCCCCACATCCAAACTTCCGCCATCACCCTTTCCCTTACCCCTTACCCCTTACCCCTTCACCCTTCCCCACCATGCTCCGCTCCCTCCTCCCCATTGCAACGATCACCATCGCCTTGCTCTCGACCGGTTGTTCCAACGCACAGGCACCTACTGAAGTAACCCCGCAAGAATTCGCGGCACTGGCTGATAAGGACAATTTCATACTGCTGGATGTGCGCACTCCCGAGGAATGGAACGCCGGCCGTATGAAGGATGCCGTACACATCGATTGGTACGCTGACGATTTCACTGCGCGTGTGTCCAAGCTGGACAAGTCGAAGCCCGTGCTGGTGTACTGCGCCTCCGGTGGCCGCAGCAGCGAAGCTCAGGATGCCATGCGCGATCTTGGATTCAAACAAGTGGTGAACCTGGATGGCGGAATGAAGGCGTGGCGCGCCGCTGGGCTGCCCGTGGTGAAGTGAGGGTGTGGACTTTTGCACGGCAAGTGCTGCGGCCGGTCAGGAGGTAGGGAGTCCACGCAAGAGTGCTGAGGTGCTGTCACTTCACCGTCTTCACCACCCCCAACCACGCATCGATCACCGCGTGCAACGTGGGGTAAGTTTCGGCGCGCATGCGCAGCACTTCATCGCGGTCCATCCACTTCACTTCGGTAATGTCCTCATCGGCCTCTGCCACCAGCTTCTCGCTGGAACTGGTGCGCATCAGGAACCAGTCCGTGCGTTTCAGGTAGTGGCCGCCCTTGTGGTCGTAGGTATGCCAAGTAACGGCCAATGGTGTGTGACTTCCGTCGGCTATGGTGTCGACGATCTCAACGTGTTTCAATCCGCATTCCTCCATCACCTCGCGCACGGCAGCATCGGGCACGGCTTCGCCCTTGTCCAGTTTTCCCTTGGGCAGGTCCCAGCGGTTGCGGCGGTACATGGCCAGGAGGCGGCCGCGCTCATCGGTTACTGCGCCGCCAGCCGCGTGCACAAAGGCGAAACGCGCGCTGAACCATTCCCACAAGCGCGATGGCTCCGGGTGGGTGAGCAGCAGCGTGTCGGCCATGGATCCCTCGAACGCGCGCAGTACGTTCTTGAGGTGTTGCGCGTCGGTGATGGGATGTTCCTCGACGGTGCCATAGGTGGTCAGCAGGGTCGCGTCAGCCCCCATCACCACCGCTCGCTCGCCGATCCAAACCACATACTTTCGCTGCATGGATGCACGTCTTGATCCCGCGCTGAAAGTAGCTGAGTTCCTGCTGCAGATAAAGGCGGTGAAATTGAGCCCGAAGAAGCCCTTTACCTGGGCCAGCGGGTGGAAGAGCCCGATCTATTGCGATAACCGCAAGACCCTTTCATACCCTGCCGTGCGCACCTACATCAGGCAGCAGTTCGTGCAAGCGATCGAACACGAGTTCGGCCGGCCCGATATGATCGCGGGCGTGGCCACAGGCGGCATTGCGCACGGCGCGTTGGTGGCGCACGATATGGGCCTGCCCTTCGTGTATGTGCGCAGCGGCGCCAAGGAGCACGGCATGAAGAACATGGTGGAAGGCGACCTGAGCACCGGCCGCAACGTTGTGGTGGTGGAGGATCTGGTGAGCACCGGCAAGAGCAGCCTCGCGGCGGTTACCGCCTTGCGCGAGGAAGGCTGCGAAGTGAAAGGCATGGCGAGCATTTTCACCTACGGCTTCGATGAGGCGCGCGTGGCCTTCGACAACAGCAAGGTGAAGCTGCACTCCCTCACCAACTATAGCATACTGCTGGACCAAGCCCTGCACAGCGGTTACATCACCGAGAAGGACTTGCTGCCGTTGAACGAGTGGCGCAAGGATCCGAGTACCTGGGGCAAGGTGGCTGCGTAATTGGTGTTGATCAGGTACTGTCCTGCACTGCTCTGTCATCCAGAGGCCATTCCGATGGCCGAAGGATCTCTCAGGAACGGGGCATTGGTGGAAGAGAGATCCCTCGTCGAAGACTCCTCGGGATGACAGACTGGAATGAAGTGGAAGACTCCTCGGGATGACAGACGCAAACGAACTAAGCAACACGAACAGATGACCCGCATCGAAAGCAAGCAAGTGGAAGTGTCGAAACCGGCAACGGACCTGTATGCGTTCCTGCAGGATATGAACAACTTCAAGCTGTTGCTGCCGCAGGACAAGATCAGCGATTGGCAGAGCGACGGCACATCGTGCTCGTTCAAGGTGGCGGGCGCCGCTACCATCGGCCTTATGCTCGATGGCGGCACGCCGCCAAGCCTCATCAAGCTGAAAGCCACCGACCGTAGCCCGTTCCCCTTCACCCTCGATGTGCATTTGGTTGAAGAGAACGGCAGAACAAAAGCCTATCAAGTGTTCGAAGCCGAGCTGAACACCTTCATCAAGATGATGGTGGAAAAGCCGCTGAAGAACCTCTTCGACCACATCGCCGATCGACTTGTCGCCGTGCACGGCTGAGCGTTTTGCGCGCACGGCATTGCGAGGCCGCTCTGGGCCGAAGCAATCCACTTGAGGCCTGCGGTGTCGGCAGTGATGAGCTACCCTGGGAAACCGGTGCACGGATGGATCGCTTCGGCCCAGAGCGGCCTCGCGATGACGAACGGGACTTGTCGCCATGCTTCGGTTCATGATCGCACTCTCCTCGAACGAACCCCGTAGGTTGCACCAACCAATGCACCGGCACCTCTACCACCAACCCGCACGCACGCTCTTCGCAGTGATCGCAGTGGCTGCACTGTCGGTTGTGTTCACCGGTTGCAAGAAGGAAGAAGTGAAGAGCCTTGAACCCGCCTTGGGCGAAGCGTTCCTGTTCTGCGAGGACAGTTGTTTTGTGAGCGTGCCGAACGTGTTCACACCGGATGGGGATGGGATCAATGACATGTTCTTCATCGCGGGAAGGAACTTCACGATCTCGGAACTGACGATATACGACATGGAGGGCAACGTGGTGTACACTACCGATAGCCGATACGATGTATGGGACGGCCGCTATTCCATCCCCAACGCACCTGAGCCGGCCGCTGGCCGCTACATGTACCATCTGGTCGGTGTTACCAGCACGGGCACTGTGCTGGATGGCTACCGCCCCATCCAACTCGTTACGGACCACTACTCGCCCTGCTTCAACGATTGCGTCGCCCCTGTGTATGGCGACCAGTTCGATCCCCGCCGCTGCGGGGTGGTATACCCCACGAACGACCTCATCTGCTTGATGTAAGGCGGTCCGTTCCACGCGCACCGCGTTCCCGGATAGTTTCGCGCCCGATCCAAGCTTTCAGATCATTGTCTGATCGTCTGATCCTCTAATTGTCTGATCCTCCGATCGCCTCCCCATGGCCCGCGGCCGCTTCAAGGAACACGACGCCCCCAAGGCGAAACTGAACAAGACCACGCTGCGCAAGGCGCTGCGGATCTTCAGGTACATGCGGCCCTACCGCTGGCACTTCGCGCTGGGCTTCGTCTTCCTCATCATCACCAGCTTGCTGAGCCTGGCGTTCCCTGTGCTGTTGGGCAAGCTCATGGATGCCGCCCCCAGCAGCGGAAGCTTCATGAACAGTGCTTTGGGCGATCTCACGGACACGGCATCCATTGCCAAGTTGTTGGCGATCTCGTTCATCCTGCAAGCACTGTTCGGCTTCGGGCGTATCTACCTCTTCGGGCATGTCAGCGAGCATGCCCTCGCGCAGCTGCGCAAGGACACCTACTCACATTTGGTGCGCCTGCCCATGAGCTTCTTCGCGCAGCGCAGGGTAGGGGAGCTCAACAGCCGCATCAGTGCCGATGTGGCGTTGATGCAAGATCTCTTCACCACCGTGACCGCCGAGCTGGTTCGGCAGTCCATCATCATCGTGCTGGGCCTGATCATGTTGTTCCAATTGAGCCCGCAGCTCATGTTCACCATGGTGTCGGTGGTGCCGGTGGTGGCCGTGGCAGCGGTGTTCTTCGGTCGCTTCATCCAGAAGCTCAGTAAGCAGGTGCAGGACGGTATTGCGGACAGCGGCACCATCGTGGACGAAACGCTGCAAGGCATCCAGAACGTGAAGGCTTTTGCCAACGAAGCGTGGGAAGTGGTGCGCTACGGCAAGAGCGTGGACGCCGCGCGCACGTTGGCGCTGAAGGGTGCACGCTGGCGCGGTGCCTTCGTGTCGTTCATCATCCTGTGCATGTTCGGGGCCGTGGTGATGGTGGCGTACCGTGCGGTGGAACTGAAGAACGCTGATGTGATCAAGCCCGGCGAGATCATCAGCTTCATCATGATCACGGTCTTCATCGCGGCAGGTTTCGCCAGCATACCGGAGATGTTCGGCACGGTGCTGAAAGCCATTGGTGCCACCGAACGCCTGCTCGATATACAAGAGGAGAAACCGGAGCCGGTGAGCCTGGACAAGTCACACGAAGTGCTGAAGCTGAGCGGCCGCATCGAATTCCGGGATGTGGGATTCCACTATGCCTCGCGCGAGGATGTGCCGGTGTTGAAGGGCGTGTCGTTCACTGCCGAACCCGGCGAGCGTGTGGCGCTGGTGGGACCGAGCGGCGCGGGCAAGAGCACCATTGCATCGCTGTTGCTGCGCTTCTACACGCCGAACGAAGGCCGCATCCTCATCGACAACAAGAACGCGCAGGACTATCCGCTCAGCGCCCTGCGCGATCGCATGGCCATCGTACCACAAGAAGTGTTGCTCTTCGGTGGAAGCATCCGCGAGAACATCGCTTATGGCAAGCCCGGTGCATCGCAGGACGATATCGAAGCAGCGGCGCGCAAAGCCAACGCGCACGAGTTCATCGAACGCTTCCCGGAACGGTACGATACCATCGTCGGCGAACGCGGCATACAGTTGAGCGGCGGCCAGCGACAGCGCATCGCCATTGCCCGCGCGGTACTGAAGGACCCGGCGATCCTGATCCTGGACGAAGCAACGAGCTCACTCGATACTGCCAGTGAGAAACTGGTGCAGGATGCCTTGGATCAGTTGATGCAAGGCCGCACCAGCTTCGTGATCGCTCACCGCCTCAGCACCGTGCGCAGTGCGGATCGCATCCTTGTGCTGGACAAGGGTATCGTTACCAGCAGCGGCACGCACGACGAGTTGATGGCCGATACCGGTGGCCTTTACTACCACTTGAGCAAGACGCAGTTGGCGGAGGCGTAAGCCTATAGGTCGACTTCCACCACCTTCTTCGTCGCGAAGAACTCCTCGCTGAAGACCTCGCTCAACTCGTGCACGCGCACGGCTTGTTTCAGCGGCAGGATCTCGTCGGCCAACTCGCCGCCTTTTAAGTAAAGCAGTCTTCCACCGCCTTTCGGCACCAGGTGCTTCGTATCACGAATGAACTCCGGCAGCGTGGTCACTGCACGGCTTACGATCACCTCGTAGCGGCCTCTGTGCTCGGTGCTGCGCACTTGCTCGGCGGTGGCGTTGGTAAGTCCCAAGCCTTCGATCACACCCTTCACCGCGGTGATCTTCTTACCGATGCCGTCGATCAGGTGGAAGGTGCACCGCGGAAACATGATCGCGAGCGGTACACCGGGGAAACCACCGCCCGTGCCCACATCCACCACGCGCGTGCCGTCAGCGAACGGCGCCACCGCGGCGATTCCCAAGGAGTGCAGCACGTGCCGCTCGTACAGGTGTACGATATCGTTGCGCGAGATCAGGTTCACGCGTGCGTTCCAATCCCCGTACAGTTCACCGAGCTTGCCGAACCGTTCCCGTTGCTCAGCGGACAGGTCAGGGAAGTACTTCAACAGGAGCACGAGGGCGTCCACGGATCCCGGGATCAGTTGATGGGGGGTGCGAAGAATGAACTGCGGGAAGGGAGATCCTTGTCCGACCCATCGGCGATCATCTGATCGTCTGATCGTCTGATCATCTGATCCGGTCTCAGATCGTATCCTTCTTATTGTCCAGCACACCCATCAGGAACTCGCGGGCACGAAACAGTTGCGCTTTCACAGTGCCCAAGGGCAGATCCAGTTCGTCGGCGATCTCCTCGTAGCTGTACTCCTTGTAGTAGCGCAGCTCGATCAGCGTGCGGTAACGCGGTTTCAGTTTCTCCACCACCTCGCGCATCACCTCCACCTTCTGGTTGCGGATCGCCACGTCGGCTGGATCGGGACCGTGGCCACGCAGCTCGATCGTCATCTCGTCACCATCGTCCGTGCCGAAGGGCTGGTCAATGGAGAGCATCTTCTTCTTCTGCTTGCGGATCCAATCGATGCAGTTGTTCGACGCGATCTTGAAGAGCCAGGTACTGAAGGCGTAGTTCGGTGTGTACTGGTGCAACCGGTTGAACGCCTTGCCGAACGCCTCGATGGTCAGATCCTCGGCGTCGTCCTTGTTGTTGATCATCTTCAACAACATGAAGTAGATGGAGTCGCGGTAGCGGCTCATCAGCTCGGCGTACGCCTTCTGGTCCTTCTTCTCCACGGCGCGGCCTACGAGCACGAGATCGTACCGGGCCTTGTCACTGAGGTTCTCGCTTACTTCCATCGGCGTGGTTTGATGATGAGCGTGCTGGTGTACAGCAGCGGGTCCAGGAACAGGAACAGCCATTCTAAAGGCAAGGTTAGCGCGATGAGCAACGCCCCCGCTTTCAAACGGTGCAGCGCAAGAGCGACGACAGGGTAGAACAGGAACAACTGCACGGCCATGGCACCTGCGGCCCATGCCCACTCGCCGAGGATGCACAGCGCGGCGAAGCAGGCCCAGAAGAGGAGGCGTGCGCCCGGGAGCAGCATCAACAGCATCTGGTGACCGAAACGGTAGTACCGCGCTGTGGTGAAGTGCCTGCGCTTCCTGCGGATCCATGTGGCCAGATCGGCCGTGGCTGCGGTGGTCATGAAAGCGTCCTTGTCCGCCATTACCGACGTGTTGCGGGTGCGCGCGACCGCGTTGATGAACAGGTCGTCATCGCCGCTCATCAGGTGGTCGTGCCGGCGCGGGCCCCGTGCGTTGAAGAAGAGGTCCTGCGTGTAGCCGAGGTTGCGGCCAACACCCATGTACGGCAGCCCGGCCAGCGCGAAACTGATGTACTGCATGGCCTTGGTGGTGCCGTCGTACCGCTCAAGCACGTTGGTCAATCCTCCTGTGTGCTGGTAGGGGCTGTGGCCGATCACGATCTGGCGGCCCTCCTTGAAACCGGCGCACATCAGCGCCAACCAATCGCGACTGGTCGGCACGCAATCGGCATCGGTGAGCACGATATGGCTGTGCTTGGCCGCACGGATGCCCACGCCCAGGGCGATCTTCTTGCCGTAGCTGAACTTCTCGTCGGCCTGTATGTTCACCACGCGCAAGCGCTCGTACTTCGGCTTCAGCCAGTTGAGCACTTCCAGCGTATCGTCGTCGCTGCGGTCGTTCACGATCACCACTTCGAAGTCGTTATGGCGCTGCTCCATCAGCATGTCGATAAGGGCTTGCAGGTTGCGGGCTTCGTTGCGCGCGCAGATCACCACGCTCACCGGCTTATCGCGCTCGGGGTGGGCCCATTGGGTGCGGAAGGCCAAACGGCTGAAGATGACAGCATGGAAGAACAGCAGCACCACAACGGCACCGAGCAACACCCATAAAACAATCTGGACCAACGGCATAGGCACGGCCGCGCAACCGCTGCGGCACTGCGGCGAAGCTACCGGGGGGTATTGCGCGCCGTGCTCACGCTAAGCTCAGTTATGAACAGCGGCGGGGTGGATGAGCGCAGGGCGTGAAGAGCGGACCGAAAGCGGGTCAGGACCAACGAACCTTCAACGTTTCACGAACCGTCCGGGCAAGCGATCACCCAAGCGCACATGATAGCTGCCCGCTTTCAGGCCCTGGACATCCAGCAGTGCCTGCATACCGCTCACTACCGTAGTGAACACCGTGCGACCGGTCACGTCCACC
This sequence comes from uncultured Bacteroidota bacterium, assembly GCA_902825795.1. Lineage (GTDB taxonomy): Bacteria > Bacteroidota > Bacteroidia > Flavobacteriales_F > PHOS-HE28 > PHOS-HE28. The sequence continues at coordinate 21,378 of CADECG010000052.1, forward strand.
ACTTCCAACAGCGCATCCTGCTCCGGCTGCGCAAAAATGACCGTCAGTGCATCGCTCACCGGGTTCGGGCTCAACTGCATGTGGGCGCGCTCCACCTCCGTTGTGGCCGTGTTAGCGTCAACAGTGAAAACGGCCGCGTTGGTGATCACCGGTTCATTGAAGTCGAAGTAGATATTGGCCGTGTTGCTCACTGAGGCGCCGAGCATCAGCGTGCTCACCGGCTTCATGCTGAACTTCACGAAGCCATGGCTCTCGGGCTCATTGGCATTGCTATCGGGTAGGTTGATGTTGTCGAACACCACGAACAGCACGCCGTTCTCGATGTACCATGTGTGCGCATGACTTGCCGCTATCAGGTGCATGGTGTTCCATTGCAGATCGCTGCTCAGCGTATCGGTGATGACAACACGGAAAGCTTGATAGGTGCCGGTGTTCTGGAAGCGAACCGTGTAGATGACGCGCTCGCCCGCCGAGACTTCTGCAGGTGTGAGTTCAGAGGGGGAGACTGTCTTGTCGTTGGGGTCGTAGCCGTTGACAACCACGCCGTCATAAGTGTCAGTGTTGTCGTTCGGTGCTTGATCAGTGGCCAAAGGGCCCACCGTGGCGGTGTGGTAAACGTTGGTGCCAAGTGCGGTACCCACGGGCGTGCTCATCGTCACACTGATGTTGTGCTGTTCGCTGATAGCCATCTGCGTGAAGTTCCATGTTAGGGTATTGCCATTGATCACGTCCGGTGCTGGGACGCTGCTGATGAAGGCCATTGCGGCATCGTACGTGAACGTGACAGAGCCATCCTGAACTTGAGTGCCGGCGTTGGTGTAGTGCAAGTTGTACCAGACATCGAAACCCGGAACAGGTGGGACAATACTGGTCAGGTAGAGACCGAGGTCTTGGACGTTGGGCTGAAGGGTAACTCCGAAATTATTAAGCGTGTCCACTCCATTCCATGCGGGGAACGCGGCGCTGTGCTGCGCGGGACTCACGGATTGCAAGTATGGATGATCGGGCGCACAGTTGATCACATAGGAGCCAACTGGGACCCCGATCGTGTACGATCCGTTCGGAAGGGAACCGGTCATCCAATTATCGGGCATGGTTGCCACAACGGCCATTGCGAACGGAGGTTCGCCTGTGTCGAACGCACCGTTGCCGTTCTGGTCGAGGTAAACCTTTCCGCCAATGCCGTTGGTCACAGGATCGCATACAGTGTTGAGCAGGTTGCATAAGGGCACTTCGTTCGGCGTCAAGAGGTCAAGATCCCAAATGATCTGCGCGTTGGGCGGCAGGTTGGGCAAACACGTCACCGCGCTCATCTCACTTTGAAATTGGGTAAGAGTGGTTGGTAGCGGCTGTAAGCAACTCGGACCGCCCCCCTCAATTTCCAATTCATTTAGGTCCGTGGGCCAATTTCCCATGAACACGAACGTGGGCATGCTTTGGAAGCGAAGCCTCGGACATGATCCCGGCAACTGTGGGATCGAGTCAATAAGTGGCAGGTTCCAATAACTCATTTTATAACCCACCGAATCTGGGGGCTCGGGTGTTTGGGTCAGGTTGTATAGGGACTGGAGCGATATCTCGTTTAGAACAGTGTTTGGACAAGCAGGCAGGGACGTCACGGGCAACGCACCGAGATAAACGCCCCAAGCAACTGAGGGCATGTTCGTGATGGACTGGAGCGCGATGCATTCGCTCATACCGGAGGGGTTCATCGTGTCCGGAACAGTGGGAAACACCAATAGGTGCATCCTTTGAA
>CADECG010000053.1 GCA_902825795.1 uncultured Bacteroidota bacterium
CGTCAGTATCAAGCTCATATAGCGCCAAATGCCGCCAATACCTCAGGTGCAGTCGCCCATCGCGGACATTCCAGGCAGCGATAAACCATTTGGTCCTGATCGGAACGGTAATCAGCATATGCAGGATGGCTGGCGAAATGATGATTAGCAGAACTGGCCAATTCACATGCTCGCTTACCATCGTGATCAACACGCTTAATATGATGGAGTAAACTGCCGAAGTTGCCCAGGTTCGCAGTATGCGACTCCTGAGCTTTACGTTTTCAGTGGCCGTTGCAGTCGCCTTCTTGATCACATTCCACGTGTTTGCTGCTTCATGTAATAGTACGGGCTTCTGTATACGGCCGAGCGCGTGCGCCGCGCTAAGCTGTTAGAATAGGAAACGAAGTAAGGATGAGATACCCTAAAACAAGCCAGGAGACATACAACGTGATGGTTACGATCAGAAGCGCCCTGTTCATCGCCTTCGAGACCTTGGAGTCTTGGTATGGTAACAGCATGAGGAAAAGGCAGAGGAACATGAAAACCAGCGCATCGACCGGACGCTTGCGACCAAGAGGCCTTGGTCGCCATAGCGCAGCATAGAGCAGGATGATCTTACCGCAATGGGATGCGAAACAAACTATGCCGAAGGCAATGAACCATCGGAGCTCAACAGGGCTCAGCATCGAGACAAATGAAGGCTAAAGGACGCGTGCGCCGCGACAGCCGAGCATGTGAGCAGGGTTCCTACTACTCCGTAGCAAAAACTATCGGCATACCAAGCATTGTGGTCACAGGCCAATCGTCAATGAGTCCTGGTGACCACGCAGGCATGAGTTCCGCGACATGGACAGCTGCACTATCCAAACCCGGCGACACACCACTCACTACGTGCACACCGTGAACGGTGCCATCCCTGCCGACCAAGAAGCGGAGATAAACCGTCCCGCTTATGCCAGCCTTTAAATCTGCGGGGGGGTAAATGAGATTGTCGGACAGGTAGCGTATTCGGGCCTCCTCACCTCCCGGGAAACTCGGCTCCACGTCAAGATCTATGCAAGGCAAACTCATATCACAAACCTGCACGTCCTGACCTATGGCTACATGTGATGAGACCATGGCGCAGAGGAGCAGTGCTAGATGAAGAGGCCGAAGCATGGTATCGAAAGTAAGTCATTGCGCAACAGACACATCAGGAGAGACGGGGCAGAGCCCCTAGTGCTGAAGCGCACTAGGCAAAAAGCCTAGCGCGTGCGCCGCGACAGCCGAGGGTGTGCGGGGAGCTTGTGCGGCGGAACGAGATACCTTGGCGACAGGATAAAAGACCTGACGAGATGACCATTTCGGGTACAGTGATACTTACAAATACACGCGCAATAGTGGCTTCAATATTGACCTTGATTGCTACGGTGACGCTTGCGCAGCAAGCCTTTAATTACGACACGTTCGTACTCAATACCAAGGTGTCGTTCAACGACGTAGTCAACTACGTTGAGGATAAGAGACTAATGATTACGGAGCCCTCTGTCTATACGACAGGTGAGGAGATTAAATATCGCAAGCCAAGCGGCGCTGTGGTATCGCTTACCTTCTTCGAGGGCACTCAAATACTCAGAGGAATTGAATTGGACAACGTGTATGACGCGAAATTGATTGACGATTTGAGGCAACGTTGCCTCAGCTACCATGGTAGCCCGGTTGGTGGTTTCCAGACTATTCGTAGTTGCGACGATGCGCTTGGACATTATGACCTACTAGAGTTCTCGTTCACTTTCAAAAGGGAAGGAGCAACCTATGTGATTGCAAAAGGCAGCAGTGGCGGCGGCACACTTCGTGACGGAGTTTACCACAGTGAGTATCATTTCTGGATTGCCCTTTGTGACGTGCCGGCCGATGGCAAGCTCATATCCGATAAGATCTATGATGACCCAAAAATCCTGTGCCCGATTAAGACGAAGAGGATTTATCCATAGAGCGAGTTCCTTGTCTAACTCGATTAACTGCATCGTGACTTTTGACATCGCGTGGTGTTTGCGCCACACCGACACCCCGCGCACCCCCTCGTGTACCTGAGCCGTGCGGGCTGCCGCTCTCTTCCGGCGAGTGGCCCTCGGAACCAGCTCGGTTGTATCTCAGGCGGGCCACAGGCCCTAAACAGAAACGCACTCGCCCAAGGCAAGCGCGAGCCTTAGTGCTTACCCGAGCGCATGCTTGGGTAAGCCGGGGCCGGATCTTTTCAGCGCTTCGTCTGCTTGAGATTCACCGCCCACTCCTCCATGGTCAACTGAACGTAATAGACCAACCGATCAGGTCCGACACTCACCATCCACACCTTGGTCAATTCAGACTTCGCGACAGGTTCAATGGAGACGATCATATCCAGATTGATTGCGACCACGCGGTTATCCTTCAGCGTTACAGTAACGAAATGCATGGGTAAACGGTTAGGCCCCGAAGTTATCTGACTAAAACCAAAAGGACGCTTGAATCCCCACCTGTGGGGTCTGTATACCCCAGTCATGGTATTGCGAGTGTCAGCAGCCCTGATACATTTGATTGTTCTCCCACCCCCTTCTGGTTTATGGCGAAAAAGCCCCCCCCGAGAAAGAAGACTACCCCTACAACTCAAGACGGTTTCTGGCTTCGTGCGCTTGTCGTTTGCGGCGAGGTGATGAACCGAATTGGGATGATTGGGTTCATTTTCATCGCCACCTATGTGTTCGTTGTGGCCTTCGCCACGGCCGAGCAGAAACAGGCCTTAGTGGATATGTGGTTCCTGTTCAAGGCCGGCAGCCACTTGAACTGCATCATTATTGTGTATGGTTTGGTGATGCTCATTGTGATGCAACACTTCCACATGCGGAACGTTAACCGGATGGATCAGACCCGGCTGAACAAGATGGCTGAAGAAAAAACCAGCCTTCAATCCAGACTTACTGGAGGAAGGTTGGGCTCAAGTGAACCCCCTAAGCAGTAACCCATGGCTAGTACCATAATTCTGCTCCTCATTGTACACGTCCTTCTATACTGGCGTTGGAGAAACCTGTATTACACTCGATTGTCCATTAGATTCCGTCATCGATTCTTCGGTTTGCGCGATCAACTGCGATTGGCCGCGATTGACAATAAGGTCAACGTACGATCGGCAGCGTTCCAGTACATGGATACTTCGATCTGCTCAACAATACACCACATGGACAGGTACAACCTGTATACCTTCTCGGTGATGCGTGCTATTCTGCACAGACACGACGAATTCAAGCAGAGGAGCGAGGACCTGAACGAAGCGTTGATGATGACTCCAGGGATGGCTCCGTTTCTTGAGGAATACCATTCTGTCCTGAAGGGCTACTTTATGCGAAAGCACTACTTCCTGCACTTCGCAGTGAAGACCGGCCTAGCCATGGGCTCAGCGAAGACCCGTTTGAACACTTCGCTTGAGCGCTTGGTCGCCTACTTCATGGTGAATCCGAAAACCAGCTCCTACGACGAATACATGAACTCAGGACCCCCGCTTGCGGCCTGTTAGACGCTCAACCTTGGAAATACACAAGCCCCAGCTTCTGCTGGGGCTTGTTCGTTAACGGTCACCCAATCTTGTAGCGAACATGGATGAACATCGCTCGCCCTTGGTCGACACCCTTTACGCTGAAGTGCTGCGCCTTTTCTGGCTGTTCACAGATGCCGCACACTTCATTGAAGAGGACACGTGCATGTTCAACGCCCTCTACGGGAAACAGATGATGGAATGTCCATCCTGCATCTTCGTTTGGCGCGATCTCGTTGGTTGTGCAGAAATACGCCGTGTGTTTGGTGGTATCCGGACACGGTCCGGCCGACCATTGGACCAGCACCTTCCGATCCATGGAGCGTTCGATCATATCCAAGAGTTCGAAGCCGGTCTGCGGCTTGGGGTGATTGTACATGTGACGAAGCTATGCCGGGGCCGTATCCGTTTTGCGGCTTATAGCTTTGGGCCATGGAGTTACCAGTATCACAGAATTTCGCAATGGAGTTGCAGCTCCTCCCACAGCCTGGAGTTGAGCCGCTGAGTAGAGATGAACTGTTGAAGCTGCACCGACCAGCAATTGTTCATTTGGATGGTGACGGACAGATGAACTTCAACACTGCCCCATTTCAAGGGGAGGTGTATTTAGTGAACTTCAAGTTCGATCGCCGAGAACGTCGCGGCGAGGAAATCGTCATCCACTACATCGGTTACTACTCGCCGCGCACATCATAGGTTCCCTACCTATGCCCATGGAGTTTTTGCTCTGGGTTCGCGACCGGCTTGCTGACCTATCGCGCTTGGTGTGGCCCAGCCAGGAGGATGTATTGCCGGATGCCAACGAGCGGGCGGTTGGCTTTGTAGGCTTCGTTATCTCAATAGCGGTGCTGCTCTATTGCGTGGGCAGATATACCAGCCTCTAAGGGCACCGGACAAGTCGAGCACAAACCCCCGAACGCAAAAAAGCCCCGGGAGGAACCGGGGCTTTTCGCTTGAGGAGTTGGGTGCCTTAGGCAGCGCGGCCCATCAGTGGTGCGCAGGGGATGCCGGGGCCAGCGAAGCCGATGGCACGTACGGTGTACCAGTAGGCTTTGAAGCTCTCCAAGTTGCTGTCCACGAAGCGGACCTTGGAGGTGGTGCCCACTACTTTCCAGTTGGGCTGTACACTGGGGTCCACATCGCTACGCAACACATTGTAGCCCGTGGCGCCGTGTACGCGTTTCCAGCGCATATCGGTCTGTCCGCTGAAGGGGCCCATGAGCACCTTCAGGTTTTCCGGTGCTGCGGGTATGCCCACAATTACCGGGGTTTTGGACATCTCGAAGCCACTGGTGGTAAGTATGGTGGCATCGCCATTGGCGGTGGTGCGCACATAGTTACCTGTCTTGGTGAGCACATCGCGCACCTCCTTGGTCAAGGCGTTGCGCACTGCCTTGCTCGCCTGGCTTCCGAACTGGGCGTCCTCTATCGCCTGTTCGTAAGCATCCGCCAACGTTTGCATTGCAACCAAGGTCACCGGCGGGGTGGGGAGCTTGATGTTGCCAGTGAGCTTCTGGATCACATTGTTCAACAACGCCAGAAGTACGGCAGGGACCTTTTTGAAGAGTGCTAGTGTGATATTCGCCTTCATGATAACTTGTTTTAAGTTGTTATGGAGGTTTCAACGCCCCTCCCTTTGAGTTGTTCCACGCAGCAACTTCCGCGAGCCCGTATATGGTTATAGCCATACGCCGCGATGCCGGAAACCCGCATGAACAGGCGGTTTTCCGCACTTCGTATCTGCTAATAGATATGTTATCGCAACCCGTTTTTCCGTGTATCGAGCATGAAGTGAGCTTGCACACGGGGTCGCGTATGGCTGTACTAAGGGTCGAGTATGGTCATACTCGAGGTCGAGTGTTGTTGTCCTAGGGGTCGAGTATGGGCATACACGAGGTCGAGTGTTGTTGTACTAGGGGTATAGTATGGTCATACTCGAGGTCGAGTGTTGTTGTACTAAGGGTATAGTATGGGCATACTCGAGGTCGAGTGTTGTTGTACTAAGGGTATAGTATGGGCATACTCGGGGTCGAGTGTTGTTGTACTAGCCCCCGAGTATGGTCATACTCGAGGGCTAGTGAACCAACACTCAGGCCTGCGCTTGCTCACCTCCTTCACTCTTCGGGTCGGTGGGCGGGGCCGCCTTCGAAACGAAGGTGACGTTGACGCGGGTGATGGCGCCGGGGTTCTTCACCCCTTCATGCCACGGGCAGCCCAGTGCGCGCAGCATGGCTTCCACTTCATGGAAGCCGGGGTCGGTTTTGCCGCTCAGCACATCGCTGATCCATGATTGGCTGTGGTTCACCACAGCACCCAGTTCTTTCTGCGGCATGCCGTTGCTAGCCAGCAACAGCTTCAGGCGGGGTCCTATCCATAGTTCCATGGGTTGGGCCGCTGCACTGGTGCGCAGCAGGCTTGTGGCAAAACAGGACAAGGCGCGGGGCCGTTTCAATACCCAGTAAGGGTGGTTTTGGAGGGGGCACTACTTCAGGTAGAGCACCTCTTAGGCCGCCACCGCCACCATCTCCTTCTCCGGGTAGGGGTCGCACAGCAGCTTGGCGTAGTCCAGCGGTAGGGTAGGGCTCAACCAGAACGCGTGCATGTCCTTCGGTATGATCACGGGCATGCGCTTCTTGGTGTTGTGGATCACCTCCATCAGGGGGTTGGCCTTGGTGGTAAGGACGGTGTAGGTGCGGTAGCCTAAAGCCGTTTCCGTCCAGACCCCTCCCAAGGTGAAGACGGGTTCCTTCGTTCCGATCGTGTACGGGATCTTGTTCACGGCCTTTTTGCCTTCAATGGGCACATGTTGCCACTCGGTGAACGAGGTAACGGGGATGAGGCACCGTTGGCCCTTGGCCCATGCTTCCCGGTAGGTCTGCTTCTTTTCGATATCCTCCGCTATCGCGTTGAAGGTGCTGTATTGTTTGAGGTATTCCTTCGCCTCCTCCTCGCTGGTGATGTGTTTGGGGATGAAGCCCCAACGCTGGGGTTCGAAGGCTTGCGCATTACTTGAAGAGACCACGGGCCAAAAGGGTCGGCCAAAGGCTGAGGTCCTGTCTTTGAACAGGATGGAGCGGTCGCCATCAGCTTCTTGGTCCGGATGGAGGTAGATGCGGTAGTCGCTCTCCAAACAGCGCCGGTTCATATCGCGCTCCAGTTCCCTGATCTCCCTGCTTAAGGTGGCGCTGTAGCACATCGGGACAAAACTACATGGAGCACGAGCGGCCGGTGGACAGGTGGTGGTGGATCCCCTTACTTGCACCGCCTTGAAGAAGCTGTATGAACGTGCGTTGACGAATGGGTTCATGCTCCGTGTGAGCAAGGGCAATCGTTTCATTTTCTGTTACCACGATGTGAGCGAGGCGGATGCCCCCCACCACTCGTGGCGGTACAGCACCACCCCGGCGCGGTTCAAGGAGCATATCGATCTGTTCCAGCAACTGTTCACCATGGTGCCGCTGGAGGCGCTGGCGAACGACCGCGATCTGCCCACGGGCCGCAACTATGCCGCGCTCACCTTCGATGATGGGTTCCACAGCGTGCTGACCCATGTGCTGCCCATGCTGCGGTCGGCGGCACTTCCGTTCACCGTATTCCTGAACGGGTTGGCGGTGGAGCATGGTCGCGGGTGGATCACCGATCTGGTGCTGGCGGAGAAGGACCCGGTGTTCGTGAAGGGGATGCTGGCGGCCACCGCGCTGGCGCCTGCCGATGCTGGCGATGCGATCGGGGCCATCATGGCGCGCGGTCGGTTCACCGCGGCCTTTGCGCAACGGCCGATGCTTGCGCCGCGCACGAAGATCTACCTCGACCGGGACGATGTGCGGCGGCTGCATGCCGAAGGGGTAACCATCGGCGACCACGGTTACCAGCATGCCGTGCTCTCGCGTTGCGAGGATGCGGTGCTGCAAGCGGAGGTGTCCGCCGGACGGGATCTTATTGCGGACATCACCGGTGCGGCGCCGCGCCACTACGCGCTGGCGTTCGGCAAACACGAGCACTATACCGCGCGGGCGGTGGAGGCGATACGGCAACGCGGGTACACCCATGTGTACAACACCAACCCGAACCGCGTGCGCAAGGAAGAGTTGGGCGGCGCGGAGCTTATTCCGCGCATCGGCTTCACCGGCGATACCACCGATCAGGTGCTCTTCTATGTGAACCGGAGCCTGCTGCGGAAGTTCACGTTGTGAGCGTTCCGGACCGTGGCATCAGCCTTCCGGCGCTGCTGTCACTTGCGCTGTCGCGCGGTCCGTTTCCAACTTCAGGCGACCGCTGCGTTCGAAGCGGGCCTTGGCGATACTGGTGTTCAGTTCGTAGCCCACCAGCAGCGCGATCATGTTGAGGTAGATCCACAGCTGCACCGCCAGTATGGCGCCGATGGATCCGTACAGCGCGTTGTAGTCGGTGAAGCGACCGAAGACCAACGCAAGGGCCTTCGCCACGATGATCACCAATAGCGTGGCCAGCACACTACCGGGGCTCAGGAGTTTGAAGCGGGTGTTGATGGGATCGCCCGCGCCGTAGAGCATGGCAATGCCGGTGAGCAACAGCAGCAGCGGCACGGCCCACTTGATCACCACCAGCCCGAACGTTTCGATGCCGCCCGTTACGATACCCTCGCTGGTGAGCCAACCGATGGCCGCGTTGCTGAGGTTGAGCACCGCAATGGCCACCACCATCAGCAACACGAACAGCAGCAGCAGGATGAGGCTGATGATGCGCTGCTTCACCGGGCTGTGCCAGGTGCTGAGGTTGCTGCTGCCGCTGAAACCGGCGAGGATGGCATCCATGCTGTTGCTGGCGAAGTAGAGGCCGGTGATGGAACTGAGCGAGAGCAGCGTGGCGTGTTTCTTCACCAACAGGTCCTGCAGCTGGCTTTCGATGAAGGTGTACACCTCCCACGGCAGCAGTTCCATGAAGGTGTGCAGCAGCTTCTCCTGGAAATCCTGTATGGGTATGAAGGGGATCAGCGTAAGCAACATGATCAGCGCCGGGAAGAAGGCGAGGAAGAGCTTGAAGCTGATGGCCGATGCGCGCGTAACGAGCTGGCCCTCACTGAGGGCACGGAAGAAGAACCGGCTGATGGCGTAGAGGCTGAAGCCGGAGAAGCCCCAGAGCACGCGCTGCTGCGACCAAGCGATGACCCGGCGATTGAGGCGCGAAAAAATGACCCTCCGTTGAAGCCGGTTCCACATGGCTCTACATGGCCTTGAGGCTCAGGTCGAGGCTCTTCACCGAATGCGTGAGCGCGCCCACCGAAATGAAGTCGACGCCGCACTCGGCATACTTCCGCGCATTGGCCAAGGTGATGCCGCCACTGGCTTCCGTTTCGTAGCGCCGGTTGATCAGTGCTACTGCTTTGCGGAGATCGTCGAAGCCGAAGTTGTCCAGCATGATGCGTTTCACACCGCCGGTTACCAGCACCAGTTCCACTTCCTTGAGGTTGCGTGTTTCCACCTCCACATCGAGGTTGAGGTGCAGCGCGTGCATGTATTCCCGCACGGAACGGATGGCGTTGGGTAGGCCGCCGTTCATGTCGCCATGGTTGTCCTTGATCATCACCATGTCATACAACCCATGCCGATGATTGGTGCCGCCACCGAGCCGCACCGCCCACTTCTCCACGGCCCGTAATCCGGGTGTGGTCTTGCGCGTGTCGAGCACTTTGCATCCTGTGCCATCCAGTGCGTCCACGAATTGCCGTGTCATGGTGGCAATACCGCTCATGCGTTGCATGAAGTTGAGCACCACGCGTTCCACGGTAAGGATGCTGCGTGCAGGCCCGCTCAACGTAAAAGCGATGTCGTTCACGGCCACCGTGGCGCCATCGCCGATGAGGGTACGTATATGGATATCCGGGTCGAAACGCGTGATGATGGCCTGCGCCAATTCAACGCCGGCCAGTATGCCGTTGCCCTTCACGATGAGCCGCGCGCTGCCTTTGGCTTTCGCGGGAATGGTACCCAGGGTGCTGTGATCCCCTTCGCCGATGTCCTCTTTCAAGGCTCGGTCGATCAGCGCTTCGGTCCCTTCGGGCAGCACGTCAGTAATCGCTGGAGCCGGTTTCGATCCGGAGCTGTTTCACTTGCAACAGTTCGCCGGTCTTCTTCAGGAAGAAGGTGACCCGGAAGTAGCCCTTCTGCGTGCGCAGTATGCCGATGTGGTATTTGTCGCCCTGCTTGCTTTCGCCGCTGTGTTCGATCACCATGTCCACGGGCTGCTGCTCGTCGAAGAATTTGCGCAGGATCTGCTCCGCTTGGGCCTTGCTGTAGATCTCGCTGCCGCCGGGTGTGGTGAGGTCGATATTGGCGATGAAGTGTTGGGCCAGCAATTTGCTGTTGCCGGTTTTCAACGCCTGCACCACTTGGTCTTTCACGTCGGCCTGACCAACGGAAAGCAAGGGAACGAAGACAAGAGCAACTGACCAGAGCACCTTGCGGAGCATCGCACGTTAGGTTTGGCGCCAAGTTCGGCAAAGACCGGGCCACCCAAGCCCCTACCAACGGGCCAAGTTGTCAACACAACACGCTATGCACTTCCGCTTGATCCTGGTGGGCCGCACGGAACGTGGGCATGTTACCGAGGGCTTCGCGCACTACGCGGATCGTATTGCCCGTGCCGCTACGTTCAGCACTGTTGTCCTGCCGGAGGCCGGCAAAGGCGATGCGGCGTTCAAGAGCAAGTGGGAAGGGGAGCGGATACTGGCCGCGCTGTTGCCCGGGGAGGTGTTCGTTGCGCTGGATGAGCGTGGCAAGTCATTGACTTCCGTGGCGTTCGCCAACCAACTGGGCAAATGGCGCGATGGTGGGCGCCAGCGCGTGGCCTTCGTGGTCGGCGGTGCGTACGGCCTCAGCGAGCCGGTGCGCGAACGTGCTGACCTGTTGTTATCGTTATCGCCGATGACGTTCCCGCACCAACTGGTGCGGGTGCTGTTCGCTGAACAGCTCTACCGCTCCCTTTCCATACTGAAAGGAAGCCCCTACCATCACTGAGCTTTCTCCGGCGGCTTTCCTGTCGCCTCTTGGTCGGGTGCGGGCTTTTTGAGCAGTGCGGCAATGGCCGTTGCCATCAGCACATAGAGCACCAGCCGCACCGAGGTTGTATAGCGCGCTTGTATGGTGAAGGGCAAGTGGATGGCGGTGTAGTAGAGCAGGAGCAGGATCATGGGATACACCTCCTTCAAGCGTATCCGCTTCCTGATGAGCGCCAACGGCACGGTAATGATCGCCAGCAGGAAGATCGTCAGCGTCATCAATGTGGGATAGAGGATCTTGATGCGCCCTTTCAGATCGGCGTTCTGGAAGTCATCGCGCATGATACCGATCACCCACAGCCGCACGGCGGAGTACGTCTTGAACGTGAAGTAGTACCCCGGATGCTCCGCGATGTTCTTCCAGGTCTGGGCGATCAGGATCTTATCGCGTTCCAAGGTGTACTGCGTGTTCCATGTGCGGCACACCGGGCCGATCTTCACGATGCTGTCGAGCATCACGGTATCCTGGTGCGTGAGGAAGGGTGCAAGTTGCGCGTCGATGGAATCCCATTCGGCGTTGAACGCTGCGATCTCGGCCGCGCGGTCCTCGTACGGCACGAAGTCGAAGATCTCGTCGCCCGTCATGTTGCCCCAGTACCGCATCTCGCGATAGTTCGGGATGCGACCGGCCCAGTAACCGGTGTGGAACACACCGCCGCCGCCCTCCAACGGTGTTACACTGAACTTGCCGTGGTTGTTCTGGTTCCACAGGCCGAAGGGGATAAGGGACAGGCCGAAGATCCCCAGTGCGGTGATCTCTTTCGTCCACGGCAGCCGACCCCGCTTGAAGAGTATGTCGCACGCGAGGATGCAGAGCGGGAAGAGCAGGAAGATCGGTCGGCTTTGGAAGATGAAGGCGTAGAGCGCACCCATCCCGATGGCATCGGCCCATGTGCGTTCCTTCTTGGTCCAGATCCAGCAGATCCCCATGATGCAGATCATCACCGGTATCTCCGGCAACATGGTGCCGATGTAGAAGGGGATGTTGATGGAAGGCAGCAGCAGCAGCAGCGCGATGTTCTTGGCCAACAGCCCACCGCCCATGCGGCCCACGCATTTCAGCATCAGCCATACCGATGCCGCGTAGATGCCGAACTGCACGAAGGTCAAGGCCTTCCAGGTACCGAAGAGCCACATCACCAATGCGATGTACAGCGGGTAGCCCGGCGTACGGAACGTGTCGGGGATGTACTGCTGCAACGGCCACCAGTACGAGTATTCGCCGTTCAGTATGCCCACGGCGAGGCCTTGGTAGGTGTCGATATCGCCACCGCCGTGATGCCCGAAACCAATGCAGGTAGCAAGCGCCACCAACCCGTTCAGCACCAACAACACGTTGAACGTGCGCTTACGTTCGAGCAACTGTGTGAGCGATCGCAACATGGTTCAGCGTTTCATGAAATCACCACGGGAGAAATACTTCTCGATCAAGCAGTACAGCATGATGAAGAAATAGCGGCTGCCCATTTCCTTGATCTTCAATTTGCTTTCGCCGGCTTTGCGGTTGCGCCAACTATTGGGGAGCACGGCATAGCTGTAGCCGCGCACGATCGCCTTCAACGGCAGCTCCAGTGTCAGGTTGAAGTGCGGCGAGAGGAACGGTTTGATACCATCGATCGTCCCGCGGCGGTAGAGCTTGAAGGCGTTGGTGCAATCGTTGTACTTCATGCGGAAGACGAATCGCACCAGGTTGTTGGCGGTGCGGTTGATCATCTTCTTCACCCACGGGTAGTCGTACACCTTCCCGCCGCGTGACCATCGTGTGCCGAAGACACAATCGGATCCTTCGCCCATTTTGCGGTAGAAGCGCACCAGGTCGACGGGATCATCGCTGAGGTCGGCCATCATGATGGCCACACAATCGCCGGTGTAATGTTCCAAGCCCCAACGCACGGCGAAGCCAAAACCGCCGGGTCCTTCATTGTGCAGTGTGCGCAACGTGGCGATCTCGTTCCCCAGATCGGCGAGCAACTGCGCGGTCCCGTCCTTCGAGTGGTCGTTCACCACCACGATCTCGTGGTCGATGCCTTCTTTCGCGAGCACGGCGTACAGGCTGCGGAGTGTTTCCGCAATGCTGCCCTCCTCGTTGTGGGCCGGTATTACGACGCTCAGCTTCACTTGCGGCCGATCAGCAGGAACTGTTTGCCAAAGAAGCGCCACGCCCAAGGCATGGCAAGGAATGCGCGCACCAACGTGCGGTTCACCGGCAATCCGCCGCGGAAGCTCAAGGGCAGGAAGCGTGGATGGATCACTTCCACCTCGAAGCCTGCGCCATACAAGTGTTCCGCGACACCGAGTTCGCTGAGGATCACCGTGTGATCGGCGAAGTCGAAATACTCCTTGTACACGTATTTGAAGTTGGGCCCCATGATCGCGATGCGCCCGCCCTTGCGCAGGTGTCCGTGCATCTTGGTAAGGAAGGCGCCCACCTCTTCCTGGCTGTTCAAATGCTCGAGGAAGTTGCTGACGAACACACCATCGAAATGGTCCTTGGGCAAGTCGGCCTTCAGTGTATCGTCAACCACCTGTTTCACGCCCTGCTGCGCGTGCGCTTGCAGGAAGGGGCCGTTCATGTCCACCGCCCAGCGCTCCGGTGAAGGCACGTTGTTGATGAACTCGCACATGCCGGCAGCGGGATCCACGATGCGCTGTGGCTGCCCCAGTTTGCGGTACATGAACTGGGCGAGTTCCTTCCACACCATTTCCCGCTTGGGCTGGTCCACCCCTCGGAAACGGTAGGCGTATATGCGGTCCAAGTTCATCAGTGCACGCGTTGTTTGAGGCCTTCGAAGATGCCGGTGAGCGTTTCCGTCAAACCGAACCGGTATTGCCATTCAGGGTAGTGGCGCTGGAACTTGCCCACATCGCTGATGTACCAGATGTGATCACCGATCCTGGCTTGATCGCTGTACTGGATGTTCATCTTGTTGCCCGTGATCGTTTCGCACTGCGCGATCGCTTCGAGCATGCTGCAGTTGGCGAACCTGCCACCGCCGGCATTGTACACCTCGGCCGGTCGCGGCGCTTGGTAGAAGTGCCAGAACATGCTCACAAGGTCGTCGCTGTGGATGTTGTCACGCACCTGTTTGCCCTTGTAACCGAAGATGGTGTACTGCGTGCCCGTTATGGCACACTTCATCAGGTAGCTGAGGAAGCCATGGAGCTGGGCACCGCTGTGGTTCGGTCCGGTGAGGCATCCTCCGCGGAAGATCCCCGTGCGCATCCCGAAGTACCGTCCATATTCCTGCACCAGCACATCGGCGGCCACTTTGCTGGCGCCGAACAAACTGTGCTTGGTGTGGTCGATGCTCATCGCTTCATCGATGCCATGGGCGAAATAGGCATGATCCGCCGCGACTTCCCAACGGGTTTCATGCTCCACTAAGGGAAGGAAGTTTGGGTTGTCGCCGTACACCTTGTTGGTGCTGGTGAAGATGAACACGGCATTGGGGCAGTGCTGGCGGGTGAGCTCCAGTAGGTTCAATGTCCCGTTGGCGTTCACCTCGAAATCGAGGAAAGGGATCTGCGCGGCCTTGTCGTGGCTCGGCTGCGCAGCAGCGTGCACGATCAGTGCTATGTCAGCACCGTATTCCTTGAAGATCCGTTCGAGGCCCGCCAAGTCGCGGATGTCCTGATCATGGTGCACGTAATTCGGAACGTCGTGCTTCAGGTTTTCCACGTTCCAGCGGGTGCTGGCCTCGGCGCCGAAAAAGGTGGCGCGCATATCGTTGTCAATGCCCACCACGCGGTCGAACCGCGAAGCGAAAAAGGAGCAAGCAGCGCTGCCGATCAATCCACCGGAACCGGTGACAAGGGCGATCTTCATTCAGGTATGGGTTCAGCCGAGGATCGGCTTCAGTGTTTGTTCGTGTTCGGCCAACCAAGCATGGCAATCGGCCAGCAGCTGGTCGATGTTGCGTTCCGGCCGCCAGCCAGTGGCTTCCGTGATGCGCGCGTTGTCGGTAACGTACAGGCGTATGTCGGCCTCGCGATCCAGTGGCTCACCACCGATGTTCAACGTGTTGCCGGTAATGGCGGCGCACTTGGCGCTCAGCTCCTGCAACGAAACGCTGTTGTCCAAACCGCCGCCCACGTTGAACGTGCGGGCGTGCATGGCGTCCATGGAGGCCACTTGGGTCACCACCAGATCGAACAGGTCGTCCACGTGCAGGACATCACGCACTTGCTTTCCGGTACCGCCGAAACCGAAGTACTTCAGCGGCTGTTTCCAGTGATGTCGCGCCAGCCACAGCAGTATGAAGCCTTGATCGGTCTTTCCCATTTGCCAAGGCCCTGCGATCACTCCGCACCGATCGATCACATACCTGAAGCCGTGGATATGCGCATACTCCGCTATCAGCAGTTCGCTGGCCAGTTTCGTAGCGCCGTACAATGAGCGCAAGCCCGTGAGCGGGAAGTCCTCTCCGATACCTGCTGCACTCGCACCGGGGATCCCGGTGTTCGCGTCGATGGTGAAGCGTTGTTCGGTGCCTTCCGATGCGAGGCGGTTCACCAAGTGCATCGGGTACACACGGCTGGTGGAAAGGAACACGGTGTCGGCCTTGTCGCGGGCGGCGAGGTTGAGGCAGTTGATGGTGCCCACCAGGTTCGTATCCGTTACATAGTGCGTGGGCGACCCATAACCTGCCATTACAGAGGGCTCGGCACTGCACTCGAGCATGAGGTCGATCTTCGGGAGCGCCGCCAGATCATTGGCATCGCGCACATCGCCATGAACGAATTCGATACCTGCGCTGCGCAGCCTTGGAAGATTGAGTTCAGAACCCCTCCGCTTGAGGTTATCAAGGCAGATCACGCTCCTCGACGGGTCCGCCCGTTTCCACTTCAGGGCCATGGTCGATCCAACGAAACCGGCACCACCTGTTATCAATACTGTGCGGTGGTCCTTCGTGCTGGCGCCCATAAGCTCTGCGTGGGATGATCGGTGGCTGCGCCTTACTCGCGCGGCAATGGTGGCCAAATATATCCGGGGGCGTTCGCTGTTGCTGTCGGACCATTGACGTGCGTTACCCGTTCCGGTTGCGCCGGTCTTCGGAACTCGTGCACTCCCTTAGGCGGGTGTGGGATCCGCAAGGATGGTCGTCCGGTCCATATGTCGACCGCCCTGCGTGCTTTCATCGTTTCTTCGGGACCCGAAACAGCGTGCCCGAGGCACTGTGTCCGGCCCCACCCAGACCCACCAACGATCCACAGCCCCCATGATCAAGACTTCGTACATGGGCGATATCGACATCGAGTCGTGGGAGTTCGCCCTGATACCGATCTATCTGATCATCATATTCCTGATCGCTTCGTCGATCAAGAACAGGAAGATCAAGCAGCACCCTGAGTACAGGTACTACCTCTTAGGCCTTTATGCCAAGATCTTCGGCGGGCTGGCGTTCGGCCTGATCTACATCTTCTACTACGGCGGGGGGGATACCGTCAGCTACTACGAAAGCGGCCGGGCGCTGGTGAACTTGTTCTACAAGAGCCCTTACGACTACCTGCGGATGGAGTTCCTGCCGGTGGATCAGGACCTGTATAACGAAGTGCTCAGTTCCGAAACGGGATGGGTATCGGGCTGGTTGTACGGAGACCCCCGTTCGTACATGGTGATACGCCTGATCAGCCCGTTGATGATCTTGGCGTTCAGGAGTTATTTCCTCACCACCATACTGGTGTCGTGGGTAACGTATGAAGGGTTGTGGCGACTGTACTTGATGTTCGTTCGGTACTACCCGCACTTAATGTCGTCGCTTGCCATCGCTGTTCTCTTCATGCCAAGCACGGTATTCTGGGGGAGTGGCATCATGAAGGATCCCTTCACCCTGTCGGCCACGGGTCTGTTCGTTTCGCTGGTGGATCACGTGCTCGTTCGGCGCAACGTCAAGTTCAGGAGCATCTTGAGCGGGTTGATCGCCGCGTGGCTCCTCATAGCCTTGAAGCCGTACATCATTCTGGTGCTCTTTCCCGGTACCATGTATTGGGTGTTCAACCAGCGGATCAAGCGGATCAAGAATGCACTGGTCAAATTCGTGCTGATACCCATTGTGTTCGTCGGCTTGGCCGGATTGAGCCTGTGGGTGCTCGATTCGCTGAGTGGGTCGCTCGGCAAGTTCTCGCTCGATGAAGCGCTGAACACCGCCACCGTCACCTCCACGTATTTGCGCAGTGAACAGGTCGGCGGCAACAACTTCAATATCGGCGACTTCGAACCTACATGGGCCGGTGCTGCAGGGAAGTTCGTTCCTGCTACCATGGCGGGTCTTTACAGGCCGTACATGTGGGATGTCGCCAACATCGTCATGCTGTTCAGCGCGCTTGAGAACACGTTTTTGCTGATCATGAGCCTTCGCTTGTTATGGCGAACGAAGCTGGTCCGTTTGGGACACGCCATTTTCGCTGACCCCTTGGTGGCATTCTCACTGCTCTTCACGGTGTGCTTCGGTTTTATGATCGGTATCACCACATCGAACTTCGGTTCGTTGGTGCGGTTCAAGATCCCGATGCTACCGTTCTTTGTCTCCGGGTTGTACATCGCGTTGAAGATGTACTCGCTTCCGCCGAAACCGAAGAGCCGGTTGCAGATGGCACAACGCGCTGCACAAGCCAGCGCCCAAGGCGGGGTTGGCCCGGTGCACAGCGCGATCTAGAAGAGCGTTGCGTATACGGTCCGCGCCAGATCGAGTGTCTTGTATTTCCTGGCCAAGCCGGCAATGGCCACCCGGTGTTCGGGATCGGCCAGTATGCCCTCCATCGTTCGCAGTGCATCATCCAGCCCGGCAAGGCCAGCACCGAACACGCTGCCACCGATCCCTTTGCGCAGGAGACGGTGATCATCGGCGACGAGGTCGGTCATAAGGATGGGCAGGCCATTGGCCCAGTACTCTCCGTTCTTTACGGGGCACTGGTACAACTTCACCGGAGCCGGTTTGATAGGGCTGAAGGCGATGTCCGATGCGGACAAGAATGCTGGCACATCATTGTGTTGGGCACTGGTTACATGCAGCCGACCCGGATCAATGCCCACTTGCAGTGCCCGCTCAGTGATCCATGCGTGATCCATAGGGGATAGAATAATGATGTGCATGCCCTTGAAATGGTCCATGCTGCGCTTGAACAGTTCAAACGCCTCGCGGTCATAATAAAGGCCGCCGAATTTTCCCACGTAGATCCCCACCTTTTCGTCCGGACCGATCCCCAGTTGAGCGCGCGTGTGCGCCCGGTCTTTCGGATCGAACTTGAAGCGTTCCACATCAGTGATGGAGGGGATCACCGATACACGGTCAGCCGCTACGCCGCTTGCGATCAGGTCGTCGCGGTGATTGTGCGTTACCGTGATGATCCTGTGCGCGTGCTCCACCTGTCGGCGTTCGTACATCGAGAACACACGGTACCTGAAACCGAACCTGGGCCATACACCGCATTCGGCCATGTACTCTGAATGGGGTTCGAACGATTCGACCACGTACGGCACACCGGTGGCCATATGCACATCATGGGCGAACGACCCGGCCATCGAGCCTTTTGCGAAGATCATATCGTACGTGCCTGAACGCGCCTCCCTGATCAACTCCCGCCTTCCACGCACGAGCAATTCCAATTTCGAAAGCGCACTGAACCCCAAGCGCCTCAAGTGCAGCGGCCGATGCTCCACGCCGGGCAGGTTGAACGGCAATTCCTCAAGCTTGTCTCGCGAGTTCTCGAACGTATAGAATGTGATCGTCGCATTGTTCTCGTTCACCAACAGCGGGAAGTACGGAAAGATGGCCGAGGCGTTGAGTGGATCCCCCAAACTCCAATAGCTGATGTACAGGATCTTCATGATTTCATGGTCGGCGCTCCAGCATGGCCTTCAGTGCCTGCAAGGGTTGGCCTCGTTTCAGATAAGAGCGCATCATGATGTTTCGGACCTTGTTCCACATGGCTGTCAGCGCGCTCTCATCGGGCGCGTCCGGCGCTTCCTGAAGGGCGCGTATCACACCTCGATATCCATCGTGAAGTCCTGCCAGGTTCTGCATGGCGGAATGGTGACCGCGACGGTAGCGGAGCACAACTTCATTGGTGTAGCCATAGCGGCCATTGCGCGCCATGCTCAGCAAAAAGCAAAGGTCCTCCGCGTGGGTCATTCGGGTATCGAAGGTGTATGCATGGCCTTGGATCCGGCGGATCATCCATGTCAGACCGACGAAGCAGGATGGGCTCAGATCAAGCAGCGGTCCGTAGGGCACGCCGGTGAAGGTCGGCTTCCATGTGCGAAGAACGTGTTGCATGGTAACATCGGTGAGTTCGACCGTGCCATCCGCAAAGTGTAGTTGTGGGTCGGCGAGCAGCAAAGCATGGCGTGCGCTCAAACTGTGCGGGGGTAGAACATCGTCAGCGTCGAGAAAACAGAAGAAGTCTCCGCGCATGCGCGCCAAGCCCATGTTGCGCGCAGCGCTTACCCCTTGCACGGGTTGGTGCAACAGCTGGATGCGTGGGTCGCTGAACGCTTCGATCAGCCGGACCGTTCCATCGTGACTGTTGTTGTCCACCACGATCAACTCAAATTCCTGATGGTCCTGATGGAGCACGGAAGTGATCGCTTCAACAATATGGCGCTCTGCGTTGTAGGCAGGCATGATCACCGATATCATGACGGGCCTTGTTGCTGGAATTCAGTGAACCAGTCCCTCAATTTGGCGGTCCATATGCGCATCTGGTAGGCGTAGTTGAACGTGTTCAGTTCCGTTCGGTCCGGATCGATGTGCCATTCCGTGCCTTTACGCCATTCCTGCAAATGCGTGGTGAGCAGCTCGGCCAATTCCGCAGCGTTGCTTGTTATCGCCCCGGTACGTGTGCGTTGCACCACCTCCGCTGTCAGGTCATTGCCTTTCACACAGAGTATGATCGGACGACCGGCACCGAGGTACTCAAGGAACTTCACGGGCAGCCAGCCATTGTTCAGGTCCATGGAAACGTTCAACAGGGCGTCGGCATGTTGTTGTGCCATCAACGTCTCCTGGCGCCCTGATCGGGGAAGAAAACGAATGACACCGGTCGCGCGACCGGCATCCTTGATGCGTTCGAGCAACGCGGTGTCGGCGCTCACTGCCCCGAGGAAGTCGAGGCGGAAAACCTGATCGAGATCCGGCATTGAAGTGTGCAGGATGTCAATGGCATCCAGCACGGTGCTCCAATCCTGACCGTCATACAACCTTCCCGTGTAGACCAGCGTGAACGTGTTGTTCCGGGAATATTGGATCGGCGCGAGCATCGGGTCGAAACCACCGTGCACCATCAAACCACGCTCGACCCCGGTGGCGCGCAAGGCGTTCTCCAGAAAAGGACCTGTCGCGGCTGTGATGGCGTACGCCTGCCCCGGCCATTTTCGTTCGGCAAGGCGCATCTTCCAAGTGCGCAACCAACCTGCCAATCCGCTACCGTAGTTCGTAAGGCCACCCATGCTTACAGCGCCGATATGCACGGTCCATGGATCACGGTAGTCCGCAACGAACATGGCCCCCCAACGCTTCGCCAGTTGCGCAGCCAACCGGAAATGGTACCAACTCGGGCATGTTGCCAACACGATGTCATGCTTCCCGACAAGGGTTTCAACCTCGTGCGGCGGCATGTCCCAGCGGTCGAGGTGGCCTTCTGGCAAGATCAGATCCGCCAGAAGCCGCAGCGGTCCATGCCCGGGATAAGTGGCTAATCGTCCATGGGCCCGAGCAATGGCTCTTTGCAGTGCATTGGTATCGCGCTGCACGTTTTTCCTGATGGCCGTGTGAACAGCGATCCCGGTCACATCCGGTGTCCAAACTTGGTGCTCCACTGCCGAGGTGCTGATCACCGATACTCGATGTCCCTCGTCGGCCAGTTGCCGCGCTAAATAGTACGGTCGGCGTGCCCCGGTGCCGTTCACTGGGGGAAATTGATTGGACAGGATCAATACGCTGGGCCTCACCGTTGTCTTCAGTTGGCGGAACTGCTCCGCGTTGGAAGCCCGGCCCCGTCATCAGATCGCGCGAAGTAATGCAATGATGACATGGTCGAGGGTGATGGTCGCCTCGATCCCGGTCGATGGCTGCGCGAACCGGGTTCAGGTGCATCAAGTGAGAACCCTTTCCTCTTGACCGACCTATTTTGTCGGACCAAATGCGCGTATGAACCTGCACGACCCTCTTCGTTGGCCATTCAGGAAGCACATGCTTTGGTTGTTGCCTGGGTTATTCCTGAAGGCGCTCATATTCCTGTACTTCGTTCACGATAGTGCTGGTGGTGAGCTTGTGGGCAAGTGGGCTGGACACACAAGCGACACATGGGAATATGTTGACCCTGTGGAAAGTCTGATCGCAAGAGGTGTGTTGGAGCCCGACCACCGCATGCCCGGCTATACACCGCTGTTGTTGCTGCTCCGGCAATTTCTTACCGTAGGTGCATCGGCCGATGCGATCACCATCGTGCAGTGGTTCATGGCTTGCTTGGCCACTTATGGACTGGCGCTGGTAGTATTGATGCTGGGCGCATCGTGGCGATGGTTCTTGGTGACGTATTTCTTACTGATCTGGGCCTTGTTTCCTGCGCGACTGGAGCTGGCTGTAATGACCGACTCCTTTTGCACCTCGGCTCTCGGATTGCACGTTGTGCTGTTGTTGATCCATATCAAGTCCGGTCGGAAATGGTGTCTTCCAGCGGCAGGACTTTTCCTCACATGGGCGATCTTCTTAAGACCCATCTATGCATTGTTGATCCCGCTCGACCTTGGGGTGCTTCTTCTGTTGAATGCGGTGCCATGGCGTGAACGGATGTTCCGGGCGTTGCTTTTCGTGCTTCCATGGATGGTCATTGACGGTGCTTGGGTGGCCCGCAATTATGGCATGCACCATGCGTTCCGCCCGCTCACGAACGGTACTTACAACGCCGGGTACAGCGCTTCATCGTACTGCGCGTTGATGCAGTTCGTGCAGGCGTACGGTGGCAACTACAACTTCTGGGACCCGACCAGTGATATGCGATGGTTCGGCATGCGCGAGCGACGAGCCCCCGGACAAGCCCCGCTGGTCGATGCGTATGGAGAACTGCCGCCCTATGTATATGCCTCGGATTACAACCGCGATAGCCTGCTGCTGGTGCGTGACGTGATGACCAAGCTGAGCGATACGACGATCTCCAAGCAAGAAGAGGATAGCTTGACCGCTAGGGCATGGAAGCTGACCACACGTTTCCGCTTGTCCTTTGTGCGCGATCATCCTTTCCAGTTCCATGTGTTGTCCAAATTCAGGCTGCTCGGCCACATGGTCGTACACTCGGGTAGCTCGGTCATTTTCAGTAGGCCCATGGTCCAATTGAGCTGGTGGGAGAAGGGGCTCAAATTGTGCCAAAGCGCGCTGTATTGGTTCGCTATCCTGGTCGGGCCGCTTGGCGCTGCTTGGTTGTTGTTGCGGAAACGAAGGGACTTGTCGATGGTGCTATTGTCCTGTACTGTTCTCTACGGCCTATTGATCCATCCAATGGTGATGCGGCTTTGCGAGATGCGTTATCTGGTGCCGACGTTCCCGTTGACCATCGTCGTAGCGGTGATCGCCGTTTGGTCGTGGTACCAGAGCCGCAGTAAGCCGATCGGTTGATCGTGTTCCGGGTTCAGGATCGCTTCTCAGCGAGCGGGGCTCCGGAAGAAGCGATCCCCGACGAACAAGGCGTTGGCCCTGCGCAGCACCGGGAATGTGGGTGATGCTTCGCGCGATTGCTCGTATAGCGCGAACAAGTGGTAGCCGAGCGGGTGCAGATGTGCGGCGATCCGCTCCAATGGAACATGAAAGGTGTTGGACGGGTTCATGCCCACTTCCACTTCAATGAAACGAACGTGTTGCTTGGCAAGAGTGGCAGACCCACCAAGGAGCACTTCCATATCGTTTCCTTCCGTGTCGATCTTCAGGTAGTCGATGGAGGTCACCTCGCTGCGCTTGCACCACTCGTCGAGCGTCATCACTTCGA
The DNA here is from genome assembly GCA_902825795.1 of uncultured Bacteroidota bacterium. Classification (GTDB taxonomy): domain Bacteria; phylum Bacteroidota; class Bacteroidia; order Flavobacteriales_F; family PHOS-HE28; genus PHOS-HE28. Next base: position 22,545 of record CADECG010000053.1, read on the forward strand.
TCGTTTCCTTGCGGAAGGTGCCACCGGCCAAGTACGGATGAGGTGCGCGTACGGAGTTCATATCGGAACGCCGTGGGTCGGTCGTCACGTTCATTTCCAGTTGCTCGTTGACCGAGCCGAGCGCCGATCGATAGTGGTGGTACTGTTTGCCGGACGCAGTGCGTTGCAGTTGAGCGAAGGTGGAGGACACCGGCTCGAAACTGTGGATCTGCGCATGCTGGAAATGCGCACCGAATTCCACGGCCGATTGCCCGACATTGGCGCCTACGTCCAGCACTGTGCGCACTTGATCAGGAGGGTGGAGCATCGCCATGTCATGGAACTTGTCGAGGCCCAACGGCGGATACTTGCGGATGTACCAACCGGTCAAGTGCTCAGCGGCTGTTCGCAGGCGGGTGGCGAAACGCATTTTCTGTGAAGGCAAAGGTGCGGTATCGGGATCAGTTGGGTGAGCGATGAATTCATCGAGCCGTTATGGCCGGATGGCTTCAAGGACAGCGGTGAGCCGTTGTTCAATGGTGGGGAGTTCGAGGAGGCTGGCGATTGGTGTGCGTTCCTTGCTCATGACTTAGGG
>CADECG010000054.1 GCA_902825795.1 uncultured Bacteroidota bacterium
GGTTGCTGGTCGGATCACTGACGGCGAAAAGAACTTGGAGGGCGTGCAGGTGTATGCCCTGATCGAAAACGTGCGCATGGATTCGATGAAGACTACCGGCAACGGCAAGTTCGCCATGCTTTTGGGCCTGCAGAAGGAACACATGCTTGAGTTCACCAAGGATGGCTACGTGGTGAAGCGCATGCTGATCGACCTGCGTGTAAAGGCGAAGCCCGGACAGGAACTGATCGTTGCCCCCATCGATATGGACGTGACCTTGCTTGCCGAAGAATTCTACGAAGGCGCCGATACGGACGTATTGGACTTCCCAAGCGCCATTGTGCGTTGGAATAAAACGGCCGGGGGCTTCGCCATGGACCATGAGTACACCATGGGAATGGCCCGTGCCAACGGTTCCGTGCTGCTAATGGCAGCACGCACGGGGACGGGGAAGAAGAGGTAGGTTGGCGCGCTCAGATCAGCCCCATCGGCCACACGCCGAGAAGCAGCGCACCAATACCACAAACAGCGATCACTGCAGTGTTTGTCGCGTTCAGTTGAAGGACCGCCCCTTCCTCATTCGGAGTGAAGGTTTCTCGGATCACTTTCAGGTAGTAATAGATGCCGAGCACGGCCATCACGGCCGCGAACAGCGTTGCCCACACATAACCGTTCTGCACTGCGAGCACGAACACTTGGTACTTGGCCAAGAAGCCAGCGGTCGGAGGGATACCGGCCAACGACAAGAGCATGATCAATGTGGCCGCGGCCAACCACGGCTTGCTCTTGAACATTCCCCGGAAGATGCGGATATGCTCATCGCCATTGGCCGCGCGCTTGGCCAAGGTGAAGACGACGAACAGGCCGACGGTGGCCAACGCATATGTGAGGGTGTAGTAGAACAATGCCCGACCGGCCAAGGCATCGCCGCTCAGGACGGCCATCAGCAGGAAACCCGTGTGCGCAATGCTGCTGTATGCCATCAGCCGCTTGAAATGGCTTTGGCGCAGGGCGATCAAGTTGCCGATGAGCAATGTGAGAATGGTGATCGCCCATAACGTGCGTTCCACGGCCAGCGGAAGAGCTGTGATATGCACCCCGATGAGCCGGTACACTGCCGCGAAGCTGCCCATCTTCACCACCGTGCTCATGAACGCGGTGATGATCGTCGGAGCGCCTTCGTACACGTCGGGGCTCCAGAAGTGGAACGGCACCGCCGCCACTTTGAAGCCAAGGCCAACCGCGATGAAGAACATCCCTACCAAGAACAGCGCGGCCGGATGTTCCGCGTTCGCAGTAGCGTAATCGCCAATGATCTTCAGGTCGAACGATCCAGCCATGCCGTAGACCAGCGCGATGCCCATGAGGAAGAAGGCCGTGGCGAACGACCCCAGCAGGAAATACTTGAACCCCGCCTCGCTGCTGCGGTAGCTGCGCTTCTTGCCGCCGGCAAGGATGTACAAGGGAATGCTCAGCACTTCGATGCCGAGGAACAACATCAACAAGTTCTGGTAGCTGGTGAGCAGGAACGCACCCGTGAGGCTGAACACGAGCAGCGCATAGTGCTCGGCCACGTTTTCCTGTGTGCGCGAGTAGTAGTCGCTGCCGAACACGAACAACAGCAGTGTGATACCGGCCATCGCCACGCAGAAGGCAACGCTCAAGTCGTCGAAGGCCATGGCGCCGTGGCCCCAGGCGGGCAGGGGGCGACGATCCAGAAAGCTCAGCGCCCCAGCGCCGGCAAGGCCCAGAATACCGACCGGTGCCAGCAAGCGCTTGTTGTTGCCCAAGCCCATGTACAGCAACACAACGCCTAGGATCGAAAGGAGAATGATCGCGCTCATCGGTGGACTATTTGATCAGCGTGAGCAATTGTTCAACCGGGGCCTGCAACAAGTCGAGCACCGGTTGCGGGTACACGCCGAGGATGAAGGTTGCCGCGATGAGCGGCACCAGCACCCAGTGATCGATCTCATCCGCATCAGCGAGGTCGCCAGCCTTATGCGCTTCTCCGAGCATGCTGCGCTGGTAGGCGAAGAGCATGTACACCGCACCAAGGATGATGGAGATCACACCAAGGAATGTCCACCATGGCGAAACCTCGAACAGACCATTGAACATGAGCCACTCGCCAACGAAGCCTTGCGTGAGCGGAAGCGCCACCGAACCGATCATCACCAAGAGGAAGAGCGCCGCGAGGCGCGGCATGCGCGCTTTCAATCCGCCCATGGCATCCAGCTGTGCGGTGCCAAGGCGCTCGTGCAAACCACCAACGAGATACAGCAGCGCTACAACAAGGATGGCATGCGCCAGTGTCTGGTAAAGAGCCCCGGTAATGCCCGCCGTGTTCGCGGCGAAGAGCGCAGCGCACATCAGTCCCACGTGGCTCAATGAACTCCATGCTACCAATCGCTTCAGGTCGTTCTGGCGGAAGGCGATCCATGCTGCGTACAAACATCCGATCAGGCTCAACACGATCACCACATCGCGCCAGTGCGCAACACCCGCGGGGACGATCGGCAGCACGAAGCGCACCACGCCGTAGATGCCCATCTTCAACATCACACCACCTAGGATCATGGTGCCCTGTATCGGCGCCATAGTATAGGTGTCGGGCTGCCAGCTGTGCAGAGGGAACATGGGCATCTTGATCGCGAAGCCGAGGAAGAGCACCCAGAACAACCAGAGCTGCACATCCGGGGCAATAACCACCTTCTGCAACGTTGCGAAGTCGGCGTTGCGTGGTGCCGGCAATTGCAGGTAGCTGTACACCAAGCCGAACAAGAGCGTCAATCCGCCCAGCACAGTGTAGATGAAGAACTTCATGGTGATGGCACGGCGGCCTTCACCACCCCAGCGCAATAGCAGGAAGAAGACCGGCACCAAGGACAGCTCGTAGAACACGTAGAAGAGGAAGGCATTCTGCGCCAGGAACACACCGAAGAGGGCGGACTGCGTCAACAGGATCAGTCCGTTCACGAGTGCGGGTTCGCTCAATGGCTTCTTCCAGCCTGCGCCAATGATGAAGGGGAAGACGATGGCCGTGAGCAGCACCATCAACAGGCTAATGCCGTCGTAGCCGAACACCATGCGCAAGCCGATCGCGGGAGCCCAATCGTGCTGGAAGGCGATCACCGATCCGTTCGTCGCATCGTAGCCTGCATACAACGCAACCGCCAACCCAAGACCGATCACGGAAGTGAGGAGCGCAATACTCTTGGCCTGCGCGTGCGGCCGCGCGACCAGCAGCGCAATACCCGCCAGCATCGGCAGCAGAACAAGGGCGAGAGTGAGCAGCATCATACCCCCCAGAGTGTAAGCATGAGGAAGCCGATGATGCCGACGACCATGGCCAACAGGTAGAAGCTCATGTTGCCCGTTTGCACGCGACGCACCAGCTTGCCGATGCGCATGGTGCTGCTGCCCGTGAAGTTCACTGCGCCATCAACGATGCGCTTTTCCATGATCGCGTCCAGCTGCGTGCTGAGCCAGCCGTAAGGTTTCTCGAACAGCTTGGTATACAGTTCGTCGATGTACCACTTGCGCGCGATAAGGCGCTTGAAGTATGGCAGTTCGTCCGCCTCGGCATCCAGTGTGGTCTTCTTCACGAAGCGGCCGTGGGCGTACCAAATGACCAATGCGATAAGACCAACGGTGAGGCCCATGAGCATCCATTCCGTGGCGACGCTCAGGTGCAAGTGCTCGCCGTAAATGCCTTCGGCAGCGGTCTCCAAGTAGTGCTTCATCGTTTCATGCCCACCGAAAATGTGCGGCAGGTTCAACACCCCCGCAACAACACTGCCCACGGCCAACACCATCAGCGGCACGGTCATCACGCTCGGACTTTCGTGTGCGTGCGCCTTGCCACGATAGGTTCCGAAGAAGGTGAGGAACAACAAACGGAACATGTAGAAACACGTGAGCAGGCTGACCCCCAGCGTGGCGGCATAGAGCAACGGATGCTCTTGGTACGCCGCCATCAGGATCGCATCCTTGCTGAAGAAACCGCTGAAACCGGGAATACCGGCAATGGCCAAGGTGCCGATAAGGAAAGTGACGTAGGTGGTCTTCGTTATGCCCTTCAACCCGCCCATTTTGCGGATGTCCTGCTCGCCGCCCAGCGCGTGGATCACGCTCCCTGCGCCGAGGAACAACAGCGCCTTGAAGAACGCGTGCGTGGTGACGTGGAACATGGCTGCACTGTACGCGCCCAGGCCGAGCGCCACGAACATCAACCCGAGCTGGCTCACGGTGGAGTACGCCAACACTTTCTTGATGTCGTTCTGGAAAACGCCGATGGTAGCGGTGATCACCGACGTAAGCAGACCGACGATCAGCACGACTTCCATGGTGATGGGGGCGAGCGCGAACAAGGCACTGCTGCGCACCAGCAGGAAGATACCCGCTGTGACCATCGTCGCCGCATGGATGAGCGCGCTCACCGGTGTGGGACCGGCCATGGCATCGGGCAGCCAAGTGAACAGGGGCAATTGCGCGCTCTTGCCGATGGCGCCCACGAAGAGCAACAGGGTTACGGCCGTGATCCAAGGCGAGCCCATGCTCACACTGCTCGACTTGTCCATGACGGCGCCATAATCGAGCGTGCCGAACTGTGTGGCGATCATCACTAGCGCGATGAGGAAACCCAAGTCGCCGATGCGGTTCATGACGAAGGCCTTTCGTGCGGCGTAGTTGTAGGCGGGCACCGTATACCAGAATCCGATCAGCATGTAGCTGCACAGGCCCACGCCTTCCCACCCAATGAAGGTGACCAGGAAGTTGCCCCCCATCACGAGCATCAGCATCGCGAAGCTGAAGAGGTTCAGCATCGCGAAGAAGGTGTTCACACGCTTATCGTCGTGCATGTAGCCGATCGAGTACATGTGGATCAGCGAGCCGATACCCGTGACGATCAGCATCATCGTAAGGCTCAGCGCATCGATGCGCAGGTCCATCGCCACCTCCATACCGGGAATGTCGATCCAGTTGAACAGGTGAACCAGGGCGCTGGCCTGCTCCGCGGGTTTGTGCGCGATGAACGCGAGCAGCGCGATCACGAACGCGATGGAGGTCATCGCGGTGGCGAGGTAGCCCGCCGTATTGCCTTTCAGTTTGTTGCGGAGCGCAGCGATCACCAGCGCGCCGAACAGCGGTAGTGCGGGAACCAACCAAGCGATATGTGCAAGCTGTTGGAAGTCCATCACCCACGCATCCGGTTCAACTGGTTGATATCAACGCTGTCCACGTTCCGCTTCATCATTACCACGATCGCCAGACCCACCGTGACTTCCGCAGCAGCGACCAGCATGATGAAGAATACGAATACTTGTCCGCCGGGATCGCCATGGTGCGCGCTGAACGCCGTGAGCAACAGATTCACGCTGTTGAACATCAGCTCCAAGCACATGAGCACGATGATGGTGTTGCGCCGGAACATGGCACCCGCCATACCGATGCTGAACAGCACGAAGCTGAGCATCACGTAATGCTCCAGTGGCACGGTGCGGATGGCGGTGACGATGTCGTTCATCGCTTACGCGCGGTCCGCCGCATTTTGCCCCTCTCCGCTGGAGAGGGGTTGGGGTGAGGTATCCTTCTTGCCCAACATCACCGCGCCGATCATGGCGCTGAGGAACAACACACTGCTCACTTCGAAGGGCAACAGATATTCAGTGAACAAGGATGTGCCGACGCTCTTCACCAAGCCAACGGAACCGTCGTACACATCGGGGTCAGCGATGCCGATGCCGTCCTTGATCGCGCCCAACAGGGTGAGCAGGAACAAGCCACCAGCGATCACCGCAGCGATGCGCGTGGCCATGGACTTCTGCGGCTCGGTGCTCTTGTTGAGGTTGAGCAGCATGATGACGAACAGGAAGAGCACCATGATGGCTCCCGTGTACACGATGACGTGCACCACGGCCAAGAACTGTGCGTTGAGCAGGATGTAGTGCCCCGCGATGCTGAGGAAACAAACGATGAGCGCGATAACGCTATTGACCGGGTTCTTCGCTGCCACCACGAACAGTGCGCTGAGGATGGAGACGGCCGCGAAGAGGTAGAAGAGGATCTGCATCCGGCGCTCAGCGGTTGTGCGAATATTGTTTCTGCTGCTTGAACTTCAGCACCTCCGGCGTCTGGCGTTTGCTCACATCCACGCGCAGCGCGGGATCGAGCGGCTCCACCAACCACTCCTTGCCGTACACGAAAGGCTTACGCGTGTAGTCGGTGGGCACCAACCGGTCCGTGAGGAAGATCGCCTCCTTGGGACAGGCTTCCTCGCAGTCGCCGCAGAAGATGCAGCGCAGCATGTTGATCTCGTAGATCGCCGCGTACTTCTCCTCGCGGTACAATTTCTCCTCGCCTTTCCTGCGCTCGCCGCTCACCATGGTGATCGCTTCAGCGGGACACGCAACAGCACACAACCCGCAAGCTGTGCAACGCTCTCGGCCTTGATCATCGCGCTTCAGTACGTGCAAGCCCCGGTAGATCCCGCTGAATGCCTTCTTCTGCTCGGGGTACTTCAGCGTGGCCTTCTTGATCGTGAAGAAGTGCTTCAGCGTGATCGCCATGCCCTTGATGATAGCAGGCAAGTAGATGCGCTCCATGAGCGTCATCTTCTTGTTGCTCACTTGGCGTGAACGCTGCGTAAGGGGCGCGGTGGTGGCCATGGTTCAGAAGAGCTGGATCAACTCGTGGCGGAAGTTCCAGAGACCCGTGAGCAGGATGTTGAGGATGGCCAGCGGGATCAATGCTTTCCAGCCCAGATTCATCAATTGATCGAACCGGAAGCGCGGTAAGGTCCACCGGATCCACATGAAGAAGAAGATGAAGAAACCGATCTTGGCGAAGAGCGAGAGCGTGCCCAGCGCCGTGACCCAGAACGTGGTGAGGCCCGCTTGATCAACGAACGGAATGTCGTAGCCGCCGAAATACAGCGTGCTGATCACTGCACTGCTGATGAACATGTTCACGTACTCGGCAAAGAGGTAGAAACCGAGCTTCATGCTGCTGAACTCGGTGTGGTAGCCACCCACCAGTTCGGTTTCGCACTCGGGCAGGTCGAAGGGCGCACGATTGGTCTCGGCGAAGGCGCATACCAGGAAGAGCAGGAAGCCGAGCGGCTGCGCGACGATGTTCCACACACCATCGAGCTGGCCCGCCACGATACCGCCGAGGCTGAGGGTGCCCGTACCGATGATCAACGCCACCAAGCTGAGGCCCATGGCCAGCTCGTAACTGATCATTTGGCTGCTGGCACGGATGGCCCCGAGCAGCGCGAACTTGTTGTTGCTGGCCCACCCGCCGAGCATGATGCCGTAAACGCCGATGCTCACCATCGCGAACACGTACAGGATACCGATCTCGGGGTCGGCGGCCTGCAGGTTGAGGGTGAAGTCGCCGATGACCAAAGTGCCGCCCCATGGGATCACACAGCCCGTCATCAACGCCGTGGTCATGGCGATGGCGGGGCCGAGGAAGTACAGTACACGGTTGGCGGTGGCGGGCACGAAGTCCTCCTTCATGAACATCTTCACGCCATCGGCAATGGGCTGCAACAGTCCGAAGGGTCCCGCACGGTCCGGACCGATCCGGTCCTGCATGAAGGCCGCGACTTTCCGCTCGCCATAGGTCTCGTAGGCCGCTACGCCGAGCGTAACGAGCAACAACACGCTGAGGAAGATGACGGTGACCAGCATTGCGGTTGAAAAGGCGGTGGCGAATGTATGCGGCGGCCGATTGCAGCAATAGGGGCTCAGCGTTCCACGATCAACACCGGCAACTCATCCTTGATCCTCGAAAACGCCTTGTCGGCGGTAATGAGTTCCAAGTCCAAGTAGAACGCCGTTGCAGCTATCGCGGCATCCGGCAATTTCAACCGGTATTGGCGCCTGAACCGTATCGTAAGATCCTGGACCTCCTGCGAGAACTGCACCAGCTTGCTGTCATCAATGAAGGACTGGGTTGCCGCTTGGCGTTCGGCCGATGGCTTGAAGGATGCGAACAACTCTACTCGCGTGATCACTGAAAGATAGACCTCGCAGCCTTGGATCAGGTCCGCCACGTGCTCGAGGCCGCCGAGCACGTCCAATACGATACTGGTATCGAGGAGTACCCTACGCCCACTCATCACGGAGGCGCTTCTGGATCAGCAGCGTGTCCTCGTCCAACTTCATCTTGCCCAAGTGCTTTCGGGCGTCGAACCCTTTGCGCTTCGCTGGTCGTGCCTTTTTCAGCAGAGCCTTCACCCGCTTCTTGGACGTGTTCTTTTTGATGACGATGACCATGATGACCAAAGATAGGCCTACCGGTCCATGATATTAAACGGTTCCACTGACGGGCCGTCCGGCGACGATTCATGCAGCAACTTCTGCTTCAGCTTCTCCTTGTAGTGGCCCTGACTGATCACGCTGTGGCGATCAATGTTGCGCGGACCTTCGACCGTCCATGCGCCGACCTGCTTCTTCTCGAACCGGCAAGTATTGCAGATGAACTCCTCCACCTCGCCCCACTGGTCCTTGCGGCCGGTAACACGCAACACCTCCTCCCCCTTCATCCACAGCACCACTTTGCCGCTGCACTTGTCGCAGTTGCGGTGCGCGTCCATGGGGTTGGTGAACCACACCCGGCTGGCGAAACGGAAGGTCTTGTCGGTGAGCGCGCCCACGGGGCACACATCGATCATGTTGCCGCTGAAGTCGTTCTCGATCGCGTCGGTGATGTACGTGCTGATCTCGCTCACATCGCCGCGATTGATCACCCCGTGCACACGGCCGTTGGTGATCTGCTCAGCCACCTTCACGCAGCGGTAGCAGAGGATGCACCGCGTCATGTGCAACTTGATGGTGTCGCCGATATCGATCGGATCGAAGGTGCGGCGCTCGAACTCGTAGCGGCTTGCTTCGGCACCGTGCTCGTAACCCAGATCCTGCAAGTGGCACTCCCCTGCCTGATCACAGATGGGGCAATCGAGCGGGTGGTTGATGAGCAGGAACTCGGTAACACCCTTGCGCGCTTCGAGCAGTTCGGGGTTGGTCGTGTTCTCCACCACCATGCCGTCCATAACGTTGGTGCGACAGCTGGCCACCGGCTTGGGCATCGGGCGCGGATCCTTCTCGCTGCCCTTGGTCACCTTCACAATGCACGTGCGGCAATAGCCACCGCTCGTCTTCAGCTTGCTGTAGTAGCACATCGCCGGCGGCGTCACATAGCTATCCGCCTTGTTGCGCTCGCCGATCATGCGCGCGGCCTGCAGGATCGTGGTGCCCTCGGGTACCTCGATCTCGATGTTGTCTATGGTGACGCGTGGCATGTGCGCGGGCCGTTGATGATCAGCGGCGGCGAATGTAGAAGTGCGCGGCTACCGGTGCGCGGGTGAGGCAAGGGGAAATACGCCGGGGGTGTTGGGGAAGGGGCGCGACAAGTCGAGCGGCCAGTACATGGGGCCACTTGGCCAATGGCCGTCTTGGTCGGGTTTGGGCACTCGTCCGATCGAATGAAGCCACCGCTATGGTGTTGACTTAGGTTTGATCCCCGCTCAGCAAAACGAAGGCTCACGCCCACCATCATGAAGAACTTCAGCGCACGTTTCGGCCTCTCAATGATGAGCGCCGCGATCGCGGTATTCGCAGCGATCACGCCCACCCGGTCTTCCGCCCAACTGACGTTGATCCCCGATCAGGTGATGCGCGATCACATGAACAGCCTTGTGCCCGGGTGTGTGGATGCTAACGGCTATTTGGATCCGGCCTTCCCGGGCGTGCAGCAGATCGACACCCTCTCGATCAGCCCCTTTGACGTGGTGGGCCTGCTCGTGGACCTCGACCTGTCTTTCCTCGGTGTGCTTGGTGGTGTGGACCAACTGTATGTAAGTGATTGCGACGGCGGAACACTGGGCTTTCCGCCCAACCTGAAGGACTTGCGGTTGAGCGGCATGTTCGGATGGCCCGACAGCATTGCTCCTTTCCCATACGGTCTTCGGGATCTGACCCTGTTCCAGATGTACGGGCTCGACACGCTGGTGCTGCCCCCAAGCCTCCGCACTCTTCGGATAGACGAGTGTACCCCGCCGCTCCTCCAGTTCCCCGACTCCTTGGAGTCCCTGTTGCTGCATGATGGGGGCTATGACACCCTACCACCCCTTCCGCCGACCCTGAAGGATTGTTCCATCGGATTACCCGATCTGAGCACATGGCCCGCATGGCCCGCAGGCCTGCATTCCCTCTGGTTGGAGAACAACACCGGGGCTATAGCAACCCCAACATGGATACCGGACCTCCCGGAGGGTCTGAGGTACTTCGGTTTCGAAGGCGAGGGCCCCACATGCCTTCCGGAACTGCCGGATAGCTTATGGCATTTGATGATCTCCTGCTCCACTCTCCTCTGTGCTCCGAACCAGCCTCTATCGCTCGCTGCGGACTCGGTTGTATGGGCGGTGAACGGTAGCCCGATCGCTTTCTCCGTTTGCTCACCCCTTACCAGCCTGTGCCCCGGCGATGGTTCGATGATCTCCGGAAGGATCTACTCCGATGCGAACGGCAACGGCGTGCAGGATATGGGCGAGACCGCGTTGACTGGCAGCACCATCACGGCCGCACCCTGGCCTTGGAACCACCCGCTGGATACCAATGGCGACTACGCATTGGGCGTACTACCGGGCACCTACACCGTGGTGCCCGATCCGGTGGTGCCCTATGTGCAGTCCATTCAACCCGCCTCACATACTGCTGTGTTCTCCGGCGCGGGCCAATCCGATAACGGCAACGATTTCGGCGTGCAGCTCATCCCCAACATCCAGGATTGGCAGGTGGATCTCGTGGCTTGGCCCTCGCGACCGGGTTTTAATAATGGCCTTGTTGCCATCGTTCGCAACAATGGCACCGAGGTACTTAGCGGCACACTGCAATTGACGTTCGATCCGCTCTTCATGTACATGGGGTCCTACCATCTATCGCCTACCACCGTCGTGGCCAACGTTCTCACTTATGACGTATTGAACGTTCCGGTAGGCGGCGTAGCGAAATGCGGCATCATCCTTCACGCGGATGCGTTGGTGGCGCTGGGCACGCCCTACTCACATACCGCAGTGATGGATCCCTTGGCCACCGACCAAGTTGCCGCCGATAACACCATGACCTTGTCCGATTCCATCGTGGGCAGCTACGACCCGAACGACAAGGCCGTTGAACCCACACAACTGACGCCAGCACAAGTCGCGGCCGGTGAACGCGTCGAGTACACCATCCGCTTTCAGAATACCGGCACCTACCTCGCCGAGCGCGTGGTGATCACCGACACGCTGAGCAGTGATCTGCAATGGAACACCATGCAGTTGATCGCGGCATCGCACGAGCATACTTGGCACATCTTGGGTGGTGTGCTGCATGTGGTGTTCGACAACATCATGTTGCCCGATAGTACCAGCGACGAAAGCGGCAGCCACGGCTTCGTGAAGTTCAGCATGAAACCAGTGAGCACCTTGATGCTCGGAGAAAGCGTAGCGAACATCGCCAACATCTTTTTCGACTTCAACGAACCGGTGATCACCAACGCAGCGGTGTTCGAAGTGAACAACAATGTGGGTGTTGCGGAAGCGCAACAGAACGGCTTGCACCTCTATCCGAACCCAGCGGGCGACGAACTCACCATCGTTGCCAACGCCGCCACCGCGAACATGCCATTGGAAGTGGTGGACGTGACCGGTCGCATTGTGCTGCGCAGTTCCACCTCCGTGCCGAACACGCGCGTGGATGTCGGCAGCCTGAAGCCGGGTTGCTATAAGGTGCGCGTTGGCACATTGAGCACTGCGCGCTTTGTGAAGCGTTAAGCGGTGCGGGCAGGCGGGGATATTTTCGCCCTCCCGCATGCCCTCATCATCCGTTCGATACCAGCGCTTCGGCACAATCGTGTTCGCGTTGCTCACCATGGCGACTGCACAACCCGTGCACGCGCAGGATCCCGTGGCCGATCAGCGCAACGCATGGTTGATGTACAACGGCAACCACCGCCTCACCGATCGCTGGGGGCTCCACACTGAACTGCAATGGCGCAGGCACGATGGCTTCGAGCATTGGCAGCAATCCGTGGTGCGCGTGGGCGCCGACTACTACACACCCGCTGGCCCCATGATCAGTGCGGGCTATGGTTGGATCGTGAGCTTTCCGTACGGCGAGCAGCCCATCGCCTATCGGTTCAACGAGCACCGCATCTGGCAGCAGTTCCTGCTGGCACAATCGGCGTGGCGCGCGCAGTTCCAACACCGGTTCCGGTTGGAGCAGCGCTTCATGGAACAGCGCATACCCAACGGCGAGGGTGGCACCGTGGCCAACGGCCACCAGTTCAAACAGCGCGCGCGCTATCGCTTCATGGTAACCGTGCCATTGAGCCGCAAAGCGCTACAGGACAACACGCTCTTTCTGGCGGTGTACGATGAGGTGTTCATTCAATTCGGCCAGCATGTGGGCGCCAATGTGCTGGACCAGAACCGCCTGTACGCCGCGCTCGGCTGGCGCTTCAACACCAACGTGAACGTGCAGCTCGGCTACCTCAACCAATATGTATTCAAGGCCGATGGTATTCGCGCTGAGCGCAACCACACCTTGCAAGTGGGGCTCGTCTACAATCTGGATCTGCGCGGGGAGTAGCTAGATCCCACACCCTCACCCAACCTCCTTCTCGAAACAAACGCTGCTGAGCACACCCACGTACTGCCCGTAGTTGGGGATCACGCGGTAACCGCGCTTCGTGTAAAGCGCGATCGCCTCCGGTTGTTTCTCGCCGGTCTCCAGCACGCAGCGTTGTTGGCCAAGTTCGTTCGCCCACCGCTCCAGTTCGCGCAACACCAAAGAGGCGATGCCGCGTTGCCGGTGCGCGGGTGGCACGTACATGCGCTTCACTTCCACCACACCCTCGCCGAAGGCTTTGAAGGCGCCGCAGCCCACAGGTACTTCTCCATCCACCACCACCACCACATGCTTGATGTCATCGAGCCCGTTGTACTGCGCGAAGAACGCGTGGTCCTTCCCATCGCGTATCGCGAGGTCTTTGTCCAACGCAACTACCAGTGCGCGGAAGGCGGGATCGCTGGCATCGGTGCGGTAGGTGCGGTACGTTGCCTGTTCTGCTTCAGCGATCGGGTGGTGCTCTGTAGAGGGCGACGGCATGGGACGAAAATATTCCCCGGCTCTGGTATTCAGCGGGAACTACCTTTCACCCAACGAACACTGGCCATGTCACTTTCCACGAACATCTGTCGCGTGCTTTCGGGTACATGCTGCGTGTTGGTGATCGCGCTAATCCCTACAGCATCGATCGCCCAACTCACCTTCGTGCCGGATGTTGATCTGCGTGCAGCTATCAATATGGAGGTGCCTGGGGCGGTGGACGCTAATGGATATATCGACGGTGCTAACCCGGTCGTACTTGCTACTCAGAGCATGGACATCGAGTTCACATGGCATCCGGTTGACCTTACTGGCATTGAGGCGTTCACCGCATTGGAAAGCTTAGGCCTTAGTAGCGTAACCGCCCTATACTCCTTCGCCGCCCCGGCATGGCCACCAAATATCACTGTTCTCACGCTGGATATCGGCGGACTTGTATGTCTCCCTCTTCTGCCCAATACGCTGATCTATCTCTATTGGGACGTGCCCCCCGTGCTCTCCTGTTTTCCCAACCTGCCTCCAGCCATGCAGGTCTACATGTTTGGCATCCCATTGTACGTGGATAGTACCTTGATCTGTAATCTTATCAATACCACCTGCCCGCTATTGCGTCCCGCCCTTGCCGGACGCGTGTACGTTGACGGCAATGGCAATGGACTTTACGAACCCGGGGAGCAACCATACACTTTGGCCCATGCTTCACTCGCGCCAACGGGTGCGGTTGCGGGTATTGCCCCCGATGGCATGTATTCGGTCGGCGTGGATGTGGGAAGCCATATCATCACGTGCATCCCGCACAGCGTGTATATCGATTCGATCACCCCGGCCTTCCATGACGCACAATTCACCGATCCGTTCCAAGTGGATACGCTCAACGACTTCGCCGTGCATCTGCAACCCAATGTGCAGGACCTGGTGATCGATCTCACCAACGTTACACCGGCCCGGCCAGGGTTCACGAGCGATCAGCACATCACCTACTTCAACGCCGGTACGCAAGTGCAGAATGGCGCCGTCAGTTTCACGTACGACCCGCTGATGTCATTCGTGAGCAGCAGCGTGCCACCCGATGTTGTGAACGGCAACACGCTCACTTGGAATTTCACGCAGCTGCAGATCAGTGAGTATCGGGTCATCAATGTGGTGCTGCAACTACCTCCCGGTGTGGCGATCGGCACTGCCATTTCGCACACGATGGTCGCCGATCCCGTTGCCACCGATCAAGCCCCGGGCGATAACACACACACATACGCCGATGTTGTAGTGGGCAGCTACGACCCCAACGACAAGGCCGTTCAACCCTCGCAGCGAACACCAGCGGAAGTCGCGGCGGGCGAAAGCGTGGACTACACTATCCGCTTCCAGAACACAGGTACATACATGGCCGAGCGCGTTGTGATCACCGACACGCTGAGCAGTGATCTGCAATGGAACACCATGCAATTGGTTTCGGCCAGCCATTTGCATAGTTGGTACATCAGCAACGGGGTATTGCATGTGATCTTCGATGACATCATGTTGCCCGACAGCACAAGCGATGAACCCGGCAGCCATGGCTTCGTGAAATTCCGCATGCAACCTATGAGCACGTTGACGCTCGGGGAAAGCGTAGCGAACATCGCCAACATCTACTTCGACTTCAACGAGCCGGTGATCACAAATGCAGCGGTGTTCAGCGTGAACAACAACGTTGGGGTAGTGGAAGCCGAGGTCAATGGCATGCGGATCTATCCGAACCCGGCGACGGATGAACTGATCTTAGTTGTCAATACGGCTAGCGCGAACGCGACGGTGGAGGTAGTGGATGTAACCGGCCGTGTTGTGTTCCGCAGTTTCACCTCCGTGCAGGCCACGCGCGTGGATGTCAGCAGCCTGAAACCGGGCTGCTACCACGTGCGCGTTGCAACAATGGGTACTGCTCCCTTTATAAAGCAGTAGCACGGTGCTTCCGCTACACTCCCCCGCCCTCCCCGCATTTGCGGCACTCCCGCCCCGATCCTTCCCCAAGGGAAACTACGCTGGGCTGAGCCTGCGCAAGTGGGAACAACCTGAGACTTAGCGAAGTCGGTTGCAGTTGGTGCGGGTCGGTGGCAAGCGGTCGCTGGTTTGTTGGTACAGCTGGCAAGAGCCTGTGGAAGTTCCGGAAGCGGACCCGCTTGCTCCTCACTAAAAACCACCTGGTACCATGATCACCACCAACGACAACAAGAGCACTACCCAGAACAGTGCACAGGACACCAAGGTGCCCGTAACGAACGCGCCTTCGCCAGACGCTACTACCAACAACAAGGCTGGGCAACCACTGCCGGGCGCACCAACGGCCGACAAGCACGAGGCGCCGACCACCGACGACCGCAAGGACGGAAAGAACAATGCCCCTGGCAGCGTTCCTGATCCGGCCCGCACTACCGCGAACACCGGCACCGATACCAAGACGCCACAAGGCAGCAACAGCTAGGCGGCTGCTACGCTTTTTCTTAGCCGATCCCCGTGGGCGATCAATTGATCCGCCTGCGGGGATCGTGCGTTCGTGGCAGTGTGTTGCGCGCCGCGCGCCCACAGGCTACGGCACCAACCCGGCCACCATGGCCACGGCGAAGGTGTCGTTCTTGGTCTGCGTAAGAAAGGGCTCGCCATCCACGCGGATCGATACGGTAACACCGCCGATGCTGTTGTTGCTCTCCGCCTTCAGCGAAAGGTTGCGCCCTTCGGGCACCTTCATGGTGTACTTCCACGAGCCGGTGGTGGTCTGCTGCTCGGTGGTGCCTTCGTCGTTGAGGTAGGTAATAGCGCACGACGCGCAGCCCACCATGTAGTCCACTTCGCGCAGCTTGTCCTTTCGGCAGGCCGTGGTGCCGACCAGTAGAAATACAGCTGCGCGGGAGTATCGGTTCATCGGCGGCGAACGTAGGCGCGCGATGCGTGGAAAACCTTCCCCAGTGGGCCTTTTCTTACGAACATGTGACAGCACGGCCACGCCCAAAAACACCAACGGGGGCCGAAGCCCCCGCGAGTGAAAACGCAAAAACCAACATCATGAAAACAGGGCGTGTTACGCAGGGGTGGTGGGCGGGGTTGCGCAACCCACCCATTTCCCTTTCACCACTACGAAGCGCTCATCGCGGCTTATGGAGCATAGCAGCTCAATGCATGCGTCCGGCATGGGTTGCCATAAGAGCGGTGCCACCAGCCGCATGCCTTCCATAATGCCTCGCTGGGCCAGCAGGCCGCAGCGGTAGTAGAAGCATAGTGGTACATCGGCGCACAATGCGCGCGTGCGCCGCAGTTGCAAGCGGAAGCCGAAGTGATCCGCAAAGCCCTGGGGAAAGTCGAGGCCGCCGCAGCCACCGCCCGGCACCGGCGGCGCACGCCAGCCATAGAAGGTGTAGCCCGCATGATCGGGCAAGCGCGGCGCCAGCGGTTCAAAGCCACTGGCTCCCCGTTCGTACGTGTTGCGCATGCGCTGCAGCTTGTGGTTGCGCTGGCCGCAAAGCACATCGCAGGGAACAAGCAGTGGCTGATGCAGCATGCGGTGCCCATGGTACAACCAACCTTGTAGGTGCTTGTATGGCCGCCCAACGAATGGCACGCCTACGGACCAACCACAGAGCCGCTCCATGGACCCCAAATAGATACGACGGAAAGGGGAAATAGAAATTTTTCGGGGGGGTATTTTTCCCGGTGCCCGCTCATCTATTTTTTTGGTACCATCCCCGCTCCGGTCGGTATTCCCACAATTCCCTTTGACATTTTGTTCGGGCTCATGGGCATTGCGTCGGGTTCCTTGGACATCGTTCCACTTCCCATGGAAATGCATCCGGGTTCCATGGGAAACACAGCGGTTCCCTTGGGGATCGCTTCACATTCCATGGACTTCACTTCACTTCCCTTGACCCTTGCCGCGGAACCCACGGGAAACGTGTCATTTCTCATGGGAACTGATCCCGGATCCACGGGAATTGCGGCAATTCCCATGGGAAAAGCCCCGACTTCCGTTCACATTTTGGGACTTCCGTTCGGCGCGGGCACACCCGAAAGCCGCAACAGCACAGCGTTTCAGGGCAATGTGACGAAAAACATGAACCTGGTCCCCGCAGTGTACTGTTCCAACGGACCGAACGGTGTACTGACGTCGCCGCTCCGGACCACCGCCGATCACCGGCGGACCGACGTTCCACGCAGAGGTAACGCACTGCGAAAACTTGGGAAACCATGTTCAAAATAGTCAGAGTGGTCGTACGGTTGAAGGGGCGCAGCGCCTTCGCCAAGCTTGATCTGGCCCGCTTCGTTGTGAGCCAGATGACAGGCAACACAAATTTCCCGACCCTCACCGCGCTGGTGACGGAACTGGGTAGCGTAGCGGACGCGCTGGAGTCCGCATTGATAGCCGCGAATACCGGTGACCACGAAGCTGTAGGCATCAAGGAGATGGCCGAAGCGGAGTTGGAACTGGTGATCGCCAAGCTGTGCGATGCCATCAATGGCGTTGCGCTTGGCGATAGGGCAAAACTCCTTACGTGCGGCCTGCCGCTGCGCAAGGAGAGCACACGACACGGTGAACTTGTTCCGCCTTCAGGGGTGATGAGCAAGCTCACCAGCACCACCGGCCGCGTGGCCCTGGTGTTCACGGGTTCAAAGGGCGCGCTGTCGTACAATGTGTACCGCAGCACCTCCCCAGCACCTTACAACTGGGTTTTCATCGGCAACACTTCCAAGCAGAAGTACAACGACGATGACAACACCCCCGGCACGTTCTTCTTCTACGCTGTTAGTGCCGTTGGCGCAGCAGGCGAAAGCAGCAAGAGCGCGGCCGCACCCGGCATGGCCGCTGCCTAAGCAACGCGCCGCAGTTCAGGCAACAGCCCTGGCCGAAAGGCCGGGGTTGTTGCGTTGGGGGGGGTATCAAGAAAAACCCAAAACATGAAGGGGTGAGCGTCATTCTAGAATCACCCCGGAGGCCACAAGCTCATTTCTACGGGAAGGAAGGTCAAAAACTTCCTCCAATTCGCGCAATCGACTTGCGTGAATCACGTAGCCCAAGTTGGTCGGTATACTGATTCGAGGCACCGGCATCTTGGTCGTTGGCACTGTCACTATCTCGATGGTACCATCAGCCAGATATTGTGGTCCGCCGTAAAGTACACCAATGAGAAGAAGGCGATAATCGGAAATCCGTATTCCGTTCTTTGTGTGGTAACCCCCTGGGTTGTGAATGAACACGGGCGAACCACTGGAGCCCGGAAAACAGGCTGCATCTATTACAAACTCATTTCGGCCTTGGAAGTTGATGCATGGGTGTGTTGCAGTCATTCCGCGACGCACAATGGGAAGATTGTTCACATTATCCCAGAGGCCATTCGGATAGCCAACCATCAGTATATCCTCATGCGCTCCAAGCTCACTTGATTTAAGGTTGGTCGGCAACATTGTCGAGTCAAAAGACCTGTAATACAGTTCCTGCTTGTCCTTGGCAGCAATGGCCAGAATAGGCTGCAACGGTATCGCGCAGAGGTCAACTAGTGGGTCTGGATGATACATAAAATGATCTACTGAATCACGTATCGTGATGGGGATGTGTTCGGTATTGATGGGAAGCCCGTCCGGGCCCTTAGCTGTCAACAGAAACCGCAGCTGTTGCATGCCCTTGACGACATGCTTGTTCGTAACAATTATCGGTGCGGTTAGGCTTGGGGTTGAAGTGATGTTGTAATGGAACCCCGTTCCCGTAAAGATTTCGCCATCCCCATTTGTACCCTCAATTCGTACTGTACAATACCCCAGCTGGTCAACGGGCGCTAGGTCTTGGAAATGCTGTCCTGTTGGGTTCATGGGGTTCCGGTTCGTAGCTCTATTTCTGTGCTTCCGAATGTAAGGGTGAGCTCACAACATCGCTTCACGTCGCGCGAACGAATGCACACACGGGATCGGACGACATTGATGTCGACGATAGCCTGAATCGAGCGGCACAAAATGTTGTGCAACTCCCGCAACGAACCCACCCTCTTCCGCGTACCAGCCCCTCGTAGATTTCCAGTACGCCGACCACATGCAACTCACCGCCCTCCAACCCGTCGACTTCGAGGTTTGCGCCGCGCTCCATCCGGTGCGCGAGCACGAGCTGCTGGGCCGCATGCGGTGGTTGGTGAGCACGCCCTATGCGCACACGGTGTGCGCGTCGGATCCGGAGCGTGTGTTCGGTTGGGCAGCGGCCGTGCGCTTCGGCGATAGCGCGTGGATCACCGATCTCATCCTGGCCGGCAACCAACGCACCACCGCCATGCCGCGCACGTTGGTGGATGCATTGATGAAGGAACTGGAAGCAGCGGGCTGCACCACCATTACCGCGCAAGTGCGCAGCGAGCACATCGCGCCGTGGAGCGATCTCGGTTTCGTGGAGCAGGGCGCCTACCTGCATTACAGCGGTGGCAAATTCTACCAAGCCACGCTCGATGAAGTGGTACACTTCGAACCACAACACAACCTCAGCGTGCTGCACATGGACAAGCGCGCCACCGGCGAGGACCGCACCACCTATCTGTTGGAGCACTACTACCTGGGCCGCGTGTACGAGAACGCTCGACGTGTCAACGGCTTTTCATTGGCCTTGAGCGGCCACGGGCTCATCATCGCCGATGATCCCGCCGTGGGCTTGGAACTGCAACGCTGGCACTTCCCTACGCAGGACTACATCATCATCCCCGAAGGCAACACCGCCGCGCACGCGCACCTGGTGGAGCGCCAGTATGCTGTGCAACCAGCCGGCACGCGCATGGTGTACGGCACCCTGCCCACCTACCGCCCCGAGATGGTGTTCGCGCATCCGTTCAGCGCGCTGGAGTACGGGTTGTAGTACACGGACTTTTATGAAGTTGAACAGCCCCGACATGTCGGGGCTGTTGCTTGTTGGGGGCTTGCGGTCACAGCACCACAAAAGGCCGCGACCATAGTCGCACGCCTTTCTTGTCGCACCCTACGGCCATGTATGTCCCTTTAGCAAGCGACGCCGTGTTCACCACGCGCGTTGCAAGTAGTTCGTTGTTGCGCAGGGCCACGCGTCCGCGTGTATCGAAGATGGTAAGGTCTGCCGCCACGGTGCTTTGAATGTTTAGTGCCGCGCCTTGCGCCACCGGATCGGGCCAAAGCTGGATGGCATCGGGTGTTGGTTCTGTTTCTTCCACACTGACGATGGAACAGAAGTCATAGGTGGTGTTGAGCGGAAGATCCACAAGGGCCAAAGCGGTATCGACGTGCGTGACCGGTCCCGGCAACATAGGTCCTTCGGTGGTGATGGTCATAAGGGAGTCGGGGACGTCGAGGTAGTCAATTGGTAATGGGGTCGAGGGCACAAGACGGCACCCACTAAATGGGTCTATTGCGGAGCGCATCAGAAAGGGGCGCCTTTCGGTATAGCCGAACTGGGTTGTGACTTTGCTGTAGACCCCCGCCATCCAGAACGAATCCGGTTCAATATGCATTGCGGATGCTCCAAGGGTGTGCACCTGACCCCCGAACGTACCTGGAGACTCCAATAGAAACCCGGGCGCGACCGAACTTCCTGTTGAATCCAACAAGGCGTATGCCCCCTGTGTTTGCTTCCATATACCATCGTTATTCCAAGCAGCTAAGACTCCGTATTGTGTCAGGTCTGCTAATCGATGGCGATAGAGCTCACCGTCGGGAGTGAACCACATGATGAAATCATAGTAGAGTTGGGGCGTGTTTCGAGTACCATGCACCGCGAAGTTGCCCCCGGGGTGTACCACCATCCCATCTTGCCACACAGTCCACGGGGCATTATTCATTATGTGGTGCTTATGCCAAAGCATCTGTCCGTTCACATCGATCTTCATGATGTCCACGGATTCTGTTCCATTGGTGGTATTGGATGCAATAATGAGACTGCCGTCAGGCAAAAGTGCCGTGTGAGTATCAGGGGTGGTGATCTGGGTATCGTCTTGTCGAGTGAAGGACCAAAGCGGCAGACCATCACTATCGAGCTTGATCACATTGAACTCGATCTCTTCCCCCGGGCTCTCAAACCATCCGGAGGCGATCAATACGGCTCCATCCGGTAACACATGCACGTTGTTCATCCATTGCCATCCGTTGGGGTGGGTCAGCACTGGAGCGGCAACTCGACGCGTCCACTCCATTTGTCCTACGGAGTTGACCTTCATCACAACCCGCTGGCTTATGGCACTGTCGGGGTTCACTGCCTCCAAAACGCCCCCTGCGCAAAACACCAAGCCATTGTCCGGCGTTGCGGCGGCGACGCCGTAGATCGCAATAGCTGGGTTGGCGGTTGTAGCTACGCGCTTTGTCCATTGCGGCAACCCGGCAGCATCCACGCGGATAAGCCTGGCATCACTTGCAACATCCCGCAACCAAAGAAAGCCACCCCCGTCCGGTGTTTTATAGAAATACACTTGCCCCAGCGTGTCGCCCCCGGGCGCCGAAATAAACTCTTGGTACTCCGTTTGAGCAACCACATGCAATTGAAGGAACACTGCGGCAGCGATGCTCAAAGGATGGTTCAGGCAGGTTCTCATGTTGGTGGGCTTGGCGTATCCGACCACCAAGATGCATCAGGATCGGCCATCGCCGTCCGTTGAACCCCTCTCCCCCTCGCGTGTACTTGTCGCGCAGCGACAACACACCGATCCAGCCCGCATTCCGTTTTTACAACCCAACCCCCACTCCCATGTACATGCAACGCACCATCCTGCCCTTCGCCTTCTTCCTCTCAACCCTATTGCCCGTGGCGGCGCAGCCACAACCAGCGGCCGTTGAGCCGCCGCATATTGAGGTGACCGGTCGCGCCGAGATACAAGTGGTGCCGGACGAGATCCACATTTCCATTGAGCTGCGCGAGCGCGGCAGCGGCAAGGACAAGGTGAGCGTGGACAAACAAGAAGTGGAACTGAAGGATGCGGTGAAGGCCTTGGGCATCGATGGCGCCAACCTCACCCTTAGCGATGCCATGGCCGATCTGGTGCCCAAGAAATTCCGCGACGATGATGTGATCGCGCGCAAAGGCTACATGCTGAAAGTGGCCGATGCCGAAATGGTGCGCAAGGTGTTCCTTGAACTGGACCGCTTGCAGATCGAGGATGCGTTCATCCACCACGTGTCGCACAGCAAGGAGGTGCAACTGCGCCGCGAGCAGCGCATCAAGGCGATCAAAGCCGCCAAAGAAAAAGCGGACTACCTGCTGGAAGCCATCGGCGA
The DNA here is from genome assembly GCA_902825795.1 of uncultured Bacteroidota bacterium. Lineage (GTDB taxonomy): Bacteria > Bacteroidota > Bacteroidia > Flavobacteriales_F > PHOS-HE28 > PHOS-HE28. The sequence goes on from CADECG010000054.1 coordinate 22,371, forward strand.
GAAAGCCGGTGCAGCAACGGAGGTGCGCGAAGTAGCCGACGCGGACATCCACCGCAACGTGCAAACGCGGCAACTATATGCGAACGCTATCTCCACCGGTTACGTCGGCAGCGACTATCAGGAACTCGGTGTGGGCTTCTCGCGCATCACCATCAGCGCCGAGGTGTATGTGAAGTTCGGCATCGCGGCGCGGTAGCCAACAGCGCTTACGCGTCTTGCTCGGCTTCGCCTTCGTTCAGCACCACCGCTCCGCCGTTGGCGATGACCGGCGCTGTGCTTGCCGGTGCGCGCTTCAGCAACCCGCTGATGAAGAACACCACGGCGATCAACGCTACAGGTGCAAGCGCGATCACGGTCCAGTAGTCCAAGTTGCTGATCCGCAGTAGCTGGTAAGCCTCACCGAACAAGCCGCAAGCGGCCAGCGTTAGGCCAATGCGACCAACGGCCCGGCCACCCGTGCGATCGAAGAAGCCCAGCACCCGCATACCCGCGCGCGATAGCGCATGCGCCACGGCATAGGCGGTAAGGATCTGCACGCACGTGCCCATAACAATGCTGAGACAGGCCATGCGCACAATGTGATCCCCGCTCCGCCCGAAGCGCAGGGCCAACAGGCCCAACGTGGTGAGCGCGATCCATGTGCCCGCGAATGCCAGCACACTGTTGATCATAATGATGAAGTAA
>CADECG010000055.1 GCA_902825795.1 uncultured Bacteroidota bacterium
CCTCCAACTCCTCGATCGTCCGCCGCGCCGCTTCCAAGCGCACGCGGTTGTTCTTGCTCACGAGCATGTTGGTGATGAGCTTTTCCATGCGGTGATGCAGCGGGATCAGCAACCCGGCGATGGCGGCCATGCATAGCAACATGAGGATCGGGGAGTGGTTCGTGACGCGATCAAGGAACGGATGCAGCAGCAGGTTGATGAACTCGAAGAACAACAGCAGCGCAATGAGCGAGAGGTTCTTGATGGCTTTCGCGCCAACCACCGCCGTGCGACTGAAGATGAGCAGGAAGATGCCCAGCGTGATGACGATCAACGCGATGATGCCGAACTGGATGTTGCGAGAGCGGGAGGCGAGCTGTAGGTTGATCTCCATCTCCTTCTTCATCTGCAACAGCACGACCTGCTGGCGATCCCTTGTCATCTCAAGGGTAGCCTTGGCCGTCTCGGCGAGCCGGTAGTACTTCAAGGCGCTGTCCGCGTTCGTGGTGTCATAGATCTGCTTGTACAAGCCATACATCTCTACTACTTCAAATGGGTTCAACAAGTCCTTCCTATCCCGTATCAGGTTCGCATAGTGCAAGGCCGAATCGGCGCGTCCATCGGTCAGTTGGAACTTGGACATGGTCATGTACAACCGCATGTACGCAATGGGATGTTCCATGGCACCGGGAACAGCCAACGCTTTCTTCAGGTATTCCCTTGCGATCACCCGATCCCCATACATGTCGTCATGGATCACCGCCAGTAACCAGAGCCCAGCGGTCGGGAACCACCGATTGGACTTCACTTCAAGGGTTCGTTCATAGCCGCGTTGGGCATAGTACAAAGCAGAATCGCGCACATCCCTGTCCTTGAAGAAGTAGGACAGATTGAGCAAGGCCGATGCTCCAGTGTAAGGATCTCCGGCCCGCTCCGAAGCTGCTAGGCCCGCCCGCAGGTACGCTATGCGTTTGGAGGAGTCCTCAATGCATGCGGCCAAGTCGATGTAGATGATCCCCAAGGCTTGTGCATTATCGTGGTGCTGCGCCATATCCAAGGCGGTGTATGCGAGTTCAGTGCCCGGCAAGCTGTTGCCGCTAAAGACCAGCAAGTAGCCCAGTTCCGCAGTGGTCACGCTTTCCAGCACGTGGTCGCCCCGCTTCTTGCTCAAGTCCAGAATGGCCTTGGTATAGGTGATGCGCTGCTCCTGAGTGAGCGTGGGCACTTCGTAGATGATCCTGTTCATCACATCGATGCGCGCGCTATCGCCTTCGACCCTTCCCATCTCGGTCATGAGGCTGTCAGCCGTCGGGTTCTGGGCGGTGGAGATGGTCGCCCATGGACAGGTCATCCATGCCATGAAAAGGAGCCTCCTCGCGATCAAGAGATGGGGGGAAGATGCCGGACCCACAGCAAGGATCCGGATGAGGCGAACCTTCGCGCAATGGACATTGGGATCAGCGTAGTTCATATGAATGGTTCGCGCTGCACGAGGTTTCTCGGTTCGAATTCGTTCAACTCTCGGCATGGTCATTCCTACTTCCCTCCAACTCCTCGATCGTCCTCCTTGCCGCCTCCAACCGCACACGGTTATTCTTCGATACGAGCATGTTGGTGATCAGCTTCTCCATGCGGTGGTGCAGTGGGATCAGCAGCCCCGCGATAGCGGCCATGGCCAGTAGCATCAGGATCGGTGAGTGGTTCGTGATCCGATCAAGGAACGGATGCAGCAGCAGGTTGATGAACTCGAAGAAGAGCAGCAACGCGATGAGCGAGAGGTTCTTGATGGCCTTCGCACCCACGACGGACGTCCTGCTGAAGATGAGCAGGAAGATGCCGAGCGTAATGACGATGAGGGCGATGATCCCGAACTGGATGTTGCGGGAGCGGGCGGCGACTTCCTCAGCGCGCTGCTTGGCGTCCTCCATGTCCTTGAGCTGCTGCGCGAAAAGCTGGGCCTTCAACTGACTGCGGTTCTGCGTCTCGATGACACTGTCGCGATAGGCGATGCACAGTTTCGCGTAGTAGAACGCGCTATCGGCCATTCCGTCCGCCTTGAACGCATCGGCCAAGGCTTCAGCGGCTTTCTCCAGGATGTTCGGATTGCGAACCCCATTTGCGGAGCGGAAACCCAGTTGGGCGATGGCTTGCGCCTCCGCCGTGCGGCCCTGCTCCAAGAGCAAGGAAGAATACCCCGAAGCGAACTGAACAAGGGGAAGCGGTAGTTGGAAGGAATCGGCGGCGACGATCGCGCGCTTGAAATGCAGTTCGGCCAGATCGGCTTCATGCCGGGCGGCATACACGATCGCAAGTGCACCGTTCGAATAGGCGTAGGTCCACGGGTCCTCGCCGGGGGAACCGACCATTTCCACTTGCTTGGTGTAGTAGAGCGCGGAATCGAGTTCGCCACGTTCCATGAAGACACGGGCTATGGTCGACAGCCCACGCGAGCGGATGCCCGGAGGCATGCCCAAGACCAGCGCTTTGCGCATGTAGCGCATGGCGCCATCGTTGTCGCCCACGCGCTGATAGAGCACTGCGAGCTCCTTGCAGGTCGCACCCATCCAGATGCTATCACGCGTGCTCGTAAAGTGCTCGAGCGCCATATTGAAGTGCTTCAACGCGCCGTTCACCTCATTGGCGATCACGAAAGAGAACCCGATGGATAGCTGCGCCCTTCCGATCAATGTATCGTTACCGGTCGGCTCCGCTATCTCGATCATCCGGAGCGCCGTGGACATGCATTCATCCTGACGATTGACGTAGAGGAGCTTCACGGCCAGGCGCGCGAGCAACGCGACCTTCATGCGGGGATCATCCGTGGCCTTTTCCCGGGCGCTCAAGGTGTCCACGGGAAGGCCGCTGATCCGAGCACTGAGCGTATCGAACGGTTGGGCGCGCAGCTGCCCGATGCTCGTCAAGCTGACGACCACGCAGAGCGGTCGGATCATTCTCATGATCGATCGTCCTTGAAGTGTGTCCCTCATCATTCCCATCAGTTCGGTGTGGTATCACTTTGCCTTGCTTCGAGCTCCTCGATCGTCCGCCTCGCCGCCTCCAACCGCACTCGGTTGTTCTTGCTCACGAGCATGTTGGTGATGAGCTTCTCCATGCGGTGGTGCAGCGGGATCAGCAGCCCGGCGATGGCGGCCATGCACAGTAGCATAAGGATCGGCGAGTGGTTCGTGATGCGATCGAGGAACGGATGTAACAGCAGGTTGATGAACTCGAAGAACAACAGCAGCGCGATAAGCGAGAGGTTCTTGATGGCCTTGGCACCAACTACGGAAGTCCTGCTGAAGATGAGCAGGAAGATGCCCAGTGTGATGACGATGAGGGCGATGATGCCGAACTGGATGTTACGGGAGCGGGCCGCGACTTCCTCAGCACGCAGCTTGGCGTCCTCACGGTCCTTCAGTTCCTGCGTGAACAACTGGTTCTGCAACTGGCTCCTGTTCTGCAAGGCCGTGAGCGAGTCGCGCCAGGCGTGGGCGAGCTTCGAGTACACCAACGCGCTATCGGTCATGCCATTGGCGGCAAAGGCATCGGAAAAGGTCTTGGTGGACCTGATCATGAGGGCTGGCTGCCGCACTTCGTCGGTGGCCGCGAATCCTTTGCGCGCCCAGGTAAGCGCCTCTGCAGCACGCCCCTGAGCGATGAGCAGCTTCGCGTACCCGGCCGAAGCAGCGATAAGCGGATCCAGCGTTCCGGCTGAATCCGCCACCGCCAAGGCCCGCTTGTAATAGGGCTCGGCCACGTCGCTCTCGCCACGCGCAGCATGCACAGAGGCCATGGTGAGCTTGAAATTGGAGTAGCCGTAAGGATCCGTGCCGGGCTCCTTCATGACATCAGCCAGGCGGGCATAGAAGAGCGCGGAGTCCAGATCGCCGCGGTCCATGTGGCACCTTGCCAGGATGGACATCGAACGCCCGTAGAACCCTTGACCCAAGCCATAGGCCTGTGCCTTCCGCATGTAACGCAAGGTGCCATCGATATCCCCGACCTGCTGGTACACGATCGCGGTCTCCTTGCAGGTCAGGCTCATGCGCATGCTGTCCCCGATCTGCTGGTAGCCATCGAAGGCGATGCCGAAGTGCCTCAGCGCCCCGTTCACATCGCTGAGCCTGGTGAACGCCACACCGATACCGAAGTTAGCCAGGGCGAGCAGTGTGTCGTTCTCGGTCGCTTCCGCCAACTCAAGTCCCCGTATCGCCGCCTTCATGCAGTCCTCCGTGCGACCAAGAAAAGCGTACTGGCCGGTAAGCCTGTTGATGGCAACCATCTTCATCCGGGGGTCGGTCGCTGCCCGCTCCCGTGCTTCGAGTGAATCGACTGGAAGGCCTCGCAGCCTGGCAAAGAGGGTATCGATCGGCTGTGCGCAAAGCTGGCCGATCATACCGATGCCGATGAGAAGAACGAGTGGTCTATAAACCATGGAGTCGGTTCGTTGTAGACGTGTCCTTGCGTGCATAGCGATCAGCTTGCGTTGGTTCCACCAGGACTTCCCTCCAGCTCCTCGATCGTCCTCCTTGCTGCTTCCAGGCGTATGCGATTGTTCTTCGATACGAGCATGTTCGTAATGAGCTTCTCCATGCGGTGGTGCAGCGGGATCAGCAGCCCGGCGATGGCGGCCATGCACAGCAGCATGAGGATCGGCGAGTGGTTGGTGACCCGATCAAGGAACGGATGCAGCAACAGGTTGATGAACTCGAAGAACAACAGCAGCGCGATGAGCGAGAGGTTCTTGATGGCCTTGGCGCCCACCACAGCCGTACGACTGAAGATGAGCAGGAAGATCCCCAGCGTGATGACGATGAGTGCGATGATACCGAACTGGATGTTGCGAGAGCGTTCCTGATCTCCCTCAATGCGTGCCTGCTCCTCTTCCTTCTCCTTCAGCTGCTGGCCGAAGCGCATGTTCTCCACCTTGCTCAGCTTCTCGGCGTTCACCAGGCTGTCCTGCAAGGTGGCATGCAGTTTCAGGATGAGGTAAGCGCTGTCCGGCTTGCCGGCGGCATGATAGGCTCGCTCCAACAGATGAGTGGCCTCGATGGAAGAGGGCAGGTTCTCCGAGCGCTCGGCAACAGCCAGGGCTCGTTGTCCAAGACCGACCGCAGCGTTGGGGTCGCCTGCGGAAAGCCGCACATGGGCCGCACCCACCAGCGCAACAGGCATCACCCGCACCACGCCGAACGAATCGCATACGGCGATCGCCTTCCGGAAGAAGAGCTCGGCCATGTCCAACTCATCCTTGGCAGCGTAAGCTTTGCCCAGCACCTGCTGCGAACGGGCGTAGCCGTAGGGATCCATCGCCGCTGAAGTGATGATGTTGGACGCCTGCGCATGGAACATGGCGGAGTCCAACAGTCCGATGGCTGCATACGCCTCGCTCAAATGGCAATGCGTGCGGTTCACTTCGACCCAGCCCTTCACATGCCCCTCAGCGCGCTTCATCCAGTTGATCGCTTCGCGGAACTGCCCCATCTGCTTGTACAAGACGCCGATCTCCTTCTCCACCCAGCCGATCAGACTGGGCCTCCCGCTCCGCTCCGCGTGCTCCAGCCCCTTGTGCATGTATTCCAGGCCCTTGCCGGGGTCGCTCTCCTTGCACGAGTAGCTCACCATCAGGTAGGTCTGGCCCAGCGTCGAGTCCTCCTTCGCTTCGGGCATCAGGTCCAGCATGAACAGTGCGGTGCTCCGCAGTTCTTCGGCGCGCCCGGCGTACAAACAAGCGATGGCGTGATCCTTCGCTGCTTCGAGGCGGATGTCTATGGACTGCGACTTGTCATGCCGCACATTGAGCGTGTCCAATTGGGCGATGCCGAATTGCGCATGGCCTACCAACGACAACATGCCGAGCATAGCGGTGACAAGCCCGATGCGTAGTGACTTCATTCGGTCCCGAGTGGCTTTCATGCGCTAGTTCGTTGGATCAGTTCCGGGGCGCGCCTCCAACTCCTCGATCGTCTTCCTCGCCGCCTCCAAGCGCACCCGATTGTTCTTGCTCACGAGCATGTTGGTGATGAGCTTCTCCATGCGGTGGTGCAGCGGGATCAGCAGCCCGGCGATGGCGGCCATGCACAGCAGCATGAGGATCGGCGAGTGGTTGGTGACCCGATCAAGGAACGGATGCAGCAACAGGTTGATGAACTCGAAGAACAACAGCAGCGCGATGAGCGAGAGGTTCTTGATGGCCTTCGCTCCTACCACGGAAGTCCTGCTGAAAATGAGGAGGAAGATGCCGAGCGTGATGACGATGAGGGCGATGATGCCGAACTGGATGTTGCGCGACCGGGCGGCTACTTCTTCCGCCTTCAGCTTTGCATCCTCTTGTTCCTTCAGCTCTTGCGCGAAGGCCATGTTCTGGAGCTTGTTCAGGTTGGTGGCGTTGATCAAACTGTCCGCGTACATCACCCGCAACTCGAAGTAGTGGTAGGCGCTGTCGGCCTGGCCCGTGGCCTTGAAGGACCGGCGCAAGAGATCGGAGGCGCCCACCAAGCCTTCAAGGTTCCCACCTTCCCTGCTCACGAGCAAGGCCCGACGGCCATCGGCAATGGCAGCAGGGATGTCGCCGGCTTCCAGTTCCATCTGCCCCCGCGCCACCAGCGAGCCGTAGAGCGGGATCATCACGTGAAAGGAGTCGGCCACCTCGATCGCCCGCGCGAAGTGGACTTCGGCCAGTTGCCTCTCGCCCTTGGCCGCGTATGCCGCACCCAGCATGTAGTAGGAGCGCGCGTAACCATAGTTGTCCTCTTCCGGGCGCGGAACAACGTTGGATCGCTGTGCCCAATACAGCGCGCTATCAGGCTGTCCCATCAGGCGGTAGGTGTCGCTCAGGTGGCAGCAGGTGCGGTTGATCTGATAGTCAGAGTTCACATTTGCCAGGGCGAGCTTCAGCAACCCTAACGCCCGCGGTAGGTCGCCCAAGGTCTTGTACACCGTGGCGATCTGCTTCTGCGCGGTGCCGATGAAGTTAGGGTTGCCGGAGCGCTTGGCGTAGTCCAAGCCCTGGTAGAAATACTTCAGTTGCAGGGCTGCTTCCGCCGATCCGTTGAGGGCATCGCCCACATGATTGCAGGCGGTGGAGAGCAAACTGTCGATCCCGAGTTCCTCGGCTATGGCGAGCTCCTCCTTGGCGTTACTCCTGATCTCCTTCATCAAGCCCAGGTTGAAACAGGCCGCACCATGGTTGGCGGTGATGAAGTAGCGCTCGATCAGCGGGCGCGACAGGTCGTGACGTGTATCGAGGGAATCGTACTGGGCCTTGTACTTCAACTGCTGGGCATGAAGCGCGAGTGGTGTGAACAGGGCGACGGCGAGCAGTGCAACGAAGCGGTGAAGACGGATCATCAGTGGTGACTGGTGCTCAAAGATGATCCGATCGGCACATGTGGAATTGGGTACATGGCCGATCCCCTTCCACGCTACCGATAGCTTCGCCCCGTGCCAACTCCGCGTGACGAACAACACATCGACCTGAGTTTCCTTGAAGGTCCGCGGTCGCGCTGGAAGGAATTCAAAAGTGTGCTGAGCATTTCGCGAGAGTTCATCATGGGCTTCCGCAAACTGCACTTCGTGGGTCCGTGCGTTACGTTCTTCGGTAGTGCGCGCTTCACGGAGGAGCATCCGTACTACATGGCGACGCGCGAACTGGCGCAGCGCATAGGGCGCGTAGGCTTCACGATCATGACCGGCGGAGGGCCGGGGCTGATGGAAGCAGCGAACCGCGGCGCACGCGATGTGGGCGCCCGAAGCATTGGGTGCAACATTGTTTTACCACATGAACAGGATCCGAATCCATATCTGGACATCAGCCTCACTTTCGAGCGGTTCTTCGTGCGCAAGGTGCTGCTCCTGAAGTACAGCATGTGCTTCGTTGTGATGCCCGGGGGTGCGGGCACGCTGGACGAACTCTTCGAAACGATCACGCTGATCCAGACCGGCAAGGTGAAGGACTTCCCCATACTCCTATATGGCAAGGACTATTGGAAACCGATGCTGGAGCAGATCGACCGCATGGTAGCCGAAGGCACCTTGGGCCAAGAAGAGTTGAAGTTCGTTTTCGTGGCCGACAGCGTGGAAGAAGCCACCGCCTTGCTCCAGGATCGACTTGTCAGCATGTGGCAAGATGCCAAGGGCAGCAAGGACGCCCCAAAGTGGTGGTTCCTGGAGAACGGCAAGAAGGTGCCCGTGACCAAAAAGAGCTGATCGTCCGCCGTCGCCTAAGGTCGCACGATGCGCAGGGTGATGGCACCATCGGTGTGCAGCACTCGCACCATGTAGACGCCACTCGCCACCGACACTGGCAGCGCGTTCCACGCATTGCTGGCGAGGGAACCCGTACGAAGCACGGAGCCACGCATATCCATCAGTTCGTAACGTGGGTTGCTCAGCTGGACGTTGCGCAGATCCACCACAATGCCGCCGTTGGCGAATAACACATTGGCTTCGCCATTGGATGCTTCCGCGACGGCCGTGCTGAGGTCGATAACAATGCCAGCTTCAAACGGTGCATAGAAGGGCGAAGCATTGGTGACCCGGATCTTGTACCCGAGACCGGAGGGTGTGCCAGCAGGGATCTCGCAAGCGATGCTTCCTGTGTTAGCCGTTGTATTCAGTGTGCCGATCACGACCGGGTTGCTGAAGTCACCGTTCGCATCGCTGAGTTCGGCAACGAAATCGGTGGCGGCGATGGGTACTCCGCCGGTGCTGAAATCCACCGTGAGGGGAAATCCGAGACCAGCTGTGACCGTTGCGAACGTTTCGCTGGGAACGGGCGTCACGTTGTAGATGAGCGCCATGTCGTCGTACCAGCTTTGGGTACCGATCTGGCTGATGAGGCTGTCGCCGCTGGTCATTACCACCAAGACATACTCCGGCGTGTTGCCATTGAAGTAGTTGAATGGAACGGAGAAGCGCGTCCACGTGCCCACCGTTACTGATGCGCCGTCCCAACTTGCCGCACCCGTCCAATTGCCGATCGTGCCGTTCTCCGGCATGCTACCTGAACCGGTGTGCACGATCGCATCCACTGTAGGATAGTCGCCTGGCATAACAGTGGTCTTGAACCAGCACACCAAACTGTCAGGCCGACTGGTCATCACTTGGTACCACTGTGCATCGCTGGGCTCGGTGAACACCCGACCGTTGGCCGGATTCAACTCGGCATGCACGCGACCGCAGGTAACGATGCCGTTGGCCGCACCGATGGCGGACTGCACTGTGCGCACGTTCACAGAGTAAGAACCCGTGTGCGCATCGGCGCTTTGCCAACAAACTTGCGGCGCGAAATTGTTGATGAAGTTGCCCCCATCACTGGTCTTTATGGAACTCCATTCCTCCGGCTCCTCGGTGCCGGTGCCGAGACCAGTCCACGTTTCGAACCCGGCGTTGATGATCTGGGGCTGGGCGCTGGCGGAGACGAGGAGGCCGACAGTGGCGACGAGGGTAACGATGCGTTTCATAGGCGTGTGGTTGCGGCGGTGAACTTATTACATCGGGACAGGGCGCCGTCACAAATAGGAAAGGGCCGCACAAGGCGGCCCCATCCACACGTCAAACAAATTTGGTTACAGCGCCACGGTCCAACCGCTGGTCCAGTCGTTGCCCGATTCCACAGCGCCTTTGAAGCTCACACTGGTGAACCAGCTATCAACGGAGCTGGGATCGACCGCACCAGCCACCTGCACACCAACGTAGCCGGAAAGCACGCCCGGGTCGGTGCTGGAGTTGGAGGTTTCGGTGCCGGGATCGAAGATGCCACAGTTGCTCCACGCGGTAACGTTACCGTAGGAGACGGAGTTCTTCGCGAAGAGCTCGCCGGAAGTAACATGTGCATCGCACTCGGTGCCCACTTTGATGCCGTTCTCGAAACCCGTGATCAGTCCGTTCCACAGTTTGCCCTTGGTTCCGTTGCGCAAGCGGATACCGTCATTCGCACTACCATCAACAGCGCCGATCAACGTGAAGTTGCTGATCATGGGTGAGCTGAAGGGCGTAACCGTGTAGTCCGTTTCCCAGTTGTCGGCCTCAATGCCGCGATCGCCCGTTGCGCTCGTCTGCTGCACCACCCAGAACTGGCCCTTACCGCGCCATCCGTGGCTCCAATCGAAACTGTCGTCGCTGTTGCCGGTGCTCACCGCCCACTTCAACGAGGCCGTGCCACCGAAGAACTCGAAACCGTCATCGCTTCCCAAGTAGGCTTGCAGGTGCTCCAGCACCGTGGCACTACCCACACCATTAAAGGAGAAGCCGTTCAACTCATTGTCGGTACCCAGGATCTTGCCTGCGTATTCAACACGCACGTACTTCATCACGCCGCTGTTGTCGCTGTCGTCGCTACCACCGTAGGTGCCGCTACCGCCTTCGCCCTCCGCCGTGCAGCCGGGTGTTCCGCAGATGTTGATGCTGGCATAGCCGTTCAGGATGATACCACCCCAGTTTCCGGCAGCAGCACCACCGGTGACCTTCTTGATGGTGGAGAAGACGATGGGCTGTGCAGCGGTGCCTTGCGCATCGATGTTGCCGCCGCGCTGGATGCTGAGGAAGGGTGTAGTGTTGTCGTCGGCGGCGAACACATTGGTGCCCGGCTGTATGGTGAGCGTAACACCGCTCTGCACGAACACACCACCGCTCAACAACCACTGCTTGTCGCTGGTCAATGTGCGGTCGCTGCCGATGTTGCCGCTGATGATGGTATATGTTACGCCGTTGATGACCTGCGTGCCGGTGCTGGCATACACACAGCTACCGTCGCTATCTTCCGCGTCGGGATCGTAGTTGGAAGCGAGAGGGTCGGTGCAGCCTTCTTTCTTTTTGCAAGAAGTGAAGGTGCCTGCGGCGAGGAAGCCCGCGAAAGTCATCAGGGCCACACGGCTCTGGAAGAAGTTGATGATCGACATATCGTCTTTGTGTTTCTGTTGGGGGCAAAAGTCCCGTCATGGCATTACGACCATGTGCGTCAGTGTTTAAGGTTGTCTTAGTAAAGTCGGCGTGCTTCGTTGACCTTGGTAACGTTCGCGCAACACGCGAGGCGGCAACCGGAACGATAGCGATAACCCATCCCGCCAGAAGGACAGCAACTAAGACTGCGGCAGAAGCAGGATCCGCCGAGGGCGGATGATCAGAACAAGCGGTAACCCAAACCGAACGAAATGCCAGTGCCGACACGGTAGGTGCTCAACTCGACGTTTCCGTTGGGCGCTTCCTGCTCGATGCGGTATTCGGGGTTCAGCAAGTTGCGGAGGCCCAAATTGGCTTGCCAGCGATCACCGATGTCGGCGCGGAGGATCAAATGCAATGTGCCCACCGGGAGTTCGTACTGATCACCCAATCCGTTCGCTCCGGCAGCGAACACGCGACGACCGAAGATGTTGTAGGCCAACGTGGCCGTGCCCTTCACCTTGTTGCTGATCTGCCGTGTGTAGCCGATGTCGGCGTTGAGCAACCACGGTGAAGCCCCTTGCAGCGGGCGACTTTCGTTGGTGAGCACCACTGCAGCTGCATCGCCATTGTCGTCGTTCAATCCGCTCAGGTCCACGTTGCTCATCATCAACGTTCCGTTCAAGCCGATGCTGATATCGTTCCACACGGTGCTATCAGCGCCAATGATGCTGCCGATGTTCTTGACCACCTCCAATTCAATACCGGCAACAGTGGCGGTACCCGTGTTGCGGAAACTCTGTAGCTGCCCGCTTGCTGTGGCAAGTGCGACTTTCTCGATAGGGTTGTCCAATTGTTTGCCGAACACCCCGATGGCCAGCAGTTCGCCTGGCGCAGGGAAGCGCTCGTAACGCACATCGGCGTTCAGGTTGGTGCCGTTCACCAGGTCGGGGTTACCGATGTTCTTGGTGCCTGCGAACACTTCGGTGTATTCGAACGGCGCCACCTCACGGAAGCCAGGGCGACTGATCGTCTTGCTGGCCGTTGCGCGGATCACATCCTTTTTGCTCACATCGTATTTGATCGCACCGTAGGGCAACAGATCATCGCTGAGGATGCGGCCCACGCGACGCGGCTGGTAGAACGAATCGCTCTGCTTGCGGTAGATGATCATCTGGTCGCCGCTCTCGTAGCGTGCGCCGCCCATCAGCTTCAGTTTTCCGGGGATCACATCGGCTTCGAGCAAGCCCCAGTACGCATCCACATCCTGTGTGATCGTATGGTCGGCTTCCGGACCGGTCACGTTATCCAAGGAGAAGTTGCCTGCCTGGAAGTTGGCATCGTTCAGGTACTGATCCGGGCGATCAACGTCGACGCCTTCCGGGTAACCCGCTTGCATGTTGGTCAGGTCATACGCGTAGATGTCGTAGCCGAAGCTTCGGTCCTTGCGCTTCATCTGCCAACCGCCGCGCACTGTGAGCAACGCGACAGTTCCATCCTCCTCGGTGACACGTTGCAACAAACGGTATCCAAGGCCGGCTTGGGCAACGAGTTCTTCCTCATCCAAGGCGCTGTACCAGCGGTGGTTCTCGATGCGGTCCTTGGCGTTGAACACATACTCATCACGGGCAGCGCCGGGCTGGTGCAAGTACACGAGCTGGCGGCGATCGGGCTCGCTACCGGTAGCGGTGCTGTACCCGATATCCCAATTCAGCTTCAGGCGGTTCGCCTTCCCGAAAGCATGCTCGCCCTTGGCTTGGTTCAACCACAGCGTATTCTCCTTGAAGGTGTAACGGCGGGCGTACACCAACTCATCGTAGTCGTAGTGAAAACCTTGGTTCACGCGGTTTTCATCACTGCTCAAGTTCACATAGAGCGAGGTGAACGAAACCGTGTTGCGCTTGCCGATCTCCAACGCAGCCGTACCCATGCCGCTGCTCTGCGTGTTGTACGAGTAACTCTGGAAATCGTAGTCGATCAGGAAGTCCTGCGCCGCGTTCACGATCCGCACTTCGCCTTCGCGGTAGCGGTATTCATTGCGGAAGTTGGCCGTGCCCAGCAGGTTCAACTTCACGTTCTCGCCAAGCTGCACGGAAGTCGCACCGAAGAGACCGAAGTTCATATCTGGTTTGGCGCGCGTGCTGGTGGGATCGAAGTTGGTGGCGAACGGCAAGGGCTGGTCGTTGTTCAACCCGCTGGGCCGCTGCGTACCCAAGGGCTGCTCGCGTGTGCCGTCATCCTTTCCCCAGAAGTCGCGCCCACCACCGTTGTAGCTGGCGAAGGGCTTGAAGGTGCTTTGGGTATTGATCGATGAACCGAGGCTCAGGCGCAGCGTCCCTTTATCGGTTGCGCGTTTGGTGCGGATATCCACCACCCCACCGCTGAAGTCGCCGTAGAGTTCAGGGCTGAAGCCTTTGGTGACGGCTATGCTGCCTACGACATCCGTCGGGAAAATGTCCAGCGGTGCCACTTTGTTGTCCGGGTCGGGACTGGGCAATGGCAGTCCGTTGAGGTAAGCTGCGTTGTAGCGATCGCCCAACCCACGCACCACCACATAGCGACTGCCCACCACGCTCAAGCCCACCATCTTGGTAACGCCCTCAGCAACATCGCCTGCGCCTTTCTTCTTCAGTTCGGCAGCGCCGATGTTCTGCACCAACGTGGTGCTCTCCTTGCGTTCGGCCATTTGTATGGTCTCGCGCTCACGGTCCACCTTCTTCGTCAGCTTGAAGTCCTTCATCACCTTGGCGCCGGTGGTCATGGTGCGGTCCAAGCGCGCGGTTTGCCCTTCGGTTATGGCAACGTTGCGCACAGTATCACTTTCGTAGCCGATGAAACTGAACACAACGGTGTAGCTGCCGGGTGCCAACTTCAATTGGTAGGTGCCATCCAGATCGGTGCTGGCGCTGCTGGTGCTGCCCTCCACGAACACGTTGGCGAACGGCATCGGTACCGGGCCATTGGCGCCCTGTTCAGTGACCGTGCCAGCTAAGGAGCCGGTTTGGGCCAAGGCGGATAGGCTTGCACTTGCGACCAGGAGGAGGATCAGGAACTTCTTCATGTGTGCGGACCGGATGGTTCCGTTTTTCCGCCCGCAAAAGTCCATTTGCCGATCGTCCGGCACGTGATGTCCGGTTGAACTGATCGTTAACCCCGGAACCCCGAAAGGCAGCCCATTCCGTACGCTCAGCCTTGCTCCGAGCGGATTTCACATTCCGGTAACACAAGCCATCAGTCCTTGCCCACACGCATGGCCCAGATCACAACGGCGTAACGCGCAGCCTTGCCGAGCAACATCAGGATCGCTACCGGAATGGGTTTCGCCTTAAAAACGCCCAATGCCAACGCGATCGGATCGCCGATAACGGGCACCCAGCATAGCAGGGCCAACCACGCGCCACGCCGCTGCACCGCGCCCTGCCAGCGCAACGCCTTGTTCAGATCCATGCGCAGCCACCGGGCTATTGAAGCAGGCTTGCCCAACCACCCAAGGCCGAACGTGCTGAGACCGCCCAGCCAATTCCCGACCGAAGCCACGAGGAGCAGCGTTGTGCCGGACCACGGTCCCAGTGCCGTTGCGGCCAGCACAGCCTCACTACTGAACGGCACTACCGTTGCCGCCAAGAAACTGGCCAGGAACAAACCCCAAAGGCCCGCGCTGGACAAGTCACCGAAAAACGCTTCCATCTGTGCGGTCAAAGGAAACGATCGGCACAGTGTTGGTCTTCACCGCGCACCAACCCGTTCGGCCATGAGACCCTTCGCCCCCCTGCTCGTCCTTCTTTTCGGCACCCAACCATTGATGGCGCAACGCAACGATCAAGGTTCATCGGACAATAACAACCGCCGACCCATGACCGTCAGCTTCGGGATGCGTCTGGGCGTTCCGCGAGGTGAGTTCAACCGTGTCTACGACCGGGAACTGTTCGGTCTGGGCGGCAACTTCAGCGTGCCCTTCCGGCGCTTGCCCTTTGAATGGGGCCTCGATATCGGTTGGCAACGCATGGGCAGTACAGAGACCACCGTGGCCATCAACGAAGAGTTCATCGACGCCACCGAGGCCGACTTGGACCTGAACGCCGACATGTGGGCCTATCACACCTTCATGCGTTTTAAGCCGCTTCGCAGAAGGGTATGCCCGTACATCGACGGTATTGCTGGGTTCAGGACCTTCAGCGCCCGTACCAAGATCCGCGTGGACGGCTTGGAAGAACCGTTGAGCAACGAACGGAACGCCATGGACGCGGCCTTCAGCTATGGCTGGGGCGCAGGATTGATGGTGAAACTGAACAACACGGTGAACATCGAGGCCGGCTTCCAGAAACTCGAAGGCACTGAAGTGAGTTATGTCGATCCCAGCAGCATCTCGGTGAGCCCCGATGGCGTGGTGGGCTTCGGAACGTTAACGAGCAACAGCGACATCCTGAACATCCATTTGGGGATCGGGTTCAACTTCTGACCGGTAGGTCCCGTTCAGAACCTTGTTCGTAAAGCCTTGCGGAAGTATCGCCGAACGCCCTTTGATCGGTGTTTCGGCAGTGTAAACTTGCGCAGCCAAAACGCGCCCACCGGCGGGCACGGCGAACAAACCCATTGGACGGTACAAAGCGCATCACCAGCGCGCTCCTTTCAGTCTACCACAAGGACGGTCTTGAACCCATCGTCAGGAGCCTCCACCGGTTGGGGGTGCATCTCTACTCCACCGGCGGGACACAGGAATTCATTGAAAAGCTCGGCATACCGGTAACCCCGGTGGAAGAGCTCACGACCTATCCCAGCATCCTTGGCGGCCGCGTGAAAACGCTGCACCCGAAGGTTTTCGGTGGCATACTCGGCCGCCGTGGGCTGGAAAGCGATGTGGCCCAATTGGAGGAGTACGCGATACCGCCGATCGATCTGGTGGTAGTGGACCTCTACCCGTTCGAGGCGACGGTTGCCGCAGGGGGGACGGAAGAAGCCATTATCGAGAAGATCGATATCGGCGGCATCAGCCTCATCCGCGCGGCGGCGAAGAACCACAACGATGTGGTGATCGTGGCCAGCATGACCCAATACCCCGAACTGCAGCACATCCTTGATCAAGGGAAGGGCAGTTCAACATTGATCGAACGCAAGAAGTTGGCGGCTGCAGCATTCGGCGTTAGCGCCGGTTATGACAATGCTATCCACAACTGGTTCACTGGTGGAACGCACGTGTTACGCTACGGCGAGAACCCTCACCAGCCTGCGGCTTTCCACGGCGACCTGAACGGCTTGTTCGACCAATTGGGTGGCAAGGAACTGAGCTACAACAACCTGCTCGATCTGGATAGCGCCGTTGAATTGATCGATGATCTGGCCACGCAACCGGGAGTGCCGTTCGCGATACTCAAGCACAATAACGCTTGCGGCTGCGCCGTGCGTTCGAACGTGAAGGAAGCTTGGAATGCGGCACTCGCTGGAGATCCTGTGAGCGCCTTCGGTGGTGTGTTGATCACCACGTCACCGATCGACAAAGCCACCGCTGAAGCGATCGACACCATCTTCTTCGAGATCGTTTGCGCACCAGCCTACAGTGACGAGGCACTTCAGGTCCTGAGCAAGAAGAAGAACCGCATCATACTCGTGCGCAAACCGACGGCCAAGCCGATGCGGAAGCGGCGTACTGCTCTGAACGGCACCTTGGAACAGACGCCCGACCATGTGCTGGACACACCGGCCAACATGCGCACGGCCACCAAGAAGGCGCCGACCAGCGGCGAGTTGAACGATCTCGTCTTTGCCAACATCTTGGTGAAACACACCAAGAGCAACGCGATCGTGCTCGCCAAGAACAACCAGCTATTGGCCAGTGGCACCGGCCAGACCAGTCGCGTGGACGCCTTGGAACAAGCCATCGCCAAGGCCGGCCGGTTCCACTTCGACCTGAAGGGAGCCGTAATGGCCAGCGATGCATTCTTCCCATTCCCCGATTGCGTTGGCATTGCGCACAAAGCAGGCATCACGGCCATTGTGCAGCCCGGGGGGAGTATCAAGGACAACGAGAGCATCGCCGCGTGCGATGCCAACGGACAAGCGATGGTGATCACCGGCAACCGCCACTTCAAACACTGAACGACCGACCATGGGTTTGCTCAACTTTTTCACACAGGAGATCGCCATCGATCTCGGTACGGCCAACACGCTCATCATCCACAACGACAAGGTGGTGGTGGACGAGCCGAGCATCGTGGCCATGGACCGCACGACCGGCAAGGTGATCGCCATTGGTCGACAGGCGCAGCAGATGCATGGTAAAACGCACGAGAACATCAAGACCGTGCGCCCCTTGCGCGATGGCGTGATCGCCGACTTCCGTGCGGCGGAGGAGATGATCAAGGGCATGATCAAGATGATCAACCCCGGTCGTCAGTTGTTCTCGCCGCAACTGCGCATGGTGATCTGCATCCCGAGCGGGATCACCGAAGTGGAGAAGCGCGCCGTGCGCGACAGTGCTGAACACGCGCAAGCCAAGGAGGTATACTTGATCCACGAACCCATGGCGGCTGCTATCGGCATCGGCATCGATGTGGAGGAGCCCATGGGCAACATGATCATTGATATCGGTGGCGGCACCAGCGAGATCGCCGTGATCGCGCTCGGTGGTATCGTGTGCGACAAGAACATCCGCGTTGCTGGCGATGAACTGACGCAGGACATTGAGGAATACATGCGCCGGCAACACAACATTCTGGTGGGAGAGCGCACGGCCGAGCAGATCAAGATCGAAGTCGGTGCAGCCATGACCGAGCTGGACAATCCACCGCCCGACTACGCGGTGCGCGGTCGTGACCTGATGACCGGCATCCCGAAAGAGATCACCGTTACTTACGCCGAGATCGCCCAGGCGCTGGACAAGTCGATCAGCAAGATCGAAGAGGCTATCCTCAGCGCATTGGAGGCAACGCCTCCCGAACTCAGCGCTGATATCTACCGCACCGGTATCTACTTGGCCGGTGGTGGCGCGTTGTTGCGCGGTTTGGACAAACGCATCAGCATCAAAACGAAACTACCGGTGCATGTGGCCGAGGATCCCCTGCGCGCCGTGGCACGCGGCACCGGCATCGCATTGAAGAACATCGACCGCTTCCAATTCCTGATGCGGGATTGATGGCATCGTAGGGGCACATGATCATGTGCCTCTGCAGTGCCCTTGAACGGTCTTCCGGGACGCCCAACCATGAGAGACCTCTTCCGTTTCCTCTGGCGCTCACGCAGCACGCTACTGTTCATCGGGCTCATGGTGCTGTCGTTCCTATGGCTGGCCAACGGCAACGATCACCACCGCGCGCAGACCTTCACGAGCAGCCAAGCCGCCGTTGGCACGCTCTACGGCTGGCGCGACCAAGTGGTGCGCTATACCGATCTGGACGGGGAGAACGAGATCCTGGCCGCTGCACAGGCCGAAATGATGAATAGAATGCGGAGCAGCTATCTGAACTCCAGTGCACCGTTCGTCGTGGTGAACGACACGGTGCTGCAACAACAGTACAAGTACATATCCGCCCGCGTTCTCAACAGCACGACCTCAAAGCAGAAGAACTTTCTCACACTGGACAAAGGCAGCAAAGCGGGGCTCGCGGCCGGCATGGGCGTGATCGCCGCCAATGGGATCGTGGGCGTTGTGCGGGAATGCAGTCCACGGTTCAGCACGGTCACGAGTGTACTGAACAGTTCGTGGAATATCAGCGTGCTGAATCCCCGGACCGAGCACTTCGGTCTGCTCAATTGGGACACGGCCGATCCCACCACCGCTCGTGTTAAGGATATTCCAAAGCATGCGCGCATCGTGGTAGGCGATACCATCGTGACGGGGGGAGATGATCGGGTATTTCCGAAGGGTGTACCTGTAGGGGTCGTGGAAAGCGTGGTGAACGACGATGGCGCGGTTGCTTTGGACATCATCGTGCGCTTAAGCCATGACATGACCCGTATCGGACATGTCTGGGTGGTCACCGACCTACTGAAACTCGAGCGTGATACGCTGGAGGCAAAACTGGACGCGGAATGATCACCGTTGTCAGCAACCTCATCCGGTTCGTTGTGCTGATCGCGCTACAAGTTCTCTTGCTCGACCACATGGATCTGGCCAACGGCTGGGTAGTACCGTATCTGTACGTGCTCTTCATCATGATGCTGCCATTCGAAATGCCAACATGGAGCGTGTTGCTGCTGGGCTTCGCGACCGGTGCCACCATGGACTTCTTCAGCAGCACGCCCGGCATGCATGCAGGCGCATGCACCGTAATGGCGTTCGCGCGTACAGGCGTATTGCGCTTGCTGGAGCCACGCGATGGCTATGAGTTCGGCGTCGCACCGACCGCTCAAGCCATGGGCGCAGTGTGGTTCCTTACTTACTCTGCTTTGCTCGTGCCGATCCACCACCTCTGGTTGTTCTTCACGGAAGTGTTCCGGTTCGATCGTTTCCCGGAGACCCTAGGGCGGGCCTTACTGAGCGCACTGTTGACGATAACGCTCATCATGTTGGTGCAATTGATCACCGGGCAGCAGGAACGCAAGCGCACATGAACTTCGACGATCGGAAATTCGTGCTCATCGCTGCGGTGCTGTTCGTCTGCGCCGTCTTCGTACTGCGGCTTTTCTATGTGCAAGTGATCGATGACCAGTGGAGCAAGAAAGCGGCGAACATCAGTCAACGGACGGTAACCGTTTTCCCGAGTCGTGGATTGGTGTATGATCGTAAGGGACGATTGCTCACGGCCAACACGCCGGTGTACGACATCATGGTGGTGCCGCGCGAGGTAAAGGGCCTGGATACCGTTGCGCTGTCGGAACTCATCGGTGTGCCGATGGCCGATGTGCGCAAGCGGTTGAACGAGGCCAAGACTTACAGCACCTACAAGCCCAGCATTTTCGAGAAGCAGATCCCTGCTGACCAGTACGCGAGCATCGCCGTTCACCTCCACAACTTCAAGGGATTCTATGGCCAAAGCCGCACGCTGCGCACGTATCCATCGCACGTGGCCGCGCACATGCTCGGCTACTTGAGCGAGGTGGATGCGCGGAAAGTCGAGCAGGATCCCTACTACAAGTCAGGCGACGTGATCGGCGTTGGTGGCATAGAGAGCTATTACGAGAAGGAACTCAGGGGCAAGCGTGGCGTGCGGTACATGCTTGTGGATGTCCACAACAACATGAAGGGCCGGTTCAAGGACGGCATGTACGATACGGTCAGCGTGGAGGGCAAGGATCTGTACACGAGCATCGATCTGGACGTGCAGGCGCTCGGCGAACGGTTGATGAAGGGGAAAAAGGGGAGCATCGTGGCGTTGGACCCCAAAACGGGTGAGGTGATAACGCTCGTCACATCACCAGCCTACGATCCCGAACTGCTGGTGGGCCGCGTGCGCAATACGAACTACAAAGTCCTTCAGAAAGACTCCCTGAATCCACTGTTCGATAGGGCCCTGCAGGCCCAGTATCCGCCTGGCTCCATCTTCAAGATCGTGCAATCGCTTACGGCTTTGCAGCAAGGTGTGATCACCCCGAACACCGGGTTCGTATGCAACAAAGCACTTGTGGGCTGCCACAACCACCCCAACGCGCAGAGCGTTGAGGAGGCTATTCAGTACTCCTGCAATCCTTACTTCTACCAAGTCTTCAAGCGCATCATCGAGCAGGACAAGGACCCGAACCGGTTCAAGGATGCGGCCATTGGATTGGCCGATTGGCGGGAACACATGCTGCGTTTCGGGTTGGGCGAAAAACCAGCGCTGGACCTTCCGGCCCTGAAAGGCGGAAGCATGCCCGGCGTGCAACTCTACGATCGTATGCACGGCAAGGAAGCATGGGCGTTCAGCACGATCTACTCGCTGAGCATCGGCCAGGGCGAGGTGCTGGTCGTGCCTACCCAAATGGCGAATCTCGCCGCCATTTTCGCTAACCACGGGTACTACGTCGATCCGCATGTGGTGCGTGCAGTGGGGCATCCGGATAGCGTGCTCACGCACTTCAAGCGGCACGATACCGGCATTGATGCCAAGTGGTTCGACCTTGTGGATGAGGGCATGCGGCGTGTGGTGAACGAGCCCGGTGGCACGGCGCGGCAAGCACGGATCGACAGCATAACGGTTTGCGGCAAAACCGGCACGGCGGAGAACCCGCATGGCCAGGACCACGCCGTCTTCATCGCTTACGCACCGATGGAGGATCCCAAGATCGCGATCGCGGTATATGTGGAGAACAGCGGTTTCGGCGGAACATGGGCGGCACCCATCGCCAGCCTGCTCATTGAACAATACCTCAACGGAAAAGTGCAACGCCCAGAGGTAGTGAAGAAGATGGAGGAAGCGGACCTGATCAGCTTAGAGAAAAACTTCGTGAAGAAGAAAAAGGCCCCGCGCCGTCGGCGATGAACAAGCGCGAGAACGTCATCAGCAACTTGGACCCTGTGATCCTGGGGCTCTATGTACTGCTGATGGCCATGGGTCTCGCCAACATCTACAGTGCCTCGTACGACGCTGACCATCCCAACTTCTTCGACCAAAGCACGGAACACGGGAAGCAGGCCTTGTGGATCGGTATCAGCATTATGCTGGGCGCGGCCGTAATGCTGGTGCGCGGCCAGTTCCTGCGCGATTACAGTTATGCCATCTATGCGGGGGTGATGGTGTTGCTGGCGCTGGTCTTGTTGGTGGGCAAAGAGGTGAACGGCCAAAAAGGATGGTTCGAGTTCGGCAGCTTCAGCATTCAACCGAGCGAGTTCGCCAAGTTCGCTACGGCACTTGCATTGAGCCGTTACTTGAGCGGGCTGAAGGCCTTGGCCGACAACAAGTCTCGACTTGTCAGCGCACTGATCATTGCCGGACCTGCCGCGTTGATCCTGTTGCAGCCCGATACCGGGACCGCTCTCGTTGGGCTTGCCTTCATCCTTGTCCTCTACCGCGAAGGCCTGTCGGGCAACATTCTACTGCTGGGGATACTGGCGGCCGTGCTCGGCATCCTTAGCCTGCTCACAAAGGACAGCAGCATGGACCTGCCCTTCACGGAAGTGGTGCTCACCGGCAAATACTTCTTGATCGCCATGCTTGCACTCGTGCTCCTCGCATGTGCGTGGATCGTGCGCAGGATGGTGGTCCGCCGGGAACGTCCGCGCTACTTCCGGCTCATTGCCTTCACCTTCATCGCCAGCGTGGCGATCATCAGCAGCGTTGACTATGCGTTCGAGAACGTGCTACAGGATCACCAGCGGGATCGGATCCTGGACATGCTCGGCCAGAAAGAAGATCCACGCGGCGTGGGCTACAATGTGGAGCAGAGCAAGGTGGCCATTGGCAGCGGCGGCCTAACAGGCAAGGGCTACTTGGAAGGGACGCACACGAAGTACAAGTACGTACCCAAACAAAGCACCGATTTCATCTTCTGCACCGTGGGCGAAGAGTGGGGCTTTCTTGGCAGCGTGGTGTTGATCGCCGTGTTCGCCACGCTCATTCTTCGCATCATCCTCATCAGCGATCGACAACGATCGCGTTTCACCAGGATCTATTGTTACTGCGTTGCGTGCATCTTCTTCCTGCACTTGGCCATCAACATCGGCATGACGGTGGGGCTGGCACCCGTGATCGGTATCCCATTGCCTTTCTTCAGCTACGGCGGTAGCTCGCTCATCGGCTTCAGCATACTCATCGGGATCCTCCTGCGTCTCGATGCTGAACGTCTGGCCACGTTGAGGTAAACCCAAAAGCGGAAAGGGAGCCAAATGGCTCCCTTTCCGATCAACTCATGTACTCGCAGTAACGTTCTCAGAAGTGCTTCGCGCGCTCATCCTTCACTCCCGCTGCTTCCTTCAGGGCGGAGAACATGCGGCTCTCCACCTGGCCTTCGATCTTCTGTTTCAGGCTCAGCTTCTCGGCGCTCACATCCGTGACTTCCGGTGCTGGAGTGTTTGTTGTCATCTGCACCACGTAGACGCCTTGGTCGCCCTTCAGCGGCTTGCTCACGACACCATCGGAGAGGCTGAAAATAGTGCCTACAAGATCCGTCTCGCTATAGCCACCGGGCAGGCTTGAGGCGCTGAAGGCCATGTCCGTGGCCGTACTCACGCTCACACCCAGTTCAGTACCCAATACGCTGAGGTCCGTTTTCCCTTCCATGTTCTTCATCCACGCCT
>CADECG010000056.1:0-17781 GCA_902825795.1 uncultured Bacteroidota bacterium
CACATGCCTGAAAAAAACTCCTCACCCGACTTGACATCATCATAGAATAAGCTCGCGGTGCGCCGCCGATCGCTGAAACGCTTTAACGGGAACCAATGGATCGAAAAAGGGCAAGCAGCACAACCACGATCGCGCTCGGAACATTCCTGATTCTGTCTGGCCTTATCGGAGGCGACGGGCTGTGGCTAGGATCTGACTTCAGACTTTGGTTCGGCGTGTTCGTTGTCGGAGCTGGTCTCTTGATCCGGGGTGCAGGGAAGTAAGTGTTGAGTTGGTACTCAGCACGCGCTCGCTTTGCTCCGCCGCCCGCTTCCGGCGAGTGGCTTTGGGTCTAGGGCCTATGGCCCGCCTCTTGGTCATAGTGAGGCTAACTTCACTTGGCTTTAGAACTGGGCATGAACGAAAAGGATCACAAGCGCGACCTCAAGCAAGCTTGGAAGGAACAAGAGCGGCAGCGCCTCTTGGCTTCTGTTCCTATCCCACTTGCTGAACTCCACAACCTCTTTGAATACTTAGATCGCAAAGACGCGCCAGCATGTGATGATACCCTGCGAGAAACACTGACCTTCCTCCGATCCAGAGGTCTGGAAGAGCCTGCTACTGTGGCGTGGCTAAATGAGCATGGTGGCTTCTGCGATTGCGAGGTACTCGCGAACGTGGAGAACACGTTCGGTCCCTTTCTGTAAGGGTACTCACGCCTCCTTCAACACCTCCCTTACCGCGACAAGTCCTTCCTGGAAGGAGCGCTCCATTGGCTCCAGGTCTTCGGTGCGCATATCGCGCAGGGGTTATGCGGCGTAGGCCAGTATGGGTGTGCTGTACTGCCCTTGACCCGCAGTACCGATGGCACTCACGCGGTACGCCGATTCCTTGAAGCGTTCCAATCCGTCGAGCCGCAGGCGCGCCTGTGCGGTTACACGGCATACCTCCCAACGTGTATTCTCATCCGTGGTGATCTCCAAAGCGCGTTCAACCATATAGACCGAGGCACCACGAACTCGGGCCCAACGCAATTCGATGCTCTTCGGGCCGAGCGACTTGCCCCTTACACGTTGGGGGGCTTCGAGCCTACCCAATGCTACTCGTTGCCGCTGCAATTGAAATCCACTGGTCGTGAGGATCTCTGCACGGCCAGCAGCCACTCCACGCACATATTCGGATTGCTTGGTGAGCAGGGCTTTTGCATCTTCAAGTACCCAGCAGCAGCTCGGGTCTAGCGCGCTGTCAGGCCCCGCACGCGCTCGGCGTTTTGCCGAGTGCCTGTAGCACGCGGTCGCGTTGCGCCGCCGCTCACTTCCGACAAGTGGCTTTGGGTCTAGGGCCTATGGCCTGCCCGCACCCGCTCGGCTGTGCGCGGGCAGGCGCTCGGCTTTTTGCCGAGTGCCATTTCAGTCTAGGGCCTCCGGCCCGCCTCAAGCATTCAGCAAGCAGCCCTAGGCCGCCTTCAGCACCCCCTTACCGCGACAAGTCCTACTTGGAAGGAGCGTTCCATTTGCTCCTGGTCTTCGGTGCGCATGGCGCGAAGGTGTTATACTGCGTAGGCGGTGATGCTCGCGCTGTACAGCCCTTGACCAGCGGTGCCCAAGGAACTCACCCGGTAGCTTGATTCCTTCAGCCGCTCCAGGCCTGTCAACGTGATCCGTGCTTTCATCGTAACCCCGATGGTTTCCCATGCATGTGGGTCGCCAGTTCTGCCGACATCGCATCGTTGCACCATGTATGCTATCGCTCCGTGCACCCGGTTCCAACGGATATCCAGCGTGTTGTGCGCCACGCTTTTGCTGGCCAGGTGCAGAGGAGGTCCGGGAACGCCAAGGGGTTCGCGGTCCCGTTGCAGTTCAAACCCGCTTGATGCAAGAATGAGCTTATCACCCCCTGCGATGCCACGCACATAGTCCGCCTGCTTGTTGAGCAGCGCCTTGGCTTGCTCAACGAGATCGTTGCGCTTAAACTTGTCACCCCGCGAGCCATTACTGGCAATTGCCATAGCACTGGATATTTCAGCTTGTAGAGCAAGCATCTCCACAGGCGACACCAAGGGAGCTGCGAAGTGGGGATTATCCGTCATCGCTTTCGCAACAACGCCGAGCAGCATATTGATGCCTTTAGGGGTAAGTCGGCCTAACGTGAGCTTGATGTTCGCTTTCATGGTCGATCCTTCAATTGAACCGTTGCAACGGAGCACCGTTGCTGAAGGTTGCGGGTAGGGTTGCTGATGCATCGGCTTCAGGGCACCTGCCTCCAACCATTGCCTTACCTGCTGTGCGGTGTATCGGTGCGCGGCCTGCAGAGTAGCGTAGACCCGTAGTGTCAGTACCGTTACCACGCGGCGCATTCAAGGCTACCTCACTCCAAGTCCAGGGCTACTTGCCCCACCCAGTACCCCTACTTATCGAAGACAGTAACGGTACCATGCAGGCACTTGAGCCTTGACTTGCCCAAGGAGTAAGGATGGGGATAACAGAGGGTTACCCAACTCGAAGCACTCCCTCGGGTATCCCGAGTGCGGCCTCAGTGCAAGGCCTCCGGTCGCCTCGCATTGATCTTGTGCACGCGCGGTGCTGCCCCCACACGCTCGGCTGTGCGCGGGTAGGCCCCCGCTACCGCGGATCTGTGAACCACAGTTCCCGCTCCTCCAAGTCTTCGCACCGGAACACACGTGCCCACCGACTTGGTGTTTTGGCATCCGGACAGAATTTCTATCTTCAACTTCCGGTGGTTCTCCGTAAAACGGCGGACGCCAGATGGCAACCGTTAGGCTGACATGATGAGCGCTCTTCTCTTCAACATCCTTGACACCACCACACGAACAACTCCCCACCACAAATGACTGCTCGCAATTACCAAGACGATAAGAAGCGATTCCACGAGATACGTGAAGAGATCAAGAAACTTCAATTGGAAGCGGAACAGCTCCTACTTGCACACCAAGGCCAGGGCGGGCCTGAGGGTACGGGCAAATGTGACCACTACGATACATGTCATTGTGAGCAATACTATCATGGCAACGGTGGACCTGGAGTTTGTGGTAGTCTATACAAGAATACTTGGTGTGGACACTATGCGTCAGAACATGCATTCTGACCAAGGTTAAGCCCACCGCACACGCTCGGCTGTGCGCGGCAAACGCTCTGCTTTTTGCCGAGTGCGTCTTCATTCTAGGGACACTGGCCCGCCTTCCGAATTAGTCAGCCGTACCCCCTACGCCGCCTTCAACACCTCCCTTACCGCGACAAGTCGTTCCTGCCGTAGCTCAGGTTCACACGGCTGCACGCGCTCGCCATTTCGGCGAGTGCGCCTCGGTGCAGGCCCTTGGCCCGCATTCATGGCCTGCATACTTCATTTGCCCTGCACGCCGTTTACGCCCGCATGTGGTTTCTCTATCTGCTGCAAACGCTTTTCAGCGTAGCGCTTACAGTCGGCTTCTACCTCTGGTGGGCCTTGGACCATGTTGGTCACGGGTACCCGCCGGAAGCCGGCTTCCTACGCTGGTGGCACGGTCTGGAAGGTCAGCCGGAATTCCATCTGCTCTTGGTGCAACTGCTGTACCCTCTTCTGTGGTGGCTGACCCGCAAGGCGCCTTGGCCGCCGTGCTGGCGCGCATGGCGCAGTGTGCACCTAGTGCTCGTTCTGCTGCTGGTGCTGGCCACAGGCCTGCTGTGGTTGGCCACGCCCGATCTGAGCGGGCACTGGGGATAGGCGTTCCGAACCCGGACAACGCGAGCCCCATTTCGCACATCTACATTGCACACGAGAAGCCCAACATGCGAAAACACCTACTCCCCCTCTTGCTGTGCCTGCCGTTGCTCACCTCCGCACAGACCTACTTCTACATCAACTCCATCACCGTCGACCCGGCACAGCCCACGACGAACGATGTCATCACCATCACGGTGCACGGTGATCTCTCCAGCACGGGCGCTTACATCGTGTCGTCCAGTGCCACGGTGATCGGCAATTCGGTGGAGCTGAATATCGTGGCCGCCGATCCCGGGGGATTCACAGTGCTGGTGCCACATGAAGTGGACTTCACCGTGGGGCCGCTCCCGGCGAACAATTACACCATAGTTATGTCCACCACCTCGGTGGGCGTGTGGGACTTGGCCCAATTGCCCGACCACCTCTTCACCGTATCGGGGAACACTGCGGTAGCGGAAGCCACACGTGGCGACGCACTGATCACTATACAAGGCGAACAG
The DNA here is from genome assembly GCA_902825795.1 of uncultured Bacteroidota bacterium. Lineage (GTDB taxonomy): Bacteria > Bacteroidota > Bacteroidia > Flavobacteriales_F > PHOS-HE28 > PHOS-HE28. The sequence continues at coordinate 4,200 of CADECG010000056.1, forward strand.
CTGACGATCGATGCCACTGACGGCGCGCCGCTGGGTGCTATCGAGATCGTTGATGCTTCTGGAAAGGTGGTGGTGAGGACGCAGAGCACTGCTGCGCACTATCGCACCGAACTTGCTACGGTGGTTCCGGGTGTGTACGTGCTACGGCTTGGCGGGCGCGGGGTAACGCGCAGGTTCGTGGTGCAGTAGCGGCGGGGCTCGCGCTCCTTACCGCAACAGCGCCACATGCCCGATCACCTTAGCGCCTTCTTGGTACGGCATGCGGTAAACGAGCCGGTACACATACACGCCGTCCTGCACCAGCGTGCCGTTGTAAGTGCCATCCCAAGGGCTCAGCGGGTCGGTGCCGGTGTGGATGAGTTCGCCCCAGCGGTTGAAGATGTACACCAGGTATTCTTCGGGCACACAATCGCTGACCATGGTCCAATCGTCGTTCACTGCGTCGCCGTCGGGGGTGAACGCATTGGGCAGGAAAACGCTGCACGAGTCTGAACAGTCCATGATGTGGATCGTATCCTGCACCAGCACCACGCCGCAGCTCAGCGTCGCTTCGAGCGTCACCACCATGTTGCCTTCGGTGGTGTAGAAGACCTCCGGGTTCAGCACGTTCACGTTACCTGCCCCACCACCGAAGTCCCATAGCACGTCCCATATGGCGGAGTCGGCCACCACACTGAAGTACGCCGGGTCCTGCAAGCAGTTCGCATCCGCGACGATCTCCGCTTCGCACACACACACAACGGTATCGATGACAACGGTGGCACTTCCTGTGCATCCGTTCGCATCCAACACATTCACCACGTAGGTGCCGCTGTCCGCTGCGGCCGTTGGGTCGGTAAGACCGGCGCCGTTCAACGTATACGAAGCCGTGAGACCATTCAGGTTGTAGAGCCCGGTTAGGTCCACGCTCTGCCATGGGCACAGCTCGAACCACTGGTCAGCACCCAGCACTGGGTTGGCATTGACGGCGAGCACCACAACAGCCGTGTCCGCGCAACCGACGTTGTTCGTCACTACCAGTTGGTATGCTCCGGGCTGTGTCACTGCTGTAGGGTCGGCCACCGCTAAGCCGCTTTCGGTCCATTGCACCACCATGCCAGCGGTGGTGTACGTGGTGCTGAGGTCGAAGCTGGCGCCACCGCACACTTGCTGCGCTTGGTCGGCACCGAGCATGGGCACGGGATCCACCGCAAGATCCACAACAGCGGTATCGGCGCAACCGAGCGCATCGGCCACGGCCAGTGTGTACACGCCGGAAGAGGAGGCATTGACCGGTGGCGGAACAGGCGAACCGTTCTGCGACCAGCTAGTGGTGTAGCCGTTGGTCGTGTACAATGTTGTCAGGTCGATGACCGACCCCGCGCAAATGGCCAGCGACTGGTCGAGCCCCAACGAAGGGTTCGCCTGCACACTGACAGAGACAAGAGCGGTGTCGGAACAACTGACGCTGTTGCTCACCACCAGCATGTATTGCCCCGCGACTCCCACCGCAGTGGGATCGGCCAGTGGTGCACCAGCTATGGTCCAGTCCGCAGTAAGACCGGCTGTGCTGAAGTACGCTGTAAGATCGGTGGTGTTGCCCTGACAGAGGTTGGCCAACTGGTCGGCGCCCAGCGCCGGTGTTGGCAACTGGTTGATGGTAGCCCATGCCGTGTCGCTGCAGATACCGGTGCTCGTTCCGATCACTTCATAGATACCCGGCGCGGACGCGGCTGCCGCCGATGAATTGGGAATGGGCATGCCGTTCAACGACCACGAGGTGGTAAGCCCGGCAGTATTGAATAGGGCCAGCAGATCCACAGGAGGTGCAGTACCGCACAGGTCGATCGTTTGGTCGGGCCCCAGCGCGGGCGGGTATTGCATGGTGAGCGTCACCACCGCTGTGTCACCACACCCATCGGCATTCACCACTACAAGCTGGTAGAGCCCATCGAGGTCCACGGCCGTTGGGTCCGGAACCACAGCACCGGCATATGTCCAGAACACCGTGAGGCCCGCAGTGGAATACAAAGCAGTTAGGTCCACCGTGGTTCCTTGGCAAGCATCCATGCTCTGATCGGGGCCGAGCGCCGGACCAGGCAGTATGCTCAGTGTGACATCGGCGGTATCACTGCAGCCACCGTTCGTGGCCGCGATCACCTGATACACACCGGGCGCGTATGCGGCAGCGGCGTTGGCATTGGTGATCGGAGCACCGTTCAGCGTCCAGCCGTTTGTGGTCCCGGCCAACGGGAAGAAGGCGGTAAGGTCCATGGGGGGCGCACCCGTGCACACGTTGGTGATCAGATCAGGCCCAAGCGCGGGCGGTTGTTCCACGATCACATCGTACCACGCGAAGTAGCTGCATCCGTCCCATGGGTCATATGCCATGATGTTGTACTGGCCCGGGAGCGTCACAGCGGTTGGATCGGCCACCGGAACGAACCACGGATCCGTTACCGTGATGGTGTAACCCGACCATTGGTAGTATGCCATGATGTCCACCGAGCCGCCTGCGCAGATCGTTGAGGTCCCCGGAGGGATGCCACCGGGGCACATGGGCACGAAGAAAGCAATGCTGAACCCGCCGTTCTGGCCATTGCCATCGAACCAGCCGGGCGTCCAGGTACCGTTGGGACCAGTGCCGCCGTTCGCGCAAGCGGTATCAATGACGGTAATGGTCCATGTGCCATCGCCCATTTCCCAATCGAACACATCCAAGTTTCCACCCTGTGGCGCCCATGTGCCGGTGAACGGAGCTGCCCCAGTGGTGATGTTCGGATTCCACCATTGCCCGAAGACCGTATTGGTGTAGTTCTGTCCGCCTGCGCCGTTGAACGCTGACAGAACCAGGTCAGTGCCCGCCGGTGAGGTGAGGATGATCTGCAAGGTTTGGGGATGGTCCGTAGTGATGTTGATGCCCAGTTCGGTCAGTGAGTATCCCCACTGCGTACCATAAGGCTGTAGCTGACCAATGCCCGCAACATTGGCCGTGAAGATGCTTGTATCGCACTGCGGAATAGGGCCGCTGTTGAAGTAGAACGTGTTCACTTGGGCATTGCCCATACCGGCGCACAGCAGGAACACCAGCACAAGAACGTTCGCGCGGAAGCCAACGTACCCGGTGCGGTTAGGCCTTGCTCCGTTCATGTTCCCTTCAATGCAAGCACAGACGCAGTGATGCGGGCTGAGTTGCCAGTGTGTGGATACTCGATCAGTTCTCCGGCTTTGCTCGATCGTCCACTGCAACCTCACTCCTTCACCACCCTCACACACACCGCACCCTTATCGGCAGCGGCGATGGTAAGCAGATAACTCCCCGGCGCAAGGGTCTTGGGCAGTTGCAGTTCCACGCGCTGCTCACCAGCGGACTGTACCACGGCGTCGAGGAAAGTCATCACTACGCGTCCATGCGCATCGGTCAATCGCATGGTGATGCGTTCGCTGCTCTTCAATGCATACCGCAGTGTCGCCTGATCGCCAATGGGGTTCGGGTATATAAGCGGTGCGTTTTCCATTCCGGTGAACTCCAGCACGCCGATGCTCAGATCGGTATGGAAGCGTAGCACAACGAAATCGTTGAGGGTAGCCGAGAAGTTGGAATAGCCGGCGAGCAGGATCTTCCCATCTGTCTGCACGGCCACCTCGGTGCCATAATCGTACGTCCCCAGTGCCATCGATAATGCTCCATCGCCGCTGAAGCTGTTGTCGGGCGAGCCATCGGCGTTGAACACGGAGAGCAAGAGGATCGACCCCGAGTTGCCTCCGGCCACAATGCGACCGTCGGGCATCAATGCCACCGAACCAAAGCTGCCGAACGCGCTGAACAAACTGGTCATCAGGCCATCGCCGTCGAACGATGGGTCGAGGTCGCCATCCGATTCGTAGCGCGCCAGCGCCGGATTCAATTGCAGTCCGTTGGACGCGACGCCTCCCGCCACGAGTTTGCCATCGGGCTGTAGCAGCAGGCAAGCGCCCTGATCTATCCCTGGACCGAATGATGTGAAGACCGTTCCGTTGGTACCGAAGCCGGTATCCAGTATTCCGGCAGTCGTTAGGCGCACGAGAGCGAAGTCGCCGTCGCTCCCGCTGTTCGTGTATCCGGCGATGGCGATCATGCCATCGGGTTGGATCACCAGTCCCCCGGCCCTATCGTTGTTCGTGCTGAAGCCGATGGTCACATGCCCATCGCCGCTGAAGGAGGTGTCCAAGGAACCATCGCTGTTGTAGCGGCACACCACCATGTCCTCGTCGACATTCTGCGTGAAACCGGCCGCCACGATCTTTCCATTGGGTTGGATCGCCACGGCGCCAGCGCGGTCTTCGCTGCCGGTTCCCAGATCGTCCACCTGTATGCCATCGCCGCTGAAGGAAGTGTCGAGCGCGCCGGTGCTGTCATAGCGCGCCACCAGGAACTGGTAACCCAAGCCGTTGGTCCATGTCGTACCGGCCACCACGACCTTGCCATCAGGTTGCAGTGCGATCGCGTGGATCACATCGTCGAAGGTGCCAACTGCCGTGGTGACCGTGCCTCCGGTGCCGAAGGAGGGGTCGAGGTTACCGTCCGGGAGGTACCGTGCGAGCGCCAACGAAGTGGTGCCGCCCACTTGGGGAATGGAACTGCCGGCAAGGATGATCCTGCCGTCGGGCTGCAATGCCATGCACAACGCGCCGTCGCTGCTGGGCGGTTGCACGTCGGTAGTGGCGATGCCATCAGCGGCAAACGTGCTGTCGAGGTCGCCGGAGACCTGGGCAACAACATTCACTGAGAGAAGGACGAGTGCCGCAACGCAGGTGCGATGTGTACGCATGGCATAGGAGGTTTTAGGATGGGCTGAGGAAAGGTAGAACTACCATTCGAGTACCCAACTTACCGGACCTCCACCATCACCTTGCCGCCACTATTCCGTCAGCACCACCATTGCCCGCACAGCGGCACGACCGTCACTGACAACCAATTGGTATGTGCCGGGCGCGCAGTGCGCGCCGGGTTCCCACGTTGCGCTGAACACAATGCCACCCGTGGAAGTCAGGCTGCGGTCTTCCACCACCCGTCCGGTCCCATCCACCACTGTCAGGTGTATCGCCCCGCTGGGCAGATGCCCTTGCAGTAGAAATGGACCAGGCCCAATGGTGGGCAGGGCTTGCACTGTTGCTGCTTCGCTGTCGATCTCGGCGACGCCGATCGCGCCCACTGCTCGCAACCGCACGCAGTTGGGATCGGCCAAGCCATTGCCGCTGCTGAAGTACCCGAGGTCCGTACCGAGCGGATCGAACAGATGTACCGCATCCTCGCCCCAATCACCCATGAGCAGGTTGCCGCTCGGCAACCAAGCATGGCCCTCGGGGTTCGAGAGCCCGCTGATGAAGGTGCTGATGAACTGACCGTTGGCGTCGTAGCGCAGCACCGTGCCGCTGGTCCAATCCTGCACCAGCACATCGCCATTGGTGTCCTGCCACAAGTCGGTTGGGCCTTGCAGAATGGAACTGTCGATGAAGACGCCAAGATCACTTCCGTCAGCCGCGAAACGATGCACGGTGCCGTTGGCGCCGTTGTCGTACAGTGATATGTAGAAGCGGCCTTGATCGTCCCAGAAATGTCCCAGTCCGAGCGGTGCACCCACCGTGGTGAATTCATCCACGAAAACGCCCGACAGGTCGAAGCGCACCACGTTGTTCTGCACCGTGCCCCATTGCGTCACGTAGATCAAACTGTCTGGGCCGATCGACATCTTGGATGGGATGGACAGCGAATAGCCTGACGAGAAGTTGCCGATGTAGTCGCCGGTGGCACCATCGTAGCGCTTGATCTGCGCGTTGCCCGCACCGGTCACCAGCACAGTGCCATCCGGATGGAACAGGATGTCTTCCGGGAATTGCAGCCCGCCCGAGCCGGACGTGACGAACTCGCCGAGCCAGTTGCCGCTGAGATCATACCGGAACACCGCGTGCGTATCGCGACTGTTCACAAGCACTTCGTACTGGATCTGCGCGCGGACACCCGACTGCCACAGAAGTCCACAGATGGTGATAGAGAAGGATATGGATGGTCTCATGGTAAGTTGCTGGTGTTGTCCAACGTAGCGCATTGCGCAGTGCCAGTAGTGCCAATATCCATTGCGGATACACACATCCGACGCGGGTGTGAACGACTCGTCCCTAGCAATCGATCGTGTGGATCTCGAAACCGCCTGTAGCATGATCGCCTCCGGCTTAACCTTGTCCGGTCCCATTCCACCGCCATGAACAAGTCTCTCCTCCTCGCTGCTTCACTCTTCCTTGCGTCGGCACTATATGCCCAAACGGGTAACGTCCCTGTGGGCGAGAACCTGACCGTCGAGGGTATACCTGCACTGCCATCGAGCCTTGTGAGCGAGGTGCGCGCCTACACCGAATCGCGCGGTGCGGGGTTGTCGCAATGGCATCCGTTGCGCAAGGAGATGTTGATCGGCACGCGCTTCGGCAACAGCAACCAGTTCCACTATGTGAAATTCCCCGGCGGCGACCGCAAGCAGATCACCTTCTTCGAGGAGCCTGTTGGCGGTGCCAGCTTCGAACCGAAGCAGGGCAACTATTTCGTGTTCAGCAAGGACATCGGCGGCAACGAGTTCGCGCAGTTGTACCGCTTCGATATGTCCACCAGCGCGGTGACGATGCTCACCGACGGCAAGCGCTCGCAGAACGGTGGCATCAAGTGGAACCACGCCGGCGATCGGTTCGCGTATGCCAGCACCATGCGTAATGGCAAGGACCGCGACATACGCGTGATGGATCCCATGGACCCCACCACCGACAAAGTAGTTGCGGAGAACGTTGGAGGTGGTTGGAGCGTGGCCGGCTGGTCGGTTGACGATACACAGTTGTTGCTCACCGAAGGTCTGTCGGTGAACGAGAGCCGCATTTATACCGTGGACTTGGGCACGGGTGTCAAGACACGCATGCTGCCGAAGAAGGATGAGCGCACCACGTATCGTGCGGTCGCATTCACCTCCGATGGAAAGGGCATCTACCTATTGAGCAACAAGGACAGTGAGTTCAACCGGTTATGCCGCTTCGACCTGGCAAGCGGCAAAGTGCAAACGCTCACGGCCAACATCCCGTGGGACGTGAACGATACCGAACTGACCGAGGACGGATCGGCGCTGGCCTTCATCACCAACGAGAACGGCATGGCGCGGGCGTACATCCTCACCACGGCGACAGGTAAGTATGAACCCGTTCAGGGCTTGCCGGTCGGTATGATCGGCGGTTTGCGGTGGACGCGCGATGGTGCTTCGCTTGGCCTCACCATTGCGAGCCACGCGTCCACCAGCGATGTGTACGAGTACGAACGCGCCACCGGCAAGCTGACACGCTGGACCGAGAGCGAGCTCGGCGGCATGGACGGCAGCGCGCTGCGCGAGCCGGAACTCATCTCATGGCCATCGTTCGATAAGCGTTCCATCAGCGGCTACCTCTATCGTCCTCCGGCGAAGTTCACCGGCAAGCGTCCTGTGGTCATCAATATCCATGGCGGACCTGAGGGTCAGTTCCGTCCCTCGTTCATGGGGCGCAACAACTATTTCTTGAACGAAATGGGCGTGGCCATGATCTTCCCGAACGTGCGGGGGTCCAGCGGCTACGGCAAGACCTTCCTCGACCTGGACAACGGTTTCGATCGCGAGAATTCGGTGAAGGACATCGGTGCCCTGCTCGATTGGATCGCACAACAACCGGATCTGGATGCTGATCGCATCATGGTAACAGGCGGCAGCTACGGCGGCTACATGACCTTGGCCGTGGCCTTCCACTACAACGATCGCATCCGCTGCTCCTTGGATGTGGTGGGCATCTCGCACTTCACCACGTTCCTGAAGAACACCGAGGACTACCGCCGCGACCTGCGCCGGGTGGAATACGGCGACGAGCGCGACCCGAAGATGGCCGCCTTCCACGACGCCATTGCGCCACTGAACCACACGGACAAGATCAAGAAGCCGATGTTCATTGTGCAAGGCGGCAACGACCCGCGCGTGCCTGCCTCGGAAGCGGTACAGATGAAGGACCGCATCAAACAAAGCGGCGGCACGGTATGGTACCTCATGGCCAACGACGAGGGCCACGGCTTCCGCAAGAAGGACAATACGGACTTCCAGTTCTACGCGACGATCGCGTTCATGCAGGAGTACTTGTTGAAGTGAGCGGATCACTGGATGACGACCCGACCGATGTGCTGGCCGGTGCTGGTGGTGCAACGCACTGAATACAACCCGGTGGGGATCGCATTCACGCCAACATTCCAGCGGTCACCGACAAGATCGGTCGACACGTGCAACACACGACCAGAGGCATCGATCACCTCAAGGCTTCCCTGCTGAGGTCCGCTCGGCCAGGCCACCGTGATCATCTGCGCTGCCACGTTCATCAATGGCGCTTGTCCAGCACCCACTTCACTCACGCTCACGCTAGTGCACGGTGCGGAGAGCACTTGGTCGCCGTAGAGCGCGACAACTTCGCCAGCATCCAACGCCGAATCGAAGAACATGACGTCGTCAACCTGGCCATTGAAATGGAAACTGCCACCGCCACTGGGCGTACCTCCTCCGATCCACACCGGACGTGAACGATCGACCATGGCTGAACTATGGGACTCCGTGTCGATCACCGCGCCATCCACGTGCACGGTCATGCGGTTCTCCGTTGCGCTGTGCACGAACACCCAATGCTGCCAGATGGTTGACAACGCGAACGGGATCATACTACAGCGACCGCCGCTGAAGATGTTGCCGTAGTCCCAAAAGATGCTGTTCACACCATTGTGGTTGTAGTGTGGCGCTACGCTGAAGCGGTCATCCGCCAGATCGGGCTGCGTGATCAACACCGCTTGTGGTGTGCTGACGTTGGCCTTCAGCCAAAGGGAAACGGAAAACTCATCGGACGATACCATGTCGCCGAAAGCGGGAAGCGCAATGTGATCATCCACGCCATCGAACCCGTATGCACTGTTGGCAGTTCCGAAACGATCGGCCACCAGTTGCGGTCCGCTCAACGTGCCGTTGTGCCCGTTGCCCGTGGCATCGCCGGGATCACCGGCCGTGAACGGGAAGCAGGCCACAGGCGACTGCGCCAAGCAGGACAAAGAGCCGAACAAGAAGATCAGCGTAGAGGATCGCAGCATGTTGCAAGGGTTTGGGTTGCAGACGTTCAACGCTACAACAAGTTGCCGGAGCAAGGATACCGATGCTGCGGCGCGCCGCTGACCTCATCGGTCGCTGGTCCATGTTCCCCTGTACCGGCGATCCAAGAGGAACACTACAGTTGCGACCATCGCCAACGCGATGAAGCCCGCGAGACCAACGGGTGACCCTATCAGCGGTTGCCCACCCCATGCGAACAATGCGAACAACCCCGCGCTTCCATTGATGATGCCGTGCAGAATGCACGCCGACCATACGCTACCACTGCGGGCACGCGACCAGTCGAACAGGAATGCGAGCAGGGTACAGAACACGACCATAAGCCCGACGCCGGCTACCGGATGTTCGGGGTAGTTGTGGCCCATGAGGATGAGCGGCGCGTGCCAGAGGCCCCATACCACACCGGTGAAGAGTACACGACGTTGAGGCTTCCAACTCACGGTGGCTTGATAGAGATACCCACGCCAACCCAATTCCTCGCCCAGCATGAACGGCAGGTTGAAGGTGAAAGCCGAGAACACTGCTGACAACAGGCCACCGAAGAGCACGACACCTGCGGGCAATTGTTGTATTGCATTCGAAATGGTCCCGCCGGACCGTCCTTGGCCCATCTGCGTCATCATATCGGTAATGGACAGCCCCATGCGTTCCGATGTCACGCTCACGTGCCCGAACGCGGCAATGCCCATACGATCGCCAACGATCTGGATCACCAAGAGAATGAGCGGAACGATGGTGATCCCGACCAGTGCAGTTGCCCCCAGGATCTTCCAGTTCGTGCCCGCTAACGGAAGACCCAAGCCGGACCAAGGCGCACGATCAATGAGGCGCTGTTGCACAATGGCCGCCAGCGCCGGACCGAACATGCACGCTCCTGCGAGCGCCATGTAGGACAGGCCTGATGTGGCGCGTATCCCGAAGAACGCACCAATACCAGCTAGCAGCCACGTATACCCGAACGCAAAGGCGAGGAAGGAGATGATGCGGCGATGCTGGTGCATGTCTCCTAGGCGGACTAGTCCTTCACGAATCGTCGCGTGCTTCCGATCCCTGAACTCGGCGTAACGCTGATCGTGTACAAGCCATCAGCAAGTTCCGAGAGGTCCAGGGTTAACTGCGTTCCAGCAAAGCGCACCGTTCTGAGCAACCGACCGTCGGATGAACGCACCTCAAGGAATGCGCCCGGGGCATCCACTTGAACAGTGAGCAGATCGGATACGGGGTTCGGGTAGATCGCGAAGCTGCTTCCCGTGGTCGCCACAATACCAACGTTTTCATCCACTGTGAACATGGCAGGTGCCGTGATCACCGGCTCGTTGAAGTCGAAGTAGATGTTGGCGACATTCCCGATCTGTGCACCGATCGTCAGCGTGCTCACCGGCGTCATCCTGAACTTCACGTAGCCATGGCTATTGGGCTCGTCGCTGATGCTATCGGGAAGGTTGATGGGATCCATCACGAAGTGGAGAACGCCTTGGTGGATGTACCATCCGGTGGTGTGCGAACTGCTCACCAGTTCCATGGTATTCCACAGCAGGTCGGTGCTCAGTGTGTCGGTAATGATGACCCGTTCCGCCGGGAAGGTGCCTGTGTTCTGGAAGCGGATGGTGTACTCCAATGCTTCACCGGCCTGCACCTGCGCGGGTGTCATTACTTCGGGCACCACCTGCTTGTCGTTCGGGTCAAAGGCACCGACAACGAAGCCGTTCCAGGTGATCGTGTTATCCGCTTGGGTGGTATCCTGAACACTTGGCATTGCAGCGAATGTGTGTGCGAGCGGTGTACCGATCACAACAGCCGCATCGGTGTGCAGCGTTACGGCAATGCCCCATGATCCACCGGCAGCAATGGTGGGCGACCAGGTGGCATTGTTCCCGACCTGCGTATCCGGCGCGATGCCGCTTCCGACCCACGTCTGTGTATTGTCGAACGTGAGGTCGAGCGCAGCCACCGTGCTCTCGGTGCCGATGTTCTCCACCGTGATGTACACGTTGTTGTCGAAGCCGGGTCGCGCGGGCATCGTGGTCAACTGCACGACCAGATCGTAGATGCCGGGAATGGCTTGGTAACCGATATCGTTCAACGAGTCGATCTGCAATGACGCCAACGTGATGCTCGTCGGTGTGGTGGTGACCGAGTGGTAAAACACAGCCTGCCCGTCCAGAACGAACGTACCGGTGTCCATCGGCAACACGTAGTTGCCGAACATGTCGGGGGCCGTCAAGTAGCTGCCGGGTTGCGCTTCGATCACCGCATTGCTGAAGGCGCTTTCGCCAACATCCTTCACACCATTGCCGTTGGCATCGTTGAACACGTTGCCGGTGATGGCTTCATCGCCGAATGGGCATGGAGAGAGCACGTTGCACACCGTGAGCGGAAAACCCAAGTTGCTCGATACCGCGCTGAACGCCGCAGGGATATTCGGCAGACATGACACGTTGGTGGCGTTGCAAATGATGCTGCTCACCGAATTGGGGATCACGGGAAGGCAATCAACAGGATTGTTCGCGCACAACAAGAATTGCAAACTATCGGGCAGCAATGGCAGCGTGGTGATCTGGTTCTGGTTGCAATTCAGCAATCGCAAACGGCTGCTCAGTGCAGGCAGGCTGGTCAACTGGTTGTTGAAGCAGTAGAGCGTTGCAAGCGTATCGGGCAGAGGTGGCAGGCTTGTAAGGCCGTTGTTGGAAGCATAGAGAAACACGAGCGAATCAGGAAGTGCTGGAAGAACTCCAATCGGGTTGTTCTCACATTCCAACGAGTTCAGCGCGGCTGGCAGCGCGGGCAGTCCAGCAAGCGAGTTACTGTAACATGTGAGCGAGCGGAGCGAAGCCGGTAGCGCGGGAAGGGATGTAAGCTGGTTCTGCGAGCAGAACAGAAACTTCAATGCTGCGGGTAGCGCTGGCAACGATGTCAGGTTGTTCTGATCGCAATTCAGCTGTATCAGCCCTGCTGGTAGAGCAGGCAATGCCGAAAGTGCATTGGTGTTGCACTGCAACTGGGTCAATGAAGCAGGCAAGGCCGGAAGCGCGGTGAGACCTGTATTATCGCACGTAAGGTTTTCCAAGGCATTGGGCAAAGCGGGCAGTGTGCCGAGCAGCGGATTGTACTGGCACAACAGCCGCGTGAGCGAAAGTGGCAGCGCCGGTAACGAGGTAAGTGCATTGTCACTGCAAGCGATCTGCGTGATCGAATTCGGTAACGTGGGCAGGGTGGTCAGCTGATTGTTGTAGCACACGATCCAATCCAGTGCAGGTGGAAGCGCGGGCAGACTGGTGAGTTGATTGTCCCAGCAGTAGAGTCGGTTAAGGCTGTTGGGCAACGAAGCAAAGCTCACGAGGTTGTTGCCTTGGCACTCCAATTGGGTGATCGCATCCGGCAATGGCGGCATGGTCGTCAAGTAGTTCCCAGTGCACACCAAACTGAGCAGCCCGGTGAAGTACTGGATGCCGTCCAGATCATGGATCGATGCATACGGCACGTACAAGGAGTTCAAACTCTGTACGCTCGGGTGCAGCGTATCGAGCACCGCACCGTTCATGGCTGCGGGCACCGTAGCGTTCAATCGCGCCGCGAAGGCCGAATCGGGAATGGTGAACTGAGCATTGACCGAACTTCCGATGGCGAAAGAGAGAGCGAGCGCGACGGACAGGGGCTTTTTCATGGGCAGGGCTTAGGGATAGATGCAAAGGAGACGTTTATTTCCGGTTGTGGGTTGTTGGACGTATACAGGTCAACACCTCATTTCCACGAACTTCAATGGGCATTCAGGTCTGGTCTACTGCTTCGCAACGCTGCGCAGGCGCACGGACAGGGGTACAAGCGCGATCTGAGGTCGCGACCTTCCTCAACCGCATTAAGGAAATGCTACGCCCGGATACCCATACCGCACACGGATACCCGACCTTTACCGTCGCATGCCATTGACACCCGCCGAGATCCAGCAAGCCCTGCGCATCAGCAAGGCCATCCAGGAGCACCTGGAAAGCACCCCCGCCGTCAACCTCAACAGTACCGACCTCTACGGTATGCTCGCCAAGCGCGAGTTGGTGGAGCGCGACCTGCAACACGGGCACAACTTCCGCGTGTTCTTAACGAAGTTGCACAAGGCCAACATGTTGAACCTCATCCCCCAGTGCAAGGCCATGCCAAGCGCCGGCGGAAAGTTCGATTGGACCTTCAACCGTGCGGCTGACCGCATGCCGGCCCGCAAGCAAGCGGCTGTTCCGGTGGCCCCTTCGGGTGTGTCGATCGGTTAGTAAAACCATGCGGCATTGTGCCGCTATCCAGTTAGTTTCACCGGTATGACCGTTAGCACTCTTGTGCACTCACCTGCCGACCGCGACACGGTGATGTGCTGGTTGCAGAACTGCGAAATGAAAGATCGTAAGCTCGGCGACGCGCGCAGCGGTAGGCTGAAAGCCGTG
>CADECG010000056.1:17791-22631 GCA_902825795.1 uncultured Bacteroidota bacterium
TCAATTCCACCATCGGCCGGTTGTGCGAGGCCGCATATGCCGCCTTCCCTCATATGGACCGCAGCTCCATCGATCAGTACGTGCGCGACTACGTTGACCCGATGAGCCGCTCGACGGTAACCGGCTAGCAAAAACGCGCTTGCCCCTATCCACCGCTCCATGCTCGCCGAACGGAATTGCTCCATTGCCTACCAGTGGTTCGCCGCGTTCAACGCGCACGATGTTGAAGCACTGCTCGCCCTCTATGCCGATGATGCCCAGCACTACAGCCCCAAACTGAAGGCCCGTCAGCCGGGAACGAAAGGGCTCATCCGCGGCAAGGACGCGTTGCGCGCATGGTGGGCTGATGCCTTCCAGCGCCTGCCCAGCTTGAACTACGAAGTGGTGAAGCTCACCGCCAACGATACTCAGGTCTTCATGGAGTATGTGCGGCACGTCGCCGACGAAGAGAACCTGCAGGTCGCGGAGGTGCTGGAGGTCTCCGATGGCCGCATCGTGGCTTCGCGCGTTTACCACGGCTGAGCGCACGCTCGCTGTGCTGTATACCCTGACCACGTCAGCCCTTGTACCCCGTGGCCAAGCCATCAATGCTCAGCGCGTTCTTCTCCGCGCGGTAGGCCACAACACCCTCGGGACCTTTCCGTTCGGCCCACTCACGCAATTGCGGGCGGTGATCCTTGAACTCCAACAGCGGCACGCCGAAGCCACAGCTCGTTTGCACACTATCGATGTCCGCGATGATGAGTTGTCGCTCACCGAGCAGGTGCGGCCCGAAGTGAGGACGCAAGGCCGACCATTCCGCATCAGCAGGTTGCACGCTGCGGCCGCGCGCATACAAACGCAGGATCAGCGGTGGACCATCGAACGCGCAGAACATGAAGGTGATGCGTCCGTTCTGCAACAGGTGTGCGGCCGTTTCGTTACCGCTGCCCGTTGCATCCAGATAGCCGACGCAGGTGGGGCTGATGATGCGGAATGTGTCCAACCCTTTCGGCGAAAGGTTCACGCGGCCATCGGCCGGTGCGGTCGCCGTGAAGAACATCTTCTGGTGCGCGATGAAATCGCTCAAGCGCTCATCCAGCGCTGGAAGGAATTTGGCCATGCACCAAAACTAGTTCGCGCTTCACTCCACCTTCTCCACTCCCATTCCACCGATGCGTGCATCACTCGGCCGCAGTTGCAGCATCACCCGGAAAAGACCCTTGCTCTTCTCCGCACGCAGCTTCAGTGCGAACTCCTCGGGGCTCTGTTGCTCCACCGCCTCGATGGTGTTCGCACCGATGTCGTTGCGCATCTGCTTGAAAAACGACACGTGGCGCTCCATGGGTATGTCCGCTAGAAAGCCCGGACCGAGATTCTCCTGCAGCCACATGGTCAGCGCAGCGTCGTCGCTATTGCTGGCAATGATCGCCGACAATGCTTTCATGCGATCGCCCATGGGACCTTCGGGCACGCCTTCCAACACTTGCGTTGCTTTCGCTACTTCAGGTTTGAACGTCGGGTCGAACACCATGCGCCCTACCTGCCAGGCCACATCCTGCATGCCGCGCGGGGAGGCATTGCTCATCAGCACCACCGTTACGCCTTCATCCGCATAGCACAACACATCGGCGAACTGCACGCCGTTGCCACCGTTGTGCGTGATCAGTCGTGTGTTCCGCCGCGTGTTGAAGATGGCCCAGCCATAACCGTAGTGCGACCCCGCTCCTTCTCCTTCTTCCACGTGCGGCGCGAACATGCTGGCCACGGACACGCTGTCAAGGACCTTGTGGGAGTGCAGTGCATCAACCCAAGTTGCCATGTCGTGCGTGGTACTGAGGATACCGCCGTTGGCGCGCAAGTGCCAACCGGGTCCACCGTTCACGGTTGGATGGTCGAGCATGGTGCCCCAGCGCGTGCCATCCTTGCGGTAGCCGATGGCCAATTGCTCCTTCGTCCAGTCGGGCAGACGATAGCCGGTGCGCAGCACGCCTGCCGGCACGAGCAGTTCATCGTGCAGGAAACGTTCGTAGGCCCCACCGCTCACGATCTCCACGATGATGCCCAACAAACTGTAACCAACGTTCGAGTATTCGTACCCGCTCCCCGGAGCGAACTTCAGCGGTGTCGCTAACGCGAGCTTGGTGAAGTCGGCGCCGTTGATCGCTTCGTTGTCGTCGCCGATGGCCCCGGGGAAACCGGCGCTGTGCGTGAGCAGATGATGCAGTGTGATGCTCGACTTGTCCGCCGGGACATTCTCCAAGTAGGCGCTCATGGGATCGGTCACCTTCAGCTTCCCCATCTCCTGCAACTTCAGGATGCACGCTGCCGTGAACTGCTTGGTGATGGAACCGATGGCATGCACCGTTGCGGGTGTGTTCGGCAGGTTCTGCTCACGATCGCGCAGGCCGTAACCGGTGTCGATCACGGCTTTTCCATCGCGCAGCACCAGCAGACTTCCGTTGAAACCGGCGGCCACATTGGCCTGCATGAACGAGTCGATGCGCGCAACCAGCGGGTCGGGCGCTGCGATGGTGGTGGTGGTCGGATCCGCAGGGTTCGTGCAAGCGGTCATGCACGTGATCGCGCTCAGCAACAAGGGGTAGGTATTCTTCATGTCGCCAATCAATCGGTGGGCTGGAGCCAGCCGCGTTAACGAAATGCCAAAAGGGTTAACGGATGTGATCGCGGACGCATCCCTTCCTTTGCCCGCATGCTCGTCATCGATCTTACACCCTTCCCAACGCTTACCACGGATCGTCTTGTACTGCGCGCACTTGTGGCTGCCGATGCTCCTGCCCTCTTCACCATACGTGCCGACGAACGCGTGATGCAATTCATCGGAAGGCGTCGCGCGACCACGGTGCAGGATGCAGTGGACCTGATCTCCGCCATCCATGCCGGTGCGGAAGCGAACGACGGGATCACGTGGGCCATAACGTTCAAGGGCGACGACACGCTCATCGGCACCAGCGCCAATAACGTGCTCACGGGTCGGACAGGCAACGACACCCTCATCGGCGGCCTCGGCAATGATACGCTCACCGGCGACCCTGGGGACGACCGACTGGATGGAGGAGATGGGAGCGACACCGCCTTCTATCGCACGGCGACGACAGGCGTCACGGTCAATCTCGGTCTCGTGGGAGCACAGAACACAGGAGGAGCGGGCCTCGATACACTCGTCAATATGGAAAACCTTATCGGCTCGAACTTCAACGATACACTCACCGGTGCGTCCTTAGGCAACAGCACGGTGAACGGCGGTCTCGGCGATGACACGCTGTACGTTGGTGGCAACTCCAACACGCTCAATGGCGAGGCCGGCAATGACGTGCTGGTCGATGAGGATCAAGGAGGGTCAGACACGGTGATGAACGGCGGGGCCGGCAATGATTCGCTGCAGAGTCGGTTCGCCACAATGAACGGCGATGATGGTGATGACCACTTGAGCAGTGTTGACGGCGAGGCCACGATGAACGGAGGGGCCGGTAATGACGTGCTGGTTGGTTGGGATGGCAACTACACGCTCAACGGCGGAACCGGCAATGATAGCCTGTGGATCGACAGCTTTTTCGGCGACTCTACGATGAACGGGGGGGCAGGAGCCGACACCCTGAGACGCTCCGGTGATGTGGTGACCGTGACCTTCGATTACAACACGATCATCGACAGCCCCGTTGGGACAGGCCGGGATACGATCAATGGTTTCACAGGAGCTGGCGTTGGAATTGGTGACCAGATTGATCTGGCGGATATCGATGCCAATGTCTTGGTGGCCGGCAACCAGGCTTTTAGCTGGATTGGCAGCAATGCCTTTACGGCGGCGGGCCAGCTGCGGTATGCCGGTGGTCTCCTCCAAGGCAGCACCGATGGGGATACGGCAGCGGAATTCGAGATTCAACTGCTCGGGGCCCCGGCGTTCTCAGTCGGAGGGGCTGGCACCGACATTCTCCTGTAATCATCGCACATCCAAGAAGGGCGCCTCTATCGCAGAAGTGCCCTTCTTGGGCCAGGGTCCTCACATGTTCGCTGGTATCTCAATATGCTCTTCGGTTCACAACGGGATCGAATCGCACCTTCCAAGGAGTTCATAAAGGGTCGGCAAGACAGCAAGCTGACGGATAAACCTAATCGGCATGAAGTCTTGGTCACCTCAGCGTCTCATCAGAATTTTCTCGCCATGCTGCAAATCTGGAGGCCTACCTCGTGAGATGGGTGAGATTCATCCAGGAAATCTACTCACTGTATCTAATTCAACTCATCACAGTATCTTTCCCGATACACGCACCGGTGATCAGTCTCGGTCTTAGTCTACACGTATGACTTCGTAGATCGCTTTTATACTGTTGAGACTACGTACTCCATGTACACCCGCTCGATGTCGCCTGGCGCGTGCCCTCAGTTGGCATTGGAGTTGCTTGGCACAAGTATGCATCGGCGATGCGAAAGTGATTAGTCCTCAATCTCGTGCACACCCTGATAGCTGCATTGACAGAGAAGGAAAAGAAGTTGGAAGACAAGGCGAGAGGCAAGAGCAGAACCATGCAGTGAACTGGGAAGCACGCATGAAAGAGGGTTCAAGTCCATCCCCTCATTACAATCTGACCGAGAAACTCCGGTCAAGAGGACCCAACAATCTAAGAAGGTGATACATGGCAATCCTCATCGGAAATAACGCAACGAACATTCTGACCGGAACGATCTTTGGTGACATTATTGCTGGACAAGGTGGCGACGATACCCTGGCGGGCTCTCAGGTGAATGACATACTCAGGGGCGGCCTGGGCAACGACACCTGAAACGGTGGAGTCGGGATCGATACGGCCGCCTACAGCACCTCGGTCCTCGCCCCTCCTAG
>CADECG010000057.1 GCA_902825795.1 uncultured Bacteroidota bacterium
GCTGTATTAACGATGCGGGCAATCGGGAACAACCGTGTACGTGGCCGCCGGGTTAAGGCAGTCCAAACAGGCGACGGTGTAGTCCATAGGTGTGAGACCGTACGTGGCGCAGCTTCCGAAGGCATTGCTGGTGATACGAAGCGTAAGAATGTTCTGGGGATTCGTACTCACACTGATCAAGCCCGTGAGGTCCCCAAATTGATCACCAAAGCCCTGGTAGAGGACGGGCGCTTGATCATCGTCGCCATCGAAAATGGTGATCTCATCGCCGAAGGTCTGCATGATGCCCGCGTTGAAAATGATGGCCATGGGGAACGCCGTGGCGCTTTGGTAGACAAAGAAGGTGTTCTCATTGTCATCGTAGCAGTATGTGTACTGGTCGGGCCCGCAGCTAACGAACGGACAGGGGAAGTTGGTGATGGTCTGTGAGTAGGAGTCGCAACCGGGATCCTGGTTGTTCACCACGCTGTAGCTCATGTTGGTATTGAGCGGGAACGGGCCAACACTGTAGGTACCGATGCCCACGTTCGTGATGGCGGGAGCACCGCCGGTGTTGTTGATGGTAACGTCGGTCGCGGAACCGAGCGTGGTCACGGTAACGTCAACGGAGTATGTGCCGTTCGCACAATCGGGCACCACGTCGAATGTGCTCTGTGGTGCGTCAGCGCAGAAGAACTCAATGTACCAGTTATAGCCTGCGGTGGTCCAACGATCGTCCCACTCGATGTAGTAGGTAGTACCTGCAACTGCGGGGAGACCGGCCACTTCACTTGCGAAGCCTGCACCGCCAATGGTCATTGGGCATACATCGTCGCCGCTGCCCATACAGATCTGCGCGCCGCAGGCGCCGCTGTAGACGCTGAGGCGCGTATCGGTGCCGCCGAGGCACGAGCCCACCGTCCATGTACCGTTGCCTGCCGGTGTATAGGAGTACCAATCGGCATTGCTCGCACCGGCACCGAAGCAGAGGTTCGAGGCACCGAAACCGGTCGCGGGTCCGTCTGCCGTGTAGGTACCCGGACCTACGGCCACCGCAGTTGTGCAAAAGTCACCTTGGGCCGAAGCAGTTGCGGAAGCCAAGAAGCCGACCGTCAAGGCCGGAAGTGCAACGCGTAATGAACGAGAAAGCATGCGCGGAGTGTTTATCGTTTTGTACTAGAAGGCGGCCGAATGTAACCACGCCCAAGGAACCGACGGAAACTGCCCGTCACCTGCGGAAGACCGAAGCATCGGGCCGCTGACCAGTCGAGCGGACCCCATGTTCCACATGAACACGCACCGGGTGCCCGGGAACGATGGGGAACCAATTGTCGCTGGGGTGATCGTCCGGCCCCACCACCAATTTCACGCTGCGGATCGGCGAAGTGGTGCGCACCTCCCAAACGTCTGTTTCTCCTGATACAGGTGCTATGGTCAGCCCTTCGTTCCGTTGGATGCCGCTTGATGAAATCACTGTGGAATGCATGCGCGGTTCTGCGCCTTCTACGAAGGCATATGCCATCATACCCGCCTCCCAAGCGGCCTTGGGCCACGAGCCCACGACCAACCGGCCTCTTCCGGTCAGCGGCTTCCTTTCCACTCGTACCAACTCGCCCTGGACGCTCCAGAATTCCACGATCACCGTGTCGCCAACCACTTCCGTATCCGACCAGAGTTCCAACGTTGTAGTTCCATCCGTCTTGGGTAAAAAGGCGAGCACGCGTTCGGCATAGCTGCGCTTTACTTCGAAGTGAGCGGCTTTCCAGCGGAAGTCCACATCGATAGTGCTCCAAGTCGGCGCAGCCCACACGTCGTTGAGCTGCCAGTACAGCGTGCCCATGCAATGCGGCTGGTTGGTGCGGTGCGCCCAAATGGCTTGGCGGTAGGCCTCGGCTTGCACCACCTGACTACAGTCGATGAATCGGCCGAGGGTCGTCGGGGTCTCCCCTAATTCGCGTTCAATGGCGGCCCAGATGGGCTTGTCGGTCTTGTAGCTCTTCTGCCGCTTGGCGAGCATGGGCGAACCCAAGTACAAGAACTCCGGGTCGATGTAATGCGCCAGTGTAACACTATCGGGGTAGCTCTGGAACCCATACTCGCTAACGAAGCGGCCCACATTGTTGGCGAAGGAGGAGAAGGCAGAATCGCCGTGCCATACCCCCCAATAGTGGAGGTCGCCGGACTTCAATCCTTCGGCATTGCCCCAATTGCTGAGGGGGGAGGTGGGGGTGTACCACGACCGCCCAAGGCCATTTGCGATCTGCCCGATCTCATCTGTGGACCAAAGACGCTCGTTAGCCTCGATTACGGACGCGGAGTCCGACCCATGAAGATGATAGCGATCCTGCCAACCCCAATTGTTCCAGGCAACTCGGAGTTCGTTGTTTCCACAGAACAATGCCAAACTTGGATGGCGCATGATCCTGTATATCTGCTCAACAATTTCGGGCCAAACGTTGTACTGGATGGCAACACGGTCGCTGGGCACCAGATTCGCCAACATCATGTCCTGCCAAACAAGGATGCCGGCGGTATCGCATGCGTGAAAGAAGGCCTCCGGTGGATAAACGCCACCTGCCCATACCCTGGCCATGTTCATTCGTGAACGCTGCATAACGCGAACAAGCTCGATCCAGCCCTTGTCCGAATTGTCCAAGGGGGGGATGATGTTGCACCCCTTAATGAAGACCGGAACATCGTTCATCGAAAAAGTGAAAGGTGCACCGGACTCATCCGGCCAATAGTTCCATGCGCGCCAACCGAATGCATGGTTGCGCTCGGTCCAGGACAGGACCTTGCCCTTATGCCGGTGGACAACGGACAAACTGTGAACCTCTTGGTCCCCCGAACCATTGGGCCACCAAGACTCCGGATTCCCTCTGCCTTTCAGGTCGACGGCGATGGGCTCTTTCCAAATTCTTCTTGCTGGATGAGTTGAAACTAACTCCCCATCAAACCAGACCTCAAAGTCTCCGTCAAGTCGTCGTTTGCGTGCCTTGAGCATTTGCGGACTGATACTGACCAATTCTCCCGCCCCTGCGCTCGTGATCCATAATCCGTCCGTAAGGCTTCCTTCCCAACACCGCAACCCCACCTCCTGCCATATCCCACACCCCACCAACCTCGGCGCAAAGTCCCATCCGAACTGGTAGGCCGCCTTGCGCACATAAGGGCTTACTCCGCTGGGGTCGTTGTCATGTGGTAGCTGGATGCCGTAAGCATCGCGCAGCTTCGCGCCTTCCTTGATCACACTTCTGAAAATGACCTTCAGTTCGTTTTCTCCGCGTTTCAGCAGGGGCTTGATAGGCCACTCCCATGAACGGAACATGTTGTCGGCTTTGACGAGCAGGGAGTCGTTCAGGTAGACTTCAGCGAACGTGTCCAAGCCCTTGAACACGAGATCGATGTTCGCGTGATTGAACAGCGTATCGGCTACCGTGATCGTACGGAGATAGGTCCAGTCCTCGTGTTCGATCCACTGCACACTATCGATGTTGCTATTACGCATCGGATCAGGGATAAGTCCCTGCCGCAAGAGGTCGGCATGCACGGTGCCGGGAACTTGAGCGGGATACCACTGCTCCTTCCCCACCTGCCTGAACGACCATCCGTCGTGCAAAGGCACGAACACCTCCTGTGCCTCGACCACCCGACCGAACAACCAACAACCAACCACCAGCGACCAGCCCTTCATCGCAATCCCGCTTTCACCAGCGCATCCAGCACACCTTCGATCTTGGCCACATCGGGTTCGGTGCTGAAGTTGGCTTCGCTGCCCCCACTACCCAACGCATGGCCGTGTGCCACGATCAATCGGGGCCGTTGTGCCGAGAAGTGGACTTCGCGCACACCGGTCCGTTCCACCAGTTCAACCACGTTGCCCGCGTTGATGCCACCTGCCGCTGCGACCACAATAGTGTCGTTCGCGTTGCGCACCAACTCGGCGAGTTCTTCGATGCTGCTCATCGCGTGTGTGCTCCCGCCGGAGGTGAGCACGCGACGCACCCCTAAATGGATGCAGCGTTCGAATGCCTGCCGGAAATCCGCTGCGAATTCGATCGCCCGGTGGAAAGTCAATTCGCGCTCACCCGCTCCGAGCAGTGCCCCTCGGATCAGCTCGGCATCGGGAAGATCCTCGATGTCCAGCGCCCCCGTTACGATCCCGCACATGTCATCACCCACACCGCTCATGAGCACATCGCGCAAAAGCGTTTGGCGTTCATCGGCGTTGTATCGGAACCCACCCGGGGTCGGGCGCACAAGCACACGCTTGCGCACGCTCACGCGTTCTTGCAACACGTTCAACAGACCAAAGCTTGGCGTTACCCCTCCGCAGGACAGCCATTGGCATACCTCGATGGTATCAACACCGCATTGCTCCGCCACCACGGCCTCTTCCACGGAAGTCACGCACACCTCGACCGCAACGCGCATGTTGCGAAGATGGCGTCCGCGTTGCATTCACTGTTCAGATCTTTTTTCCCGCCGGGGCTTGGTCAGATCATTTCCGGTTGCTTAATTGTCCGGCAAGAGATTGACAGAATATCCGTCAAGTGCTCTTGCAATAGAAACATCAAACCACACCATACGCATGGCAACCGAGATCAACAAAGAGAAGCTGAAGGCCCTACAGCTCACACTGGACAAGATGGAAAAGACCTTCGGGAAAGGCGCGATCATGAAGCTTGGCGACAACGCTATCGAACAGATGGACGTGATCCCTAGCGGTAGTATCGGTCTGGACTTGGCGTTGGGTGTTGGCGGATATCCCAAAGGCCGGGTGATCGAGATCTACGGTCCCGAGAGCAGCGGTAAGACAACCTTGGCGATCCATGCGATAGCAGAGGTTCAGAAGAAAGGCGGCATTGCCGCCATCGTGGATGCCGAACATGCCTTCGATCGTTTCTATGCCGAAAGCCTCGGTGTGGACACCGAGAACCTGTTGATCAGCCAGCCCGACAACGGCGAACAAGCACTGGAGATCGCCGACAATTTGATCCGCTCCGGGGCCATCGATCTACTGGTGGTGGACAGCGTTGCGGCCCTTACCCCACGCGCCGAGATCGAAGGCGAAATGGGCGATAGTTCCATGGGCCTTCAGGCGCGCCTGATGAGCAAAGCGTTACGCAAGCTCACGGGCACCATCAGCAAAACAGGCTGCTGCTGCATGTTCATCAACCAATTACGCGAGAAGATCGGTGTGATGTTCGGCAACCCCGAGACCACTACCGGTGGAAATGCGTTGAAGTTCTACGCCAGCGTGCGCATCGACATACGCCGCATGACACAGATCAAGGACGGCGAGAATGTGATCGGCAATCGCACCAAGGTGAAGATCGTGAAGAACAAGGTGGCGCCACCGTTCCGCAAAACCGAGTTCGATATCCTCTTCGGCAAAGGCATCAGCAAGACCGGTGAGATCATCGACATGGGTGTGGAGATGAACATCATCAAGAAGAGCGGTAGCTGGTTCGCCTACATGGACAACAAACTGGGCCAAGGTCGAGACGCGGTGCGCCAATTGCTTGAGGACAACACCGAACTGTGCGATGAACTCGAGGCCAAGATCAAGGAAGCGGTGAAGACCGCCGAGGTAAAGGTGGTAGCCTAAGAAGGACGCCTTCTACTTTCGAAGCCCCGGTTTTAAGGGTCCGGGGCTTCGCCCTTTCATGCCCATGCATCCACGTATCCTCCTGCCCGGTCTCGCGGCTTTGACATTCGTTCTATCCGGTTGCCCCAGCACACCTCAGCAGGAACCGCCGTCCGCAACCACCCAACCAGCGGACAGTTTCCTGATCCGCTTGGCCGACATCGGTGAGCGGCTCACGAAAGCACCGAATGATGCATCGCTATACGCGGAGCGCTCCGATCTGTTCATGGCTAACGACAGTATGATGCCTGCGATGAACGACATGGTGCGCGCCGTTTCGCTCGATAGCAGCAACGCCGGGTACCGCGTGAAACTGGGGGACTTGTTCTGGTTCAGTCGCACGGTCGACCAAGCCCAATACCAGTTCGAGAAGGCGCTGCAATACGATCCGCAGAACACGACCGCCATGCTTAAGCTGGCCGAGATCCAGCTCGTGCTGCGCCAATACCAGCGCTGCCTGGACCTGTCGAACCAAGCCTTGCGCATCGATAGCCGTTTGGCAAAAGGATATTTCATCAAGGGCTGGGTGCACAAAGAGACCGGCGATACCGCAACCGCCATCAGCAGTTATCACACGGCCGTGGAGATGGACCCACAGTACTACGATGCGTTCATCCAGCTCGGACTACTGCACCAAGCGAAGGGCGATCCCCTCGCCCAGGATTTCTACGACAGTGCTTTGCGTATCCGACCGAACAGCAGCGAAGCGCTGTACAATATGGGTATGTACCTTCAAGAGAACGGCCAGGACAGTGCAGCGCTCGCGTGTTATGCGCGCATCGCACAGAACGATCCGTCGCATCCCATGGCGCATTTCAACACGGGCTTCATCCACTTGGAGCACCTGGACGACCCACATGGCGCCATTGCAGGATTCACGAGGGCGATCGAACGATTACCGAATTACCACCAAGCCTATTTCAACAGGGGCTTGGCGTATGAGCGTTTGGATGTGCTCGATAGCGCGGGCATGGATTTCCAACGGGCACTTGCCTTGGCCCCGGACTATAACGAAGCCGCGTACGGCCTTGAGCGCCTTGCGTCGAAGGGATTACGGATCAACCGCCCACGAGGTGGCGCCCCGGCGCAATAGCGAGAACCGGCGAATGCTGATGCCTTCGAAGGTGTGGGCACGGACGGTATAGGTCCCGGGCTTCATGTTGCGCACGTCCACCGTACCGTTGCTGATAGGAGGTTGTGGTTCGAGCCGCTTGCCCTGTGCATTGAGCAGATCGACAGCATAGGTACCCTCAGGCACCGCAAAGCGGTACAACCCGGCCGAATCGGATCCAACTATGGCAATGTCCTCCGAATCAGCGGTGCGCACCAACGCACGACGTGGTTCGTAGGCCACCAATTCGTCTTGTGCTTGGGTGCTCGAAAGGGCGAATAGCAAGGCACTGAGGAGGGAATAGCGCATAAGGGGGCAATTGATGGCAGCCTTCTACGCTCGAAAGACGACAAAGGGTTGCTGGATCGGGAATGTCGCCTTGCCTTGGTCTTGTCCAAAACCTAAAATCGAGAGAGGGGGCTTTCGCCCCCTCTCTCGTTTCCTTTTCATGGCAGATGCTATGATCCGGCCGACGCAAGCGTCGCCTCTATTTCACTTTGTCCATGATGGCCTTGAACGCGCCCATATCGGTGTAGGCGATCTCTGCCAAGGCCTTGCGATCCAAGGTGATATTATGCTTCTTGAGACTGGCCATGAACACGCTGTAGCTGACGCCATGCATGCGGGTTGCAGCGTTGATGCGCTGGATCCACAATACACGGAAGTCGCGCTTCTTCAGCTTACGGCCATCATAGGCATGGCTGAGGCCTTTTTCGACACTGTTCTTGGCAACGGTCCAAACGTTCTTGCGTTTGCCGAAGCTGCCCTTGGCAAGCTTGTAAACCTTCTTCTTTCGGGCCTTGCTGGCCGGGCTGTTGGTAGCTCTTGGCATTTCTTCTTGGTTTTCGGTCCTGAGCGTCCGCCTTCCGGTGGAACTTTTAGCTACAGGCCCTGGTTAACGTTACCTGGTATCGGCGCTCAGTTGAGAAGAGCCAGGATGTTCTTCTTCTCGGTAGGGTGCACGGTGCCGAACTTGCGCAGGCTACGCTTGCGCTTCTTCTCCTTCTTGGTAAGGATGTGGTTCTTAAACGCGTGCTTGCGCTTGATCTCGCCGGTGCCGGTCAGCTTGAACCGCTTTTTTGCACCGGACTTTGTCTTCATCTTGGGCATGGCCTCTCGTGTTGGTCGTCTGTTGAAAATGCCTGTATAGGCGGGACATGACGCGCCCGCGTTATTTCTTCTTCTTGGGGATAATGAACATCATCATGCGCTTGCCTTCCAGCTTGGGCATGCTCTCGACCACACCATGTTCCTCAAGGTCCTGTGCGAACTTCAGCAATAGGATCTCGCCGCGCTCTTTGAACACGATGCTGCGGCCTCGGAAGAACACGAACGCTTTCACCTTGTGGCCTTCAGCGAGGAACTTCTTGGCGTGTGCCAGTTTGAAGTTCAGATCGTGCTCGTCGGTGTTCGGACCGAAACGTATCTCCTTCAGTTCCACCACGCTCTGCTTGGCCTTGATCTCCTTCTGCTTCTTCTTGAGGTCGTAGAGGAACTTCTTGTAGTCGACGATGCGGCAGACCGGTGGATCGGCCGAAGCACTGATCTCCACAAGGTCCAATCCGATATCCTGCGCCATGCGCAAGGCTTCCTCGAACGGGAAAATGCCTTGTTCCACGTTCTCGCCCACAACACGCACTTGGGTAAGCCCGAAGATGCGGCTGTTGATACGGTGTGGGTCTTCCTTGCGGACGCGTCCACGGAAGGGCGGGCGACCACCACCGGGACGTGCGCCGCCGGGACGGGGACCGCTGAAAGGCGGTCGGGGTTTGTTGAATGGAGGTCCTGCCACGTAGGGTTCGTTCGTTCCTGTTCGTTTCAGAGGCCGCCCAACTGCGCCGCTATGCGTTGCTTCACCAGATCAGTGAAGGCTTCGGGGCGCATGCTGCCCAAGTCGCCTTGTGCATGTTCCCTTACGCTAACGGTGCCGTCGCCGGCCTCCTTTTCTCCGATGATGAGCATGAACGGGGTTTTGGCGAGTTCCGCATCGCGGATCTTCTTGCCGATCTTTTCGTTCCGCTCGTCAACGAGGGCGCGAATATCGGAATCTTTCAGGCTCGCTGAGAGGGCGCGGCAATGGTCGAGGTACTTGTCGCTAATGGGCAACAGTATGGCCTGTTCCGGGGCCAGCCAGAGCGGGAAGTTCCCCGCGGTGTGTTCGATGATCACGGCGATGAACCGCTCCAAACTGCCGAAGGGTGCACGGTGGATCATCACCGGCCGGTGCCTGCCGTTGTCGCTGCCCACGTATTCCAACTCGAACCGTTCTGGCAGATTGTAGTCCACTTGAATGGTGCCCAACTGCCACTTGCGACCCAAGGCGTCCTTCACCATGAAGTCGAGCTTGGGACCGTAGAAGGCGGCTTCACCGTATTCCACCACGGTCTTCATGCCGCATTCGGCCGCGGCATCGATGATCGCCTGTTCGGCCTTTACCCAGTTCTCCTCACTGCCGATGTATTTGCTGCGGTCCTCTTTGTCGCGCAAGCTTATCTGGGCTTCGAAATTCTGGAAGTTGAGCGCTCGCAAAACCAGCAGCACTAGATCAATGACTTTCAGGAATTCCTCCTTCACCTGATCGGGCCGACAGAAGAGGTGGGCATCGTCCTGTGTGAAGCCACGGACACGAGCCAAACCATGCAACTCGCCGCTTTGTTCATAACGGTAAACCGTACCGAACTCAGCCAGCCGCAGGGGCAGATCCTTGTAGCTACGCGGCCGACTGGCGAAGATCTCGCAATGGTGCGGACAGTTCATGGGTTTCAGCATGAACTCCTCCCCCTCTTGTGGGGTGGTGATGGGTCGGAAACTATCCTTCCCGTATTTCTCCCAGTGTCCGCTGGTAACGTAGAGCTGCTTGCTACCGATATGGGGCGTAGCTACTTGCTGATAGCCCTGTTTCTCCTGAGCGGTCTTCATGAAATTGATGAGCCGCTCACGCAACGCCGCACCCTTGGGCAACCAAAGCGGCAGCCCCGCTCCCACTTTTTCGCTGAAAGTGAAGAGGTCCAACTCCTTGCCCACTTTCCGATGGTCGCGCTTCTTGGCCTCCTCCAGCATCACCAAGTACTCGTCCAGTTCCTTCTGTTTGGGGAAGGTAATAGCGTACAAACGGGTGAGTTGCTTGCGCTTCTCATCGCCACGCCAGTAGGCGCCGGCCACGCTCAGGACCTTGGTCGCTTTGATGAAAGACGTGTCGGGAATGTGCGGCCCTCGGCACAGGTCGGTGAAGTTGCCCTGGGTGTAGAAGGTGATCTGGCCATCCTGCAATCCCTCGATCAATTCCAGCTTGTATTCGTCGCCTTTCCCGGTAAAATACTTGATGGCGTCGGCCTTGCTGACCTCAGTACGGGAGAAGGTGAGCTTCTTGGAAGCCAGTTCCTTCATCTTGGCCTCGATGGCAGGAAAATCGGAATCGCTGATGGAGCGATCACCGGGATCGATGTCGTAGTAGAACCCGTTCTCGATGGGCGGCCCTATTCCGAATTTGGTTCCAGGGAACAGTGCTTCAATGGCTTCTGCCAACAAGTGTGCGCTGCTGTGCCATAGGGTGCTTTTGCCTTCAGCGTCATTCCACGTGAGCAACGCAAGTGAACAATCGCCGGGAAGCGGACGGTTGGCATCACGCACCTCGCCGTTCACTTTCGCACTGAGCACATTGCGGGCAAGGCCTTCGCTGATGCTCTTGGCAACGTCCATGGCAGTTGCGCCCTGATCGTACTGCCGGATGGAACCATCGGGCAGGGTCACATTGATCTTCATCGGTTCACGTTCCCAACCTTACGAATGGCTGCGGAAAGGGCGGCGAATGTAGCGCGTTCACCCACGACCTATCGCAACTCCGAAGCTTGCATGACTACCACGCGCGGCTCTTTTCGCGAGAGGTTCTCCTCGTGAAGGTTCTCATTGACTTCACTGGACCGTTCATTGTGCATCAGCAGAATGACCATGATGACCATCAGCGCCGCACTGAATGAGAACAGGAGCGTGTTCTTCACGGCCTTGCCCAGCAAACTGGTTTCTAAGTCCTCAATTGCCTTTTGCTTCAGCTTCACATCGCTGTAGTCCTTGGTGCTCAATAAAGCCGCGAGCATCTCGTGCTTTTGTTTCGTCCGCGTAAGGTCCTCATTCCCAGCATTGAGGGCGGCGGCCATTTGCACCAGCTGATGGTCCATTGCAACCGACCGGCCTGATTCCAGCTCCAGTTTTGTCATAGTCCGATCCTCCTCCCTGATCCGCTCGGCGAGTGCGAGAAGTTCAGCTGAGCGTTCGTCAACACCCTTTGAGACATTAGCGATCACCTGGTCGTAAGTTGTTATCGTTCGCTCCAATTCTTCCATCACCAGCGCCTCGTTCATCCTCCGTAACTCTGTGAAAAGTTCGTTGGCCATGCGCGCGGCCAAAGTCCTGCTCCTATCCGTTACGGTCACTTCAACAGCATCGTATTGCTGTATCACCACGGAAATATTCGCCGACAAAATGGCATGCAAGCGGTCGTTGAATTGAGCGTCAGTGGTATCAAGACCAAAGTGCGATGCGAGACCGAACGTTCTGTTCAAATGCTCGAACATGGCCGTTGATCGGGTCAAATGGAACAAGTTGACAATGTTGGTCCTATGCTCACGACGGATATCCTCATTGTCCTCCGCCTCCAACGTGTATCCACCGACGAAAAAGCTGACCGTGGAAGAATACGCTGGTGGGTTGCGCAAATAGTACCCAGCGGTGCAAAACCCGACAAGCACGGCAGCACCAACGATCCAATATCGTTTAGCGATCAGGTCACGCGTAACTGTTCCGGTCATTGTTCGGTCGGCGGCATCAAGCACCTACCCGGCGAACAAAATAGGCATGGTCCAGTTGCCTGGACTCGTTCAAAACAATGAGCATCACTCCGTGGATGTGATCGACACAGCGTATCGACGGCAACCATACCGCACCTCAGATATCCTTACGGTCCAAGTCCTCGAAATTCACATCGGTGAACTTGCTCCCGACTTCCGAAGTGTCGCTTGGTGGGAGCTCCGGCGGACCCTCGTGCCTTTCCGGCTTAGGTGCGTCATGCTGCATGTAACCTCCGGTGGCCTTCAGACGATCGATCTCTGCATACACGTCGCGAAGGCCATCGATGAATTTTTCGAAATCCTCCTTATACAGGAAGATCTTGTGCTTCTCATAGCTCGCAGACCCGTCCTCGTGCGTGTGCTTCTTGCTTTCAGTTATGGTGAGGTAAAGGTCGCGCCCGCGGGTGCTCTTCACATCGAAGAAGTAGGTGCGCTTACCGGCGCGCACCGGTTTGCTGTACACATCCTCACGCTCGTCCGACATGGTCTGGTCCTTTTGCTTGGGCCAACCAAATATACCCGCCTCTATTGGTTTCACAAGCCCCGGAACACCCCTACTTCATATCCATGGAAAACGTTCCCGGTCGCCGATCCAACTGCCATCGGAGCAAGGCTACATGGAACGCTGCTCTTCCAAAAGCTGCTCCTGATACAAGGAAGCGTAGAGTCCACCACGTGCTAATAACTCGTCATGCCGGCCCTGTTCGGCAACACGACCGTGCTCCAAAACAATGATCTGGTCGGCATCCTGCACAGCGCTGATGCGGTGACTGATGATCACAGTGGTCCTGCCTTTCATCACCTCCTTCAAGCCGCTCAGGATGGCCTCCTCGGTGGCGGTATCCACCGCGCTCAGAGGGTCATCGAATACCAGGATCCTCGGTTCCCGGGCGATCGCGCGCGCAATGGAAACGCGCTGCTTTTGTCCACCGCTGAGCGTAATGCCGCGCTCTCCTAACAGGGTCTCATATCCCTTCGGGAAGCTTCGAATGTTCTCGTGCACTTGGGCTTGCCCGGCTGCTCTTTGTACCACTTGTTCATTGGCAGCGGCTGAAGACAAGCCGAATGCAACATTGTTGCGGATGCTGTCACTGAAGAGGAACACGTCCTGCGGAACGAAGCCGAGGTTCTTTCGCAGAAGCTGAAGGGGGATCGAACGAATGTCCACGCCGTCGATCAGCACTTGACCGGTAGTGGCATCGTACTGCCTGCCGATCAGGTCGGCAACAGTGGACTTGCCGCTACCCGTGTGCCCAACGAAGGCAAGTGTTCCACCAATGGGTACGCTGAAGCTTACGCGGTCCAAGGCCAAGATCCCTGTGACGGGATACGTGAAACTCACATCCCGGAATTCGATCGCCCCCTTCAGGTCCACGGCGACGACCTGTCCAGGTTCATCCCTGATATCCGGTCGAACGGCCAAGAACTCGTTGATCCGTTCCTGACTAACCGCCGCTTGCTGCACCAAGGAGGTTACCCAGCCCACACTGGCGAATGGCCAGGTGAGCATGTTTACATACAGCACGAAAGCCGCTATAGTGCCAACCGTTACACCGGGATCGCCGTTCACGAGTTTCATTCCGCCGATGTAGATCACCACAACGGTGCTTAGCCCGATCAACAGTCCTATGGCCGGCATGAACAATGCGTCGACCTTAGCCTGCGCCAGACTGCGTTTGCGGTATTCACGTGAAGCCTCTCCGAACCGATCGATGGCCATTCGCTCCTTAACGTAGGCCTTAAGCACTCTGATACCGCTAAAACTCTCTTGCGCCAGAGTACTGAGAAGGCTCTGCTGCTGTTGAACGGCCATACCGCGCTTGTTCATGATATCGCTGACGTAGTAGATCACCACGCTCATAATGGGCAACGGCACCAATGAATACATCGCCAATTCGGCGTTCTTACCGAACATTACTGCGATACATAGAACAAAGAGCACGATGAGGTTCAGCGTATACATGATCGCGGGCCCCAAATACATGCGCACCTTGCTCACGTCCTCGCTGATCCGGTTCATCAAGTCACCGGTACTGTTGCGCTTGTAGAACGCCCGATCGAGCCGCTGGTACTGCTCGAAGATCTCGTTCTTCATATCGCGCTCGATCAACCGGCTCATGACAATGATCGTCTGCCGCATGTAGAACATGAAAAGACCCTTCAGCAAAGCGAACACGATGTAGAGAATTGCCAGCAGGAGCCCTACCCATGCAATGGCAGGTGCAACCTCGGATCCTTTGCCGAGAGCGGCAAATCGCGAAGCAAGATCGAAACCGGTCCAGCCTACCCAGAGCTTCAGCGTAGGCGGAACAGCCATCGGGGACAAGGTGCCGGGCTCCTCACGGAGCCGGATACCCGCTTCCACAATGTCAAACGCTTCGGCCACCACTTGGGGGCTGTATACCGCGAAGAGGTTGCTGAGCACAATGAAAAACACCCCACCCAACAAACGCCAACGGTACTTTACGAAGTACCTGTTGAGAGAGATTAGATGGCGCATGCTGGCGTACGGAACTTTCTACTTTTGGTCCCGCTTTCCGCAGGATGGGATGGGCGAACAGCCTTGACGTGTCGGGAAGCGCCGAAAGTAGATCACGGTCCGTTCGCGGGCCGCACATTGAAACGAACGGATCGCGATCAAGTATCCCAACAGCGGTCCGCAGCACACAACATCATGTCACTCGCCACAACCAAGCCTTCCACCGACCTGGCCGTTATTGGCCGCATGGAAGAACACGACCACGAGGAAGTGCTCTTCTGCTACGACAAGCCAACAGGCTTGCGAGCGATCATCGCGATACACGACACCACCCTAGGGCCTTCGCTTGGCGGCACGCGCATGTGGCCCTATGCGAGCGAGCGCGACGCACTCACCGACGTTCTGCGCCTCAGTCGGGGCATGACATACAAGAGCGCGCTTGCCGGTTTGGATCTTGGCGGTGGCAAGGCAGTGATCATCGGTGACGCACGCACCCAAAAGAGCGAGGCACTTTTCCGGCGGTTCGGGCAATTCGTTGATAGCCTCAACGGGCGTTACATCACTGCTGAAGATGTGGGCATCACCACCGCGGACATCAAAACCGTTCGCCAGACAACCAAGTACGCCGCGGGCCTACCAGAAGCTGATGGTGGAAGCGGCGACCCAAGTCCGGTTACAGCATATGGCGTTTTCATGGGTATGAAAGCGGCCGCCAAACAGGCTTATGGGACGGACGATCTCAGCGGGCGCACGGTTGCGATACAAGGTGCCGGACATGTTGGGCAGAACCTCGTTGCATTGTTGGTGAAGGATGGAGCCAAAGTGTTGCTTACCGATATCCATCAGGACAAGCTGGAAGCGATCGCCGCCAAGCACCCCGTAACACTGATCGCACCGGAAGCGATCTACGATGTCGACATGGATATCTACAGTCCGTGTGCACTTGGTGCGACAGTGAACGATGACACCTTGAGCCGATTGAAGTGTTCGGTGATCGCCGGCGCGGCGAACAACCAGCTCGCCAACGAACAAGTGCATGGGGAAGCCGTGATGAAAAAGGGCATTCTCTACGCACCTGACTTCCTGATCAATGCCGGTGGCATCATCAACTGCTTCAGCGAGCTACATGGATATGACCGCGCGAAGGCATTGGAGCAGACCCAAGGCATCTACAACACCGCTTTAGCCTGCTTCAAGCGAAGCGCCACAGAGAACATCCCAACGTACAAAGCAGCGAACGAACAAGCCGAACAGCGCTTGTCCATAGCGCGCAAAGCCGGCAAACGCTTCTGACCCACAACCCCGTTCTGCCCTAAGGCAGAACAACAAAACATGCTCAATCGCCGATACCTGCGCATCAAGGTCTACCATGTGCTCTACACCTTCCAACAGAGCCACGATGCCAGTGCGGCCAAACTCGAAAAGGAACTTTTCCTGAGTATCGAGCGCACATTCGACCTTTACGTTTCATTGCTGTTGCTTTTCGGCGAACTGCGCGATCAAGCCGAGAGCCATATGGCCGAACGCAAGTTGAAACGTCTGCCGACCGCGGCAGACCTCAATCCTGACCGGCGGTTCATAGATGGGGCAATATTGACCGCATTGGCCAACAGCCCGCGCGTGCAAAAAGAGGCGGAGACGCGTAAGGTGAACTGGATGGGCCAAGGCGAATGGTTGACCAAGCTGTATCGCGAGTTGGAGACCAGCGAACTCTATCGGAACTACATGTCGGCACCCGAAACCGGCTTCGCACAGGAACGGGCTTTCCTTACGGAACTTTTCACCGAGCACATCGCGAACAGCGAAGGTCTTCACGATATGCTTGAAGGCCGCACCATTCATTGGATGGAAGATCTGGATCTGGCCTGCACCCTGATCAAGCGCAGACTGGAAACCTTGCGCGAAGGGAATCTGGCGAACGATAGTGTTGGGGAGTTGGAACGAATGGACGCGGACGAGGAAGAATTCGTACGCACCTTGTTCCGGCGTACGATCGACCTCGGACCGGAGCATGAGAAACTGATCAGCGAGAAGGCCAGTAACTGGGAGTCTGAGCGGATCGCGGTGACCGACATGCTACTGATGAAGATGGCATTGACGGAAGTGCGTGAGTTGAGCCAGATACCAGTGAAGGTGACGTTGAACGAATACATCGAGATCGCCAAGGCCTACAGCACGCCGAAGAGCAAGAATTTCATCAACGGCGTGCTCGATGCACTGTTCATTGAAATGAAAAGTGACGGCCGCATTGTGAAGATCGGCCGCGGATTGATCGAGAACTGAAATGAACGCGAACCGTAACCGGACAAGTGAGGGTCATCGATGGATCTCCTGCATTACACGCCCAAGCTTCATTCTGGTTGCATGCGCACTTGTGCTTTGTTCTCTTTCTGGTTGCCGTATCACGGACCACGATGACGAAGGTGGAGGCATCACCCCCGCAGACATCCACATACCAGCTAGTGGCTACGAGAAGGCAGATCCGGCCAAGTTGCCCAAGCTGGTTTTCGACGCTGACACCATTGATGCCGGCACGATCGCCCAGGGTACGGTAGTTACAAAAACCTATGGATTCGTGAACAACGGCGGCAGCGATCTGATCATAGCAGATGTACGGAGCACTTGCGGTTGCACCATTGGCAAAAACTGGCCACGCCATCCCCTGAAACCCGGCGAACGCGGGAGCATCGACGTGAGTTTCGACAGCGAAGGACGCAACGGGGTGCAGACAAAAAGCGTGAGTATCGTTTCGAACGCCGTCCCATCGACACACATGCTCATCTTGCGCTCTGAAGTGACCGCACCATCAAAGTGAGTGGAACAGAGCGTCGAACACGAGCCTGACCGATCCTATACAGAAGTACTACCTGACAACCTTCGATACGAACCATGAACATTCTCCTTCAAGCCGATACTCAAAGCCCTTACGCAACCTTCGTAATGATGGGCCTCCTGATGGTGGTCTTCTATTTTTTCATGATCCGCCCCCAACAGAAGAAAGCAAAAACCGCAAAGAAGTTCCGCGAAGCCCTGCAAAAAGGAACACGCGTGGTAACGATCGGTGGCATGCACGGCAAGGTGGTGGAGGTGGACGACAAGACCGTGTTGTTGGATGTTGATACCAATGTGAAACTGCGTTTTGAGAAGAGCGCTATCGCGATGGACAGCAGCATGCAATTGACCGAAGAGACGAAGAAGTAGGACCCCACGGGACCGACCGGCCCGACATCGCTCGGTCCATGGTCGCAAGACACATGCTACACTTAGGCGTCACCGGTGGTATCGGCAGTGGAAAGAGCACAGTGTGCCGGATCCTCGAAGTACTTGGTGTTCCCGTCTTCAATGCCGATCGCGAGGCAAGGCAACTAATGACCGAGGATCCGGACATGCGTGCTGAATTGATCGCCGCATTCGGTTCTTGGATCTATGTCGGACGGGAACTGGATCGCAAGGCATTGGCCGATGTCGTATTCGATGATCGATCTGCGCTCACCCGTTTGAACAGCATCGTCCATCCGAGGGTCCGTGCGCTCTTCGCGGACTGGGCATCAGCAACCACTGCTCCGTATGTTGCCATGGAATCAGCGATCATGATGAAAACAGGTGGCAGTCGATCAATGGACCACATTGTGGTGGTCACGGCACCGGTGGGCCTTCGCATTGCGCGGGTGATGGCGCGCGACCGAACAACGCGTTCATCCGTGGAGGCACGCATGAATGATCAGTT
Organism: uncultured Bacteroidota bacterium; assembly: GCA_902825795.1. GTDB lineage: Bacteria > Bacteroidota > Bacteroidia > Flavobacteriales_F > PHOS-HE28 > PHOS-HE28. The sequence continues at coordinate 17,791 of CADECG010000057.1, forward strand.
GAGCGACGGTGAAATGATGGCAGGCGCGAACACCGTAATACTCAATGACGATCAGCACTTGGTGATCCCGCAAGTGCTCGCGCTTCATCGCAATATACTTCAACAGGCGCTGGTATGACCAGACTAAAGGCCCTGCCCTTTTCCATTGTCACATTGGTGCTCGGCGTCCTTTCGATCCCATTGGCCTTCGCCCGCCATTTGGTTTCGTTATCCTTGGTGCTTGCCTTGCTGGCACTCTGCTTAACTGCCATCGGTCGGTTGATGGCCCGAAAACGGAGCTACTCGGAAACGAGCCTCAGACGAGCGAAGATCGGCTTGCGATGCGCCGTAGTGGGTGCGGTCTGCTCAGTAACGATGTGGTGCCTTTGGGCCTGCAATGTTCTTCTCGACAAGGAATAAGCAATGTTCCTTCAGGCCGAAAGGCGCATGAAGTGGGACATTGATGCAGCGTTGACCCGCTCGTGCCCGAACCGTTCGAGCAACCCGAAGAAGGCAAGCTTGCACGCCAGCGCATCGCCCAAGGCACGATGGTTACCGCGCTGGGCTACACCAATGTGCCTGCACAGACTGTTGAGGTTGTGGAATCTGAGGTGCGGAAAGAACTGACGGCTCAGTTGTTCGGTGCACAGTGAGTCCCGCTCAAAGGTCCGTCCGCACCGAGCGAAAGAGGCTTGAAGTGCGGTAAGGTCGAAACGGGCGTTGTGCGCGACAATGGTTGAGCCTTGGGTCAACTCATCCACAATATCCAACACCTGTGCGAACGTTGGTGCGTTGGCCAGTAGTTCCGCTGTTATGCCTGTGAGGGTGGTCACAAAAGCATTCATGGGTGCCTGAGGTTGCACCAACGTGCTCCATCGCCCCAATTCGACGCGGCCGTCGGTCAACACCACGGCGATCTCCGTGATCCGCCCATTGCACGGATCGCCGACGTTCGTCTCCACATCTACGACCGCATATGTTACCCCGCTTCGCATTCGGGACGTCTGAACGAACCTTCCGCTCGAAGGTTCGCACCGCGTAAAGTCAGTGATCCCACCGACGCTGTTGAAGAATATTGGCAGCTCGCGCATCGTCAACTCAAGGAATGAGGCTCCCTTTGCGGCCCCTTTCGCCTACCCTATGTTCCCACGCAAGCAATTTCTCAGAACGACATGTTGATCGAAACCCGTTTGGCCACAATAGAGAAAATGAGCAATGACCTGCTCGAGGTCCGCTTCAAATCAGAGGAGTGCATCGACTGCGATGGCATCAATGAGGTCCTGAACGAGCGACAGAGGATCTGTCCCGAGGGTCCGCGGACCATACTGGCGATCTTCCCGGGCGAACCGGATTTCCGCTTGGATGTCGTGACCACCGATCATTACGCTGGCCGGGGCTTGGAGAATTGTACGAAGGCATTGGCAATAGCTGCTTCGAGCCCGATCAACGAGCGCATGGCCGGGCTGTTCTTCGCGTATTTCCCGCAGTCGTTCCCTACCAAAGTGTTCAGTGGCGAGGCCGAAGCCCGGGAGTGGCTCAAGACGCAAGTAGCCGCCAGTTCTTTGTCCTGAGGCAGCGACGCCAGCAGGCGCATAGCCGGATACATTGGCGGCCGATGAACCGGTAGCCCATGCGTGCGATCAATGCTCTTCTGCTGAAACTCCTTGGCTGGAGGATAGTTGGTGGCAAGCCTGCGAACCTTCGCCAGTACATTGTTGTGGTGGCGCCGCATACGAGCAACTGGGACTTCCCGATCGGCTTGCTGGTGCGCAGCGCTGCGGGCATGACCGATGTGAAATACTTGGCCAAGAAGGAACTTTTCACTCCTTGGACCGGCTGGATCTTCAAGGCGCTCGGCGGGTACCCGGTCGATCGGCAAAAGCATACGAATATGACCGAAGCGGTCGTTGATCTGTTCACGCGCAACCCGGATTTCAAGATCGCGATTACACCGGAAGGCACGCGCAAATACGTACCCGAGTGGAAGACAGGGTTCCATCGGATCGCCATCCAAGCCAAAGTGCCCATCATCTTGTGCTCGTTCGACTTCGGAACGAAAACGGTGACGTTCAGCGATGTTTTCCATTTAAGCGGTGATGTTCACGAAGACATTGAGGCCATGAAGGCCGTATTCCGGAAGGCGAAGGGCCGCAATCCCGATCAAGGGATACGCTGATCGGCACGATGATCGAACGGAATGCTCAAATGACCCGATCCATGAAAAGAACCGCATTGCTGGCTTTCGTTTGCTCGATCGTTATGACCGCGTCCTCGCAACAGGCGATTTTTCCAGTGTTGACGGGCGAAACGCCAACGGGCAAACACGTCGATCTACCAAAGGACGCCAAGGGCAAATTCACCATTCTTTGTCTCGCATTCGACAAGAGTGCTGGTGAACGATTGACCGCTTGGTTCGAACCGGCATACCTCCGTTTCGTATCAAAGCATGGACTCTTCGCAGCGGAATACGATGTGAACGTCTGGTTCGTGCCCATGTTCACCGGCATGGATAAAGCAGCGTATGGGCCGGTAATGAAGAAGGTGCAGAAGAGTGAAGCACCCGAAGTGCTTGATCACATCCTCTTCTTCCAAGGCGATATCGATGTCTATGTGAAAGAACTGGACATGACCGATAAGTCTAAACCGTACCTGTTCGTACTCGATGCCAACGGCAACATCGTACACCGCACCGATGGCGATTTCACGGACGACAAGCTGGATGCAATAGAAGAAGCACTACCCCTGTAACCCCTGCCGGTATATTCGCGACCCGAAAAACCAAGTACCATGAACATCGTACGCATCGCCCCCCTCGCAGCCTTTCTGCCGTTGCTTTTCGCCACGTGCTCTTCGACACCAGCTGGTGAGAGCGCACGCGCCGACGAGCCTATGCAAGCACCACCTACCGAAGAAACCAACCAACCCCAACCGACCATGACCGCAGGCGAAGGCCTATTTGCAACGTTCACGACCACCAAAGGCAAGATCGTTTGCCAATTGGAATTCGAGAAGACACCAATGACCGTGGCCAACTTCGTAGGCCTGGCCGAAGGCAAGGTGACCAACACGGCAAAGGCCAGCGGTCAGCCGTACTTCGATGGCATTGTCTTCCACCGCGTGATCCCGAACTTCATGGTGCAGTGCGGCGACCCTACTGGAACCGGCATGGGCGGCCCTGGTTATATGTTCCCTGACGAGATCGACCCGACCCTGAAGCACACCGGGCCTGGTATCCTGAGCATGGCCAATGCTGGCCCTGGGACCAACGGGAGCCAGTTCTTCATCACGCACGTGAAGACGGACTGGCTGGATGGGAAACACACCGTTTTCGGCCACGTGACCGAGGGACAGGACGTTGTGAACGCGATCGCGCAGGGCGATAAGATCGAATCACTCAGGATCACACGTGTTGGCAAGGCTGCCGAGGCGTTTGACGCGGTGAAGGTGCTCGCCAACTACAAGGATAAATTCAAACAGCGCTAGTGCCTGCGCGCGGGGCCTTGGCCACTGCCTGACCTACCCGCACCTTCTCGACGAGGCCCTCCACTGCGGGGGCCTCGTCCGTTGTTGCGGCCACCTCCGCCTCCTTCGCGCTTGCTATCCGGTCGGTATTCAGGGCCACGGGCAAAATTCGCCGGAAGCGGTTGCTTAGTCACCTCGTATCCGATCAACTTCTCGATCCGACCGAACTCGCGCATCTCCTTCTCGTTGATGAAGGTGATGGCTTGGCCCTTTCTCGCAGCACGCGCTGTACGGCCCACCCGGTGCACGTAGTCCTCGGGGTCTCGGGGAACATCGTAGTTCACCACAAGGTCAATGTCGTCGATATCGATGCCACGGCTTACCACGTTCGTGGCCACGAGAATGCGGAGTTTCCTGTTCCGGAATGCGAGCATCACCTCCTCGCGTTCGTTCTGTTCCAGATCACTGTGCATGCCTTGCGCGTTGAACCCACGCTTGGCCAAATGCCGAGCGAGGTTGCGCACCTCCACTTTCTTGCCTGCGAACACAATGATGCTGGTGGCCTCATTGGTGCGCAGAATATGCTCGAGGATATCGGCTTTCTGGGCGTCGTAGATCACATAGGCCTCCTGTTTGACGCCTTCGGCCGGTTTGCTCAAGGCTATGGAGATCTCAACCGGGTCGTGCAATACCACGCGGGCCAAATCCCGGATCTCGGGAGCCATGGTAGCACTGAACATGAGCGTTTGCCGCTCCTTGGGCAGGAAGCCGATAATGCGCTTGATGTCGTCGATGAAGCCCATGTCGAACATGCGATCGGCCTCGTCCAGCACAAGGAACTCGAGACCTTGCGTTGGAACATAGCCAAGATTCAAGTGGCTCAACAATTTGCCCGGTGTGGCCACGATCACTTCGGTACCGCTGGTAAGCGCCAACTTCTGCTGATCGAAGGAAGCGCCATCGCTTCCGCCATAAACCGGCACCGAGGTAATGGGCATGAAGTACGCAATGGCCTGCAATTGTTGGTCGATCTGCAAGGCCAGCTCGCGTGTTGGAACAACAATGAGCGCACGAATGCTCTTGGGATCGCGCGGAGCATAGGCGGTGATAACGTCAATGAGGGGTAGCAGGAATGCGGCCGTCTTGCCCGTACCGGTCTGTGCGCAGGCTATGAGATCGCGGCCTTCCAGTACAGCAGGGATCGCCTGCGGTTGAATGGGCGTAGGCTTGTTGATGCGCATGGCCGTTATGCCCTCAATGAGGTCACGGTGTAGGCCGAGCGTGCTGAAATCTTCCAAATGAGGTTGCGCGTTGAAAAAACCGCGGCCGAAGATAGGCTGACGTGAAAGTGGCTCAAGAAGCCCTTCGCAACGCCGAAAGCGCGACCATGAAG
>CADECG010000058.1 GCA_902825795.1 uncultured Bacteroidota bacterium
GAGCCTCCCGCCGGATTTGAACCGGCGACCTGCTCATTACGAATGAGCTGCTCTACCGCTGAGCTAGGGAGGCGGAAAGGGCGGCAAATGTAGAAGGGCATTCCACACTCACCGCCCGCTGTGTTACAGCTTCGCGAATCGTTGGGCGGAACCTGCGGCCAGAACGGTGTATTGGCCCGGTGCCAGCGCGCTGATGTCCAACTGGAAACGGCGTGCACCGTTGATGTTGGTCTCGGATACAACGCGTCCGGCTGCGTCCAGTACCCGCACATTTCCAGCAGGCTCTACTCCGAAAGTCAGGGCGATCATTTCGTTGGCGGGGTTCGGTGCAAGAGCGAAAGCCCCCGGGTTCACTTCATCCACTGCCTGAATACCACGGATATCGAGATCGATCTTGCCGGGGTTTGGGCCAACCGCACCAACACTCGTCAATATGCCCGTGTAGCTCATGGTGAACAGTTCGCCGGTGCTGAAGAAGTCGGTGGTGGTGGTGTAGAGTTGGTTGTTGATGGGGTCGTTCACCAAACCGTACACAGCTATGCTGCCCGCAAGCGTATCGAGTACGTTCTCGGTATTCACATCGTAGCGGGCGACTTGGCCAACGGCATACTCCATGAAAAACACTTTCTCCTCGGCCATTTCCGAAGCTGCGCAACCACTTCCCACAGCGATGCTCTCGGTGAGGTCGAGGCTGCTGTTGGACAAGTCGATGCGGCTGATGCTGCTACCGGTGAAGTCCGTGTTGTTGAGGGTCCAGAGCCGTGAACCGTCCACCATGATGTTCTCCGGGTTGGTGCCACCAGGCCCCAGGTCGATCTGCGAATAGATCTCACTCACCAGATCGAGCACGCCAACGTAGCCGACCACGTTACCCCAGTCGAACGCGTTGTTCACGGCGATGTAGGCTTTGTCGCCTACCACCACAACGTCCTCGCCGCTATGAGACAGGCCATCGACCGGTGCAACGATGTATTCCAGATCGAAGGTGTTCTTGTCGCGTACCTCGAGGTAGTGTGGCAGACCGCCCACTTCGCCACGCGAGAGAATGATCTGGTCGTTCCAGAAGTCGAAACGACGGATGCCGGTGACGATCTCCTGATCCAGCAGCGTGTAGGTATCGGCATCGTACTTCAGCAGGAAGCTATCAGCGGCCACGTAGATGAACGGACCTTCAACCTGCACATGCGTGCCGAAGCGTGCGTTGTTGATCACGGCCACGGGCTGCGTGGTGCCTTGGGCCGGGTCGTAGCTGTAGAGTGTTACAGGGGTCACCTGCGTTTGCGTGCCGAAGTCGAAGTAGCCTTCGCTGAGGACGACCACTTGGTGGACGTACTGCTGCGCAGAAGCCGCAAGGCCAGCAGCCAAGAGAGAAAAAGAGAGAAGTGAACGGTACATAGGAATTGGGGTTTGCTTGCCGCTTTCACCGAGCGGCGTGGGTGATGTGAAACCACCGGGAAAGACACGATGCCACCGTAAGCATCGCCCTTGTCCCGAGGGCCGTTGTACTGTGCGGACAGGCAGGTCTTCTGGCTCATCCCCTCGCCCACTGCGCCTTCCCGCCCCGACAGGTCGGGACAGTGGCTCTTGCAGTGCGCACCAGGACTTACAGCTGCGGGAACAGCTCCGGCATTGCACCGGATTCCCTTTTCATCCGCCGTAGCCTTGGCGAAGGCGGATCACTCCGCATACACTTTGGCTTCTTTGGAACCTGAACGCGCGGCGAATGTATCCGTCCGCGTGGCACGGATACTTTCACCGCCGAGCCCATGTCCTACACGATCGAGCCGGTCCGCACCGACGATGCGAGCATCGCAACGATGACCGCCCTGTTGCGACAGGTGTTCCCGCAGGCCACCCACTTCACTGAGGAAGTGGTGCGATGGCAGTACCGGGACAACCCTGATGGCGAGGCCGTGGGCTTCAATGCGTGGAGCGGTTCGGAACTGGCGGCGCACTATGTCACGATCCCGCTGGTTGCGCGAGTGAACGGTGTTGAAGAGCGCGGGCTGCTGTCGCTCAACACGGCCACGCATCCTTCGCACCAGGGGAAGGGCCTGTTCACCAAGCTGGCTAGCGCGACATACGACCCGGCGGCGCAACAAGGGTTCGGGTTCGTGATCGGCGTGGCCAACGCGAACAGCACGCACGGCTTCACGAAGAAGCTTGGCTTTCAACTCGTATCGCCCTTGCGGGCCATGCTGGGCATCGGTCCCATCGTCAATAACCGCGATGGCGTGGTGAAGTATGAGCGCATATGGCATCAGAAAGCGCTGGAGTGGCGCTTGGCTCATCCATTGAACAAGTACTCGCTCGGACTTACCACTTGCAAGGATCTCCTCTTCACCGAACGGAAACAGATGGGCGCAACCTTGCTGTTGGCGGCCCTTGATCCGGGAACAGCCCCTGCGAGTACACCAAGCCACGAACACTTTGAGCCGTTGCGCGTTTGGATCGGCCTCGATAGCCGGATCACGTGGCGCTTCCGCCCCTATTTCAACATCCCTATGCGGCTCAGGCCATCACCGTTGAACCTCATCTTCAAGGACCTCAAAGGCCAAGGCAGAACGCTCGACCCGGCCACTGTTCGGTTCCAAGCGATCGACTTCGACACGCTGTGAAAAGCGTCGACCAAACCGTTGATCAATAGACCATCAACCGCGGTTCGCTCATTTCCTCCATGGCGTACTTCACGCCTTCTCGTCCGAGACCACTGTCCTTGATACCGCCGTACGGCATACTGTCCACGCGGAAGCCCGGCACATTGTTGATGATCACGCCGCCGACCTCCAGTTCTTCGTGCGCGCGCTTCATATGCGCAACGGAATCCGTGAAGACCCCGGCTTGAAGCCCGTAGGTTGAATCATTCACACGCAGAATGGCCTCGCCAAAGTCAGCGACTTCCTCCAGTATGGCCACCGGACCGAAGACCTCGGCGCAGCTCACCTTCATGTCGCGTTTTGTTCCCGCGAGCAACGTGGCCGCGTAGATGTTACGTGCCGCGTCCACGGGCTCTCCCCCGGCCAGCACTCGTGCACCTGCCTTCACGGCTTCAGCCACCCAGGTGCTGATCCGATCGAAGTGCCCTTTGTCGATGATCGGTCCAACCGTCACCGAACTATCGCTCGGATCGCCTGCTTTCAGGGCGGCATACTCCTTCACTAGCAGATCCCGGAACGCACCGAACACCGACTTCACCACATAGATGCGCTGCGTGCTGATGCAGGTCTGACCCGCATAGATATTGGCACCGATCGCGACAGTCTTGGCAGCTGCCGCGAGATCAACGCCTTCATCAATGATCACCGAAGCATTGCCGCCGAGTTCCAATGCCAGTTTCTTCTTGCCGCAGATCCCCTTCAAGTGCCAGCCGACTTTATCACTACCGGTGAAGCTGAGCATCGCAATGCGCTCGTCCTTCACCAGCTTTTCGGCAACAGGGACACCACACATCAGGACGCTGAACGCACCTTTTGGCCAGCCGATCTCATCAATGAGCGTCGCCAATGCCAGTGAACTCAGCGGTGCTTGCGGGGCTGGTTTCAACACCACCGGACAGCCGACCGCCATGGCAGGGGCCACTTTGTGCAACACAAGGTTCAGCGGGAAATTGAACGGTGTGATCGCCGCGATGACACCTATCGGAAAGCGTTTGGTGAAGGCGGTCTTACCGGCACCGGCACCGTAGTCGAGCGCCACGCTTTCACCCGCGAAACGCAGTGCTTCGGATGCGGCGGTGCGCACTGTGGTAATACACCGCGCGATCTCCGCCTTTGCATAACCGATCGGCTTGCCACCCTCGCGCACGATGAGCATGGCAAGTTCTTCTTCGTGTTTTGCGATCAGCACAGCCAACGCTTCCAACTTGGCGCTACGTTCTCCTGCGCTCAACCTCCACACCGCTGCGCGACTGCCATGAGCGGCAACGATAGCGGCTTCCATGCGCTCTGCTGTGGCGTTCGGTATGCGCGCCAGCTCAGCACCGGTGTACTTGTCGATGACGGTAGTGAAACTGCCGTCACCTTCAGCAACCCATGAGCCGTTGATGTAATTGGAAGGGTTGTACAACGCGGAAATGGGAGGCATCGTGATGGTCTGCGACATGCCTGCGAAAATACCGCTGCGGGCCACTCTCACTTCGCCAGATACCTACCCACCGGCCGCAGCAGCACCACGTTCACTTCCTGTTCCTCGAATTTCTTGAAGCTCGCTTCCACTTGCTTGTCCGGCCAGATCACTTTCACATTCCCTTTCGCCACGTTATAGGCCGTCGTGTACAGCGTGCCGAAACCACGCAGGTATTGCTGGCTGTAGAGAGGGGGGTTCAGGAAGCGCTTGATCATGGTCGCGCGGTCCAACTTCGGTTCGGCGATGCAGGCTTCGAGGAAATGCTTACGCTCGATGGTGTGCGTGAAGGCCGCGTACTCGTCCCACTCCACTTGGTGCTGGTGATTGCATGCGGCTGCTTGGTGCATCACTTGTGCGGGCCTGTCGGGGTTCAAGTAGACCGTGGCATACTTGCCCGACTTGTCGAGCACCGTGACGTTGTACCCCATGTGCACCGGAAGACGCGAAAGCGTTGCGCACGCCTCCTCAACGTTGCTACATGTTTCGAGCACATAGCGGATCACCAACGGAATGCCGAATCCTTTGCCGCTCACTTTGCGGCCACCGAACGCCAGCGCTACGGCCAAGCCATCGGCGTTCATGCCATCGAGCAGGCCCCAGCCACTATCCTGTATGCCGATAACCGGCTTGCAGTATTCGGTGAAGCGCATGCGCCCATCAAAATAGCGCGGGTCGAAATCGTAGTTGCGGATCAGCGTGGGTTCACCTTTGGTCCAGGCCACTTGAGAGCAGCCGGCCATGTAAGGCGGTGGGCACCACATGCTGAGGAACCGACAAGCCATATCATCGTTCTTCACCAACCGGCAGAGGCTGTTGTACACCGGGATCAGTTCCGGCATGTGCAGTTCGAGCAGTGAGCGGCAGGTGACGAGATCAGGACGCGCGTCCTCGCCTTCGCTCACGTACCAAATGCGGAAGAGCGGCCATGCCCGATCGAAGAAGCCCTGCCAGCGTTCGCCGGGCCAGGGTTCCTTAACGAGCTTCAGATGGATGTACATGCGTGATGGTCACCGCAACGTTCCCGTTGGACGGCGGCAAAGAATGCGATTCCCGCCATACACAACGAAAGACTTCTTCACGCTTCCGTCCAACCGTCTTTGTGCATATGCGATCACTGTGCCCCGAACGCACCACGGCCCCTCCTTGCGGAAGGGCCGTGGCACATGTTCTTGACGGCGCGGATTACTCTTCGCTCACGCCTTCTTCGGCTTCCTTCTGGTCTTCGCTGGCCGCAGCTTTTGCAGCCTTTTTGGCTTTCTTCTCCTTCGCGGCCGAAGCGGTGCCAGCAGCGGTTGCCGCGCTTTCGCCGGCTTCCATCTTGTTGCGCAGATCGCTCAGTACGCTCAGGTCGCCGAGGGTGCTCTTCTCCACTTTGTCGTTCACGCTCTTCACGCTCGGGCTCTGTCCGCCACCTGCGTTGTCGCCATCGCCACCGGCTTTGCGACCACGACGTGGTGCGCTGCTCGTTGCGGGTGCTTCAACTTCAGGGGTATCGTCGCCGACTTCGAAGGTGCGGGTGTGGCTGAGCACGATGCGACGTGCTTCGCGGTTGAATTCGAGCACCACGAATGGCAGCTTCTCTTCCAACGCGGCTTTGCTGCCGTCTTCCTTGCGGACGTTCTTCGCGGCCACCATGCCTTCAACGCCGTAGGGCAACGCCACCACGAAGTTCTGTCCGGCACGGCCGATGATCGTTCCCTCGTGTGTGCTCAGCGGCGTGAACACGCCAGCGAACACATCCCAAGGGTTCTCTTCCACTTGCTTGTGGCCGAGGCTCAAGCGGCGGTTCTCCCGGTCCACTTCGAGCACCTGCACTTCGATGCTGTCGCCCATGTTGCAGAACTCGCTCGGGTGCTTGATGCGCTTGGTCCAGCTGAGATCGTTGATGTGGATAAGGCCGTCCACGCCATCCTCCAGTTCGGCGAAGATGCCGAAGTGGGTGAGGCTGCGCGCCTTGGCCGTGTGACGGCTGCCCACAGGATATTTCGTCTCGATGTCGGCCCACGGATCGGAAGCAAGTTGCTTCATACCGAGGCTCATCTTGCGCGTTTCGCGATCGATGTTCAGGATCACGCAATCGATCTCCTGTCCTTCCTTCAGGAAGTCCTTCGGGCTGCGCAGGTGTTGGCTCCAGCTCATTTCGCTCACGTGCAGCAGGCCTTCAACGCCCGGTGCCACTTCAACGAATGCGCCGTAGTCGGTGATCACCATCACCTTGCCTTTCACTTTGTCGCCAGCGTTCATTTCAGCGCTGAGGGCATCCCATGGGTGCGCGCTCAGTTGCTTGATACCAAGGGCGATGCGCTTGCGCTCGTCGTCGAATTCCAGGATAACCACCTGGATCTTCTCGTCCAGCTTCACCACTTCGTCCGGGTGGTTCACGCGGCCCCAGCTGAGGTCCGTGATGTGTACCAATCCGTCCACGCCACCGAGATCCACGAACACACCGTAGCTGGTGATGTTCTTGACCGTGCCTTCCAACACCTGTCCTTTCTCGAGGCCACCGATGATCTGCTTCTTCTGTGCTTCGAGTTCGGCTTCGATCAACGCCTTGTGGCTCACCACCACGTTCTTGAACTCCTGGTTGATCTTCACCACTTTGAACTCCATGTTCTTGCCCACGAACTGGTCGTAGTCGCGGATCGGCTTCACGTCGATCTGGCTGCCGGGCAGGAACGCCTCGAGGCCGAACACGTCAACGATGAGGCCGCCTTTGGTGCGGCACTTCACGAAGCCCGTGATGATCTCGTCCTTCATCAGCGCATCGTTCACGCGGCCCCATGCGCGGTGTACACGTGCCGTTTTGTGGCTGATGATCATCTGACCACCCTTGTCCTCCTGCTTCTCGATGTACACCTCCACCTTATCGCCGATGGCGAGATCGGGCTTGTAGCGGAACTCGCTCACCTGCACAACGCCTTCGCTCTTGTAGCCGATGTTGATCACCACTTCCTTCTTGCCGACCGCTACCACGGTGCCTTCCAGCACGCTCTTCTCGGCAATGCTGCTGAGGCTTTCCTCATAGCTCTTCTCGAGTGTTTCGCGGGTGGCTGCGGGCACGCCGTCATCGTCGATGCTGTTCCAATCGAAATCGGCAGCGGGTTCGGCGAAAACGAGTTTACCGTCGGTGATGGATGCGCTGGTGCGCGGCGCCATCGTCGCCTCTTTTTGTTCGGTAGCCATTAGGGCTTACTTCACTTGTATCCCGGACCAAGGCAGCACGACCGGAAGGGTTCGGTTGGTTGGGCCCACGGTGCTGCTGCGCGGACCTTCCCTGAAAAGGGAGCGCGAATGTAGCCGGAGCGATCGGACAATCAGAAGATCAGAAGATCAGACAATGCGGCCGACGGGCTTTGAGCGAGACTTCCGTGCGGAGCAACGGAGGTACTTTCGCCCCGAAATGATCTTCTGATCAACTCATTTTCCGATCGCCTTGCGCTCCTTCACCATCCCCACCCACTACCGCAGTAACCTCATTGGCCGGTTGAAGGCGTGGCGCAAGGTGCAGGACCCGAAGAAGAAGGACCTGATGCCGACGGTGCTCGATCTGGGACCGGTACGATTCGTCTTTGCCCGGCACTTCGGGTTCTGCTACGGCGTGGAAAATGCCATCGAGATCAGCTATAAAGCCCTTGAGGAGAACCCCGGCAAGCGGATCTTCCTGTTGAGCCAGATGATCCACAACCCTGAGGTGAACGCCGACCTCGAGAGCCATGGCCTGCGGTTCATCCAGGATACGCATGGGCAAATGCTCATGGATTGGAGCGAACTGAAGGCCGACGATATCGTCATCATTCCGGCGTTCGGCACAACTCTGGAGACCGAAGCCCGGCTGAAAGCCATTGGGATCGACCCGCTGAAGCACAATACGACGTGCCCGTTCGTGGAGAAGGTCTGGAAGCGCAGTGCGCAGCTCGGAACGCAGGACTATACGGTGATCATACACGGCAAGGCGGCGCACGAGGAAACACGGGCCACCTTCAGCCACACCGCCGCTGGGGCGCCCACGGTGATCGTGAAGGACATGGCCGAAGCCGAAGACCTGGGGCGCATCATTCTGGGCGAGCTTCCGACCGCACAATTCGCGGAACGCTTCGGGAAGAAGTGTACACCGGGCTTTGACCCCACCAAGGACTTGCAGCGAATCGGTGTGGTGAACCAGACCACCATGTTGGCTACCGAAACGCAAGCCATCGCCGACCACCTGAAACAAGTGATGATGAAGAAATACGGGGACGGTGCCGTAGGCCAGCGTTTTGCTGACACGCGCGATACCCTCTGCTACGCCACCAACGACAACCAAGACGCCACCAACGAATTACTGAAACAGGAAGCCGACCTCGCGCTCGTGGTGGGCGGTTACAACAGCAGCAACACCAGCCATTTGGTGGATCTGCTCGAAGGCAAATTCCCGACGTACTTCATCAACGGCGAAAAGGAGATCCAAAGCGCCGACCGGATCGAGCACTTCAATTACCACGCGCACAAGTTGGAGCAGACCTCGAACTGGCTACCCGCCAAGCGACCCGTTACCATCATCCTCACCAGCGGCGCCAGTTGCCCCGATACGTTGTTGGACCGAGTGATGTTGAAGGTGTTGGGGTTTGTGGAGGGGGTGAGAGATCCGACGGCGGCGGTTGAGAAAATCTCCAACCATGCCTCAGAATGACTGGTGCTGATGTGCTGAATCGAATTGTCGGACAGCGGTTATCCGATGCAGCTATCCAATCTTTCAAGATTGACGACCGGATTGTTGATGAAGTGAATGTGGTCTACTTACGCTTCGGAGATTGGATCCATATCACATGCGATGACGGGTATTCGAGCGTACGTTCTGTATCGTCCGAGAAGCCCGAAGAAATCACTCCATTTCAAACGGATAGCGGATTCTTCCAGTACCCGTTGAACACGCATGTGCATTCGATTCCAGCGTTTGCAAATTGCTTGGGGGCCGAGTTACTCTCTTGGACCGAGCTTGTGGACAAGGACGAAAACACAGACTTGAATTTCTACGACTCTCTGGGCATAAGGCTACACTTCGGAAATGGTCAATCGATAAGCGTGTATTCCGATCGTAAGGATGACACTTGTATATGCGAAGGCCTACCGAACAACGTGAAAGAGAAGGTTCCTCTGAGACACACCTAGAATCGCGGTTTCCAAGTGCGCAACAAGGGGGTACTCACGCCTCCGTCACCACCCCGATCGCCTTCACCACAACACCCAAGGCGATGTCGAATTGTTCCGTTGATGTGAGATCGCTGTTGTCGATCTCGAAGGCGTCGGGCGCCTTCAACAGCGGGTCAGCTTCGCGCTTCAGGTCGTCTTCATCGCGGCGCTCGATGTTGTCGAGCACACTGGCGTAATCCACTTCCACGCCCCTGCCCTTCAGTTCCTGGTAACGGCGCATGGCGCGCACGTCGGGTCGGGCGGTCATGTAGAATTTCACTTCAGCATCCGGGAAGACAACAGTACCGATGTCCCGGCCATCCATGACCACACCCCTGCCCACGCCCATTGCTTTCTGCAACTGCACCAGCTTGGCGCGTACTTCGGGCACGGGGCTCACCAGCGTAACGTGCCGGCTCACCTCCATGTCGCGGATCCTATGCTCCACGTTATGCCCGTCGAGCCAAGTCTCGCTGCGCTGGGTCCCGTCATCGTGTTTGAAGCCGATGTGGATGCGGTCCAGCACCCGCAACAAGTTGGCCTTATCCAGTTTCCCTTCGATCACCAAGCCGTTCTCGATCACGTACAGCGCGATCGCGCGGTACATGGCACCACTGTCGATGTACGTGTAGTGCAGGTGATGGGCCAGCTGTTTGGCCAACGTGCTCTTGCCGCAGGATGAAAAGCCGTCGATAGCGATGTTGATGCGGCGCACGTTGCGATCAGTGATGCCGCCAAGGTAGGCGCGCGCACCCGATCACTTAGCCTTGGGGCGCTGCGGCGGGCAGTACCGGCTGCTTCTTGAAGTCGTTGAAGCGCACGGCCACTGTGAAGCTGTTGCTGGCACCGGCCAAATGGTACTGCGCATAACCATAGCTCACATGGATCTTCGCGACGCGGATGCCCGCACCGAAACTGATGCCTGCCAACCCGGGTTTCTCCTCGATCTTCAATTCCTGCCTGCGCCGGTAATTGTACCCGAACCGAACATGCAGGTTCTTGCCCAACAGTATTTCCACATTCCCGACAACGTGCAGCAAGGCCTTGTCCATGAACGTCACCTTTTCAGTGATCACTTCTCCCGTGGTAGGGTCGATGTTCACTTGGGCGTTCGGGTCGTCGTAGGTGAGGTCCCACTTCTGTAGGTTCTCCAGCATCAGCCCGAGACGGAACGGTGCGTGGCGGAATTTGTACGTGGTCCCTATCTGCACTTGGAAGGGCAACTTCTCCCGTTGCTCGGTGTAGGCACTGGTCTGGTAGCCGATGTTGCGCAGCATGGCCGCAAGCGTGAAGAGCCCACCCGGCTTGTGGTAGAGCCCGCCGACGTCGAAGGCAACGGCCGTGCTGGTGTACTCCTCCAACTGGCCGAAAAGCACTTTCGCATTCACGCCAACGGTGAACAAACTGTCAATTGGCCGCGATGCCCCGACCTGTAGCGCATACTCTCCGGCGGTGAAGCTGCCCAGATCAACGCCGGCATCGTCCGTGCGCCGGAACTCCCCATAATCCACGAACTGGAACGCGGCGCTCACCGTCGTTTTGCAGCTATCGAAGTGGTGCGCGTAGCCCACGTATCCAAGGTTGATGTCGGCTTTGTTGAACCAACGCAGATAGCTCAAGGCTACTTGCCGTTCCATCTGTTTGTTCAGCAATGCCGGGTTGTAGAAACCAAGGTTGATGTCGGCGTCCTGCACGGCGATATTGTTGCCGCCCAAGGCAGCAACACGCGCACTGCTGGGGATGTCAAGGACGTTGAACGAGGTTTGCCCGCCAAGCTGGGCACTGGCGGCAAGCAAAGCGGAGCAACCGAATACGGTGGCGGGAAGGCGCAACAGGGTCATGCGGGTTGGCAACGAAGATATCGGCCGACTATTGCACAGGCCCTCCCCGACTTCAGCACCGGGCTATTTTCGGCACCCCGACGGGGTCGGAACAAGCACATGGAGAAGACGACCTTTCCCTTCGCCTTCCTACCGATCACACTTCTGGCCTGCAGTTGTGGACCTTCGGCATCGGAAAAGGTCCTCGGCGAATTCACCAAGGCTGAAGCTGCGCTGACCGATTCCGTGCTGGCCTCGTCGCATCTGCTCGACAGCAAGTACGAGCACCTGCGTTCGATGGCATGCGCTGAAGGCCGCCTCTTGGCCGACAGCGTCAATATCCTATACGAACATGCCAGCGAGCGGATGTTCGCACTGGATGAACTGCTCGCGGGTCCTGATGTGGGCGAGGGAAAAACGGCCGATGACGCATTTCGTGCGGACGGTTTGGGCGAGGAGGCCTTGCAAGCGTCTCAATCGCTCTACCTGCTCATGGTGCAAGTGACAGAAGGTGACAGTGCCTCGATCCGCATTGCTGAATTGGGATCACCCCTGAATACCGTCAAAGACCTCAGTGCTTGGTACCAGCATGACTTCCACCAAGCGCCACCACCTGCGATCACTGCTACCATCGAGCGGTACGTCGCCGATATGGCAAAGGCGAAGCGCATATGTACGGGTGCGCTTCTCGCCCCTTGCGCGAGGTAGTCCTTGTGCTTCTTTTCCGGGCATGTTGATAACCCGGGCCACCTAACACAGATCTAACACACTGTTGAGGTTGGCAATGATCCCGCAACGTTCGGGTAAGGATAGTCTTGCGCCGCCGTAACGAACGACGAGCAATTCCTTAACAACACCGCGCATGTATTCCGGTCCCCGCCTTTTGTTGACAGCCTTTCTTTTTGTCGCTTCCGTACTGCTATCGGCCCAGAGCGACACTACCGCGCGGAAGCCTTTGAAGAAGGCTTGGTACGAGACCTTCAGCATAAGGGGCTACGGCCAAGTGCGGTACAACAGACTGCTGGAAACGAACGAGAAGTTCAAGTGTGAGCAATGCGACAAGAGCATTGGGGAGAACGGAGGGGTTTTCATCCGTCGGGCGCGTGTGGTCATCAGTGGATATGTGCATCCACGGCTATACATCTACCTGCAACCTGACTTTGCCAGCACAGCTGGCACCACCGGCAACATCGGCCAGATGCGCGATTGGTACATGGACCTGGGCTTGGACAAGGAGAACACCTTCCGATTGCGCTTTGGGCAGAGCAAAGTGCCTTACAGTTTCGAGAACCTGCAGAGCAGCCAGAACCGGTTGCCGTTGGACCGCGCCGACCCGACCAATAGTGCCTCAAGCAACGAGCGCGACCTGGGGGCCTTTTTTTACTGGGCGCCAAAGAAGATCCGCGATCGGTTCAAGTCGCTGGTGGACGATGGCTTGAAGGGCAGCGGCGACTATGGCGTGTTCGCGATCGGTGCGTTCAACGGCCAAACCGCCAATCGTCCGGAAGCCAACGACGATCTACATGTGGTCGCACGCCTCTCCTATCCGTTCGCGATCAAAAACCAGATCATCGAGCCGTTCGTGGCCGGCTACTCCGGCAAGTACGTGGTGACCGCAGACCAACGCAGTGCCGGTGTAAAGGGTGCGACCGACTGGAACTACGAAGACACACGTATGCTCGGAGGTTTCTGTCTGTATCCTCAACCCTTCGGCCTGCTCGCTGAATACAACGTTGGTCGTGGACCCGAATTCAACACTGCGACCGACAGCATTGAAACCCGCGACCTGAGCGGAGGATTCTTCACGGCGACGTACCGCATCAAACTCGGCAAGCATCTGCTCTTTCCATTCGCGCGCTATCAGGTGTACGAAGGCGGTAAGAAGCACGAACTCGATGCCCGCAGCTATACCGTGAACGACATTGAGTTCGGTATTGAGTGGCAACCCATCAAGAACTTCGAACTGGTGTGCGAGTACTACATCGGCGATCGCCGCTTCGAGGACTACGCCAAGCAGGACAACCTACAGAAGGGCGAACTATTGCGCATACAGGCGCAGTTCAACTTTTGAGGGATGGGAAGATGTGTGGTCCGGTCGTAACCGCGACAGTGACCGCAACAGCTCCGGTTCAGATCTCAATGCCTTGACTTTTGTGGCGCGATCCAATGGCACGGTATCAAACGCGTTGCATCATGCCATCTTCACATTCCGCAACACAGCGGAACAAAACCCATTTGCCATGAAAACGATCAAACGACCAAACGACCAAACGACCAAACGACGGATCGGCTGAGCAACACAAGGCGCCGTATTGCCGGCGCTGCAAGTGTGTGCTCCGCATCCGCCTTTGTATTCATGTTGGCATCTGCGTTTACCCCGGTTCCCGAAATGCCACCGCCGCCTGTGTTCGGGGCAGGGAATACCTCCACCGTGACCTTCTCTGCCAAGGTTTGGTACAGCTACACAGGTGGATTCACATCGATCACTTACACCGTTGCACCAGGGAACTCCTCGTACACATTGCCAGCCGGGGCGATCAGTATCAGCTTGGTCGAGGTGTATTGTTCTGGCGCACTGCAAGGTTCGGAGACATGTCCTTCAAGCGCGAAGGATTCCTGGTCGTGCGCCGGTAGTAGCGGCTGCATAGGCTACGGGCCTGACCCAGCAGGATGCGGAACAGGCTATGGCATCAAGATCGGCCCAAGCGCTTGTTGACCATGCGTGCGAGACTGGCGTCAACAACACTGGTGGCGATATTATTCTTCGTTCAAGAGCTTCTTTGCCAAGCATGGCCAGATCATCGATGGGATAACTGGTACGCGGATATCGGCTACTCCTTCAACTTTTCTGGTGGAACACTGAACCCCGGACCGTTCTTCTATTCGGGCGGGTCCGGCATACACTCGGTTCTCTCCGATCCTGTTTCCGGTGCTGTGTTGTTCCGTACAGATGGACACCATGTGTATAACGCCACTGGCGACACAATGCTGAACGGCAACTTCATCGTGCCTGCCGGAGATGAGCTTCAATCGCTCATCATTAGTGCCGGGCCAAACCTGCACTACATAGCCACATTAACGTCGGTTGTCGGCACGACAGAATTGAGGTACAGTGAAGTGGACATGACCTTGGATGGCGGTTCGGGCGGCGTAACCTTCAACAAGGGGATCCCGCTCGCTGATGGGGTTTCGGGCATAACCGCATTCTCAAGCAATACGGGTGATACCACATGGTTGTTGGCCCCATCCGGAGGCACCATGAACGTGCTTGGATTCCCTTTCGACCCAAGCGGAGTCGGTCCTTCCTACATCGCCAACACAGGCACTTCCTTTTACCAGGCCTATGAGCGGGCACACGGAAAGAATAGCAGGGCCAACGATAAAGTGGCTTTCCGGGGTGGAACGCAGAAGCTTAATCTCTTTACTTGTGATCGACCTTCAGGGATGATCGATGGTCCCATCGTACTCAACATGGGCCAGAGTTTCGACTCATTCGACTTCTCTCCTGACGGGGAACATCTTTACGTGGAGTTGGACCATTCACTTCCCGGAGCGCCGACCATGGTGCAATTGGACCTTGTGCCCTTCGATAGCGCTTCGATAATGAGCACGATCGACACGATCGACCTATACGAGGCTGGTCAAGGTGCCTTCGGTGGCTACGGCATGCAACTGACGCCAACGAACGAAATATTGTTCCATCGACTTGGTGAAGTGACCAGTCCAGACAGCGCTTTTGCTTCGCGGATCGCGTTTCCCGATGTTAATGGTAATGGCTGCGGTTACGACCCCAACTCAGTGTTCGTTGGGGTATGTCCCTTTCCGGGTTATGGCTTTAACCAAGTCCCATCACTCTGGTGGCCTGCTCTCGCCCCCGACGTATCGGTTATTGAGAGCGCGCTATCTCCCATCACTCTGGCGCTCTCGCCCAATCCCACCGATGGTTTGACCCAGGTAACGGTGCATGGCCCTGCCCTGCCCGACCGATGGGTCTTGCACGACGCAACGGGTCGTGTGGCCTGTGAATTCGGCGGCATTGGATCAGCCATGGGCTGCCTCGACCTGTCGCCAGTAGCTGCAGGTGTCTACACGCTTTGCGCATGGAGCAAGGGCCAACGGCTCGCGTCGGCAAGGGTCGCACGTCAGTAGTTATCCGTGCTTGCCCAGAGCAAAGAAGCCCCGGCGATCGCCGGGGCTTCTTCGTTATAGAGATATTGGACTACGCCACCTGTAACGCGTGCTCCACTTTCTCCTTGAGCAGTGCGTGCTTCACCACTTCGATCATCTCGGTAACGTAGGTGAAGCGCATGCCCTTGGTGTAGCGTGCGTCGATGTCCTCGATGTCCTTGCGGTTGTCGGCACTGAGGATGATCTCTTTGATGCCGGCCCGCTTGGCGGCGAGGATCTTCTCCTTGATGCCGCCGACCGGCAGCACTTTTCCGCGCAGGGTGATCTCGCCGGTCATGGCAACGGCTTTGCGCACCTTCTGCTGGGTAAAGGAACTGGCGATACTGGTCAGCATGGCTATGCCCGCTGACGGACCATCCTTCGGGGTGGCTCCTTCAGGGACGTGAACGTGAACGTTCCAGCGCTTGAACACATCGGCGTCGAGGCCTACCACGCTACTGTGCGCCTTCAGGTATTCGAGGGCGAGCATGGCGCTTTCCTTCATCACATCGCCGAGGTTACCGGTCAGCGTCAGTTTGCCCTCGCCTTTTGTAATACTGGTTTCAATGAAGAGGATGTCACCGCCGGTGGGTGTCCACGCCAAGCCGGTCACAACACCTGCAACGTCGTTACCCTGATACTTGTCCCGGGCATGGCTGGGGCCGAAGATCTTGGCGAGTTCATCCTTCTGGATAGTGACATCGTGTTTCTGCCGCATGGCGATCTGCTTCGCGCGGTAACGCACCAGCTTCGCAATGCGCTTATCCAGCGTCCGCACCCCGCTCTCGTCGGTGTAGTCCTCGACGATCGCTTCCAGCAATCCTGCGCCGAACTTGATCTGTTTCGCCTTCACGTTGGTCTCCTTCAGCTGCTTCGGGATCAGGTGGCGCTTGGCGATCTCGATCTTCTCTTCCAACGTGTAGCCGTTCACCTCAATGATCTCCATACGATCCCGCAAGGCCGGATGTATAGTACTGAGGCTGTTAGCAGTGGCCACGAACATCACGCGGCTCAGGTCGTACTCCACCTCCACGAAGTTGTCGTGGAAGTGACTGTTCTGCTCTGGGTCGAGCACTTCAAGCAGGGCGCTGGCGGGATCGCCATGGTGGTCACGTCCCACCTTGTCCACTTCATCGAGCACGAAAAGTGGGTTGCTGCTGCCCGCCTTCTTCAGGCTTTGGATCACACGGCCCGGCATGGCACCGATGTACGTCTTCCGATGACCACGGATCTCGGCTTCATCGTGCAAGCCACCGAGGCTCATGCGCACGTATTTGCGACCGAGGGCTTCGGCCATGCTTTTGCCGAGACTTGTCTTGCCCACGCCCGGAGGACCGTAAAGGCACACAATGGGAGCGCGCATATCGCCCTTGAGTTTCAGTACGGCCAAGTGTTCGATGATCCGCTCCTTCACTTTGTCCAGACCGAAGTGATCGCGATCCAGGATCTTCTGCGCATTCTTCAGGTCGAAGAGGTCCTTGCTGTATTCGCCCCATGGTAGCTCGAGGAGCAACTGCACGTAATTGTACTGTACGCTGAATTCCGCGCCGGCCGGGTTCATGCGCTGCAGTTTCGCAACTTCCTTCTCGAAGATCTCGCCCACTTTCTCCGTCCACTTCTTCTTCGATGCCTTCACGCGCATCTCGTCGATCTCCTGCTCGATCGGGTTGCCACCCAGTTCGTCCTGAATGGTCTTGATCTGCTGGTGCAGGAAGTACTCGCGCTGCTGCTTGTCCACCTCGGTGCGCACCTTGCTCTGGATCTCGTTCTTCATCTCCAGCATCTGCAACTCCTTGGTGAGGTAGGCGAGCAACAGGTTGGCGCGCTCGCGCAGATCGGCCACCTCCAGCATCTTCTGTTTCTCCACCACTTCAGCATTCATGTTGCTGCTGATGAAGTTCACCAAGAAGCTCGGAGAGTCGATGTTCTTGATGGCGAAGCCCGCTTCCGTGGGAATGTTAGGGCTTGCTTTGATGATGCTGATCGCGAGGTCTTTAAGTGAACTCACCAGCGCACCGAACTCCTTGTCCTTCTTCTCCGGCCGCACTTCCGTGAATTCCTTCACTCGAGCGGTGAAGAAGGGATCGGTCTTCACCACTTCGAGGATCTCGAAGCGCTTCTTGCCTTGTATGATCGCCGTGGTACTACCATCGGGCATGCGCAGCATGCGGATGATGGTGGCTATAGTGCCCACCTTATTTAGATCCTCAGCGCGCGGTTCTTCGATCTGAGGGTCCTTCTGGCTCACCACGCCCAGCGTCTTGGTGCCGCGGTACACGTCTTGGATCAATCGAATGCTGCGGTCCCTTCCAACGGTAATGGGGATCACCACGCCCGGGAAGAGCACGGTGTTGCGCAGTGGGAGGATGGGCAGTTCGGGCGGGGTCGTCTCCGCGTTCATCAACTCCTCATCCTCGGCGGTGATGAGGGGAATGAGTTCGGTTTCGTTCTCCAGGTCATCGCCGCTGAAAAGGCGGGGTTCGGGTGGCAGGCTATCGCGCATGGATCGGTGTCAGGTTGGCAGCGGACAGCCTTGCTACGACTGGAAACCGCTAAGGACGGCTGCAATCCCAACGTTCGTGCCGTTGGGAGCGGCCGGAAAGATCGGCAGCAAGGGAAGGTGAAGCGACTATGAATTATCCACAGCCATTAAAAACGAAAAGGGCTATCGCTGGACTTTCGTAACCGCAAATACGTGCTCCAATATCGCGGCGTCCTGCAGAGAAAGTTGCACATGCCTACGGGCCATGACCAGTCGAGCGGTCTCGATGGCTTTAGTGAGCTTGTGTTCCTGAAAACCATCGGCACCGCCCCAAGAAAAACTCGGGATGTGCTTGGGGGGGAATCCGCCGCCGAAAACATTGGCGCAAACACCCACCACCGTGCCCGTGTTGAACATGGTATTGATCCCGCTTTTGCTGTGGTCTCCCATGATCAGTCCACAGAACTGCTGGCCGGTGGGCACGACCGCGTTCTCGGCATAACTCCAGGCCTGCACTTCGCCGTAGGTATTCTTCAGATTGCTGGTGTTCGTGTCGGCACCCAGGTTGCACCACTCGCCCAACACGCTGTTGCCGAGGAACCCATCGTGGCCCTTGTTGCTGAAACCTTGCATCACGGTGTTGCTCACTTCGCCACCCACACGGCATTCAGGTCCGAAGGACGACGGCCCGTAGATCTTGGCACCCATCTTCACTTGAGCCCCATCGCCAAGGGCGAAGGGGCCACGGATCATGCTACCCTCCATCACCTCAGCGTTCCTGCCGATGTAGATGGGGCCGTTCGTGGTGTTGAGGATGCTCGCTTCAACGACCGCGCCTTCCTCGAGGAAAATGAGCGATGGATCACCGATCACGGTGTTCTGTGCGCTGAGTCGTTGTGTACGGCGTCCCTCGGTGAGCAATACAAAGTCGTTGATGATCGCCTTGCCGCATTGCTGGAACAGGTGCCATGGTCGTTCGATAAGCACCACTTCACCGAAAAAAGCCACTTGCGACAGGTAAGCTGGAACACTCCCCCAATCGGGCATGCTGCTCCTTCCCTGCCCGCTTTCGCAGATGGCGAGCAGCTTACCTTCCCTGACCAGCGCTTGGCCAGGTTCAAGATCCAGAATCGCCCCAACAACATCGGGCGTTGGCAGCAACCCTCCATGTACTTCGCGCACTACTTCGCCCCGCACATCCGGATACTTCGCGCTGAGATAGTGCTCGGCACGGTAGCCCACCGGCAATTCGGTCATGCGCCACCAAGCATCGGCGGTAGTGAGTATGCCAACACGCAACGCACCAACAGGACGTGTGAAGGTGAGCGGAAGAAGGTGCCGATGCAATCCGGCGTCGGAAAGTAGAATGCTCATTGAGGAGGTGAAGATGTGGAAATGCGAAGATGTGCAGGCGCTGGGGCCCTCTTCATTTCCTCAACTCCCCGTCACTTCACTACTGCAGCCCTACCAATGTGCATATCCAATACACCAATCCGGCAAGCAGTGCGCTAACGGGTATGGTGAGGATCCATGCCCAAAGGAGCTGGATGGTGACGCCCCAACGCACCGCGCTCAAACGCTTCACCGCCCCAACACCTATAATACTGCCGGTGATGGTGTGCGTGGTGCTCACAGGTATGCCCATTTGCTCAGTTAGGTACAATGTCATGGCACCGGATGTCTCTGCGCATACACCCTCCAGCGGCGTCACTTTCGTGATCCGGGTGCCCATGGTCTTGACGATCTTCCACCCACCGGTAAGCGTACCCAAGGCGATGGCCGTATAGCACGCGAGCGGCACCCAGTTCGGCATTTCCTTGATGTCACCGATAACGCCTTGCGCGATCAGTGCTGCGCAAATGATGCCCATCACTTTTTGCGCATCATTGCCCCCATGGCCGATACTGAAAGCCGCGCTGCTCACCAACTGCAACTTCTTGAACATGTTGGCCATGCTGTGCGCACTAGGGTTCTTCACTTTCTCCACATACAGGTATACGAGAATGAAAAGGAGTGAACACGCCATCAATCCCCATTGGATGATGCTATTGTCAGCCTTACCGATATCCTTGGTGAGCTTCGCTGGATCGGCTTTCGGATCCACGTTGGCCACGATGGCGTTCGCCACGCCCGCAGGACCCAGCGCGTCGAACCGGGCCAAGTAGGGCTTTGCGGCTTCGACTTTGGCGAGGGCTGCGTCAAGGTCAATCTGCTTCGCGGGGTCAAGCGCTGCGGCCTCCTTCTTGTCAGCGACCTTCCAGAATTTCGAAACGTTCTCGTTCAGTTTGCCCTGCTCGAGATAGTTGAAAAAGAAAAAGGTGGCGACCGAGATCACAATGATCGCACCGACACGCGTCCATGTATTCCGCATGAGGGTGACCAACGTGATGAAGATGCTGATGGCCATGCCGACCAGAGGTGCCAAGAAGATGAACATCACCGTGCTGCTGATCTTGCTCACTTCAACCACATCGCCGAACTTGAAACCGTCAGCCGTCATGAACGCATGCGCCATGGCAGCTCCGGCAAACCCGCCGATCAGTGTGTGACTGCTACTGCTGGGTATGCCATACCACCAGGTCAGCAGGTTCCAAGCAATGGCCGCGATGAGCCCACTGAGAATGACCGGCAGTGTGATGAAATCAGGCTGCACGGTTTTGCTGATGGTATTCGCAACAGCATGATCCTTGAAGATGAAGAACGCGACGAAGTTGAACGCGGCAGCCCATAGCACGGCCTGCAAGGGCGTCAGTACTTTGGTGCTGACAACCGTAGCGATGGAATTGGCTGCGTCGTGGAATCCGTTGATGTAGTCGAACACCAACGCAAGGACGATGATGACGATGAGCAGGGTCATCGGCTCAGGCGTACTTGAGCATGATGGACTCGATCACATTGGCCACGTCCTCGCATTTGTCGGTGGCCAGTTCAAGATCCCTGTACATCAGGCGGTACTTCATCAGCTTGATGGGATCCTTCTCCTCCTTGAACAAACGCTGAATACCACGGTCGAACACTTTGTCCGCCTCGTTTTCCATACTGTTGATCTTCACCACGAACTCGCTGGCAGCGTTGCTCTTGTGCATGTTGCGCAGATCGCGCACGGCCATTTGAACGATACGTGAACCTTCGTTCACCAAACGCGCTAACTCCACGATCGTGTCATCTGTCTCGCCTACATCATACAACTCCAAGTTCTTTCCGCTGGCCAGGATGTAATCCGCAATATCGTCCAGCGCGGAAGCCAGTGTGTGTATGTCCTCGCGGTCGATCGGCGTAATGAAGTTGCGCGCCAAGTCGATGAAAATG
This sequence comes from uncultured Bacteroidota bacterium, assembly GCA_902825795.1. Classification (GTDB taxonomy): domain Bacteria; phylum Bacteroidota; class Bacteroidia; order Flavobacteriales_F; family PHOS-HE28; genus PHOS-HE28. The sequence continues at coordinate 21,073 of CADECG010000058.1, forward strand.
GTGTGTGTGAGATCGTCGTTCGCGTGCTCTGCTTGCTCCAAACGTTCAAGGATCGCATCGCGCTGCGCTCCCGGGCTGGTTGCCACTATGGCCATGAGATCCTCGCTCATCTTCAGCACGTTGGCCGCACTGGCTTCGAAGTGGTAGAAGAAGATCCGGTCTTTGGGTTTGAAGATCTTGAAAAACTCTCCGATCATGGCATTCTGTTTTTGGCGCGGCGAAACTACCCGGGGTGTTGTGGCCGCTTAGGGTCGGACATCTTGGTAACGATCACTTAACATGGATCTTTCTTTGCCGTAGGGTGGAAAAAAGCCGGTTCCGAGCGGCTTAGGTGGCGTCGATCACAGGAAGCGCCAGCTTTGGCCGCACGAACCACATTGCGCATGACCTATTCTTTCAATGGCATCACACCGGTGGTGCATCCATCCTCCTTCGTACACCCTCAAGCATCGGTAACCGGACATGTCACCATCGGAAAGGACGTGTACATCGGTCCTGGCGCCGCACTGCGTGGCGATTGGGGTGCGATCGTGGTGGAGGATGGGTGCAACGTGCAAGAGAACTGCACGCTCCACATGTTCCCCGGTGTAACCGTTCTGCTGAAGGAAGGCGCACATATCGGGCACGGCGCTATCATCCACGGCGCTACCATCGGCCGCAACAGTCTGGTGGGTATGAACGCCGTGCTGATGGACAATGTGGTACTCGGTGATGAGTGCATCGTTGGGGCGCTGGCCTTCCTGCCAGCGGACAGTATTTGGGAGAAGCGGAAAGTGATCGTCGGGAATCCGGCCAAGGCCATCAAGGATGTAAGCGACGATATGATCGCATGGAAAACCGAAGGCACCGGGCTTTACCAGCGGTTGCCCGCTCAGTTGCACGCAACGCTCGTTCCGTGTTCACCGCTCACGGAGGTGCCTGCGGACCGGCCTGACTTGACGGCCGTGTACAAGACCTGGAACCAAGTGCGCTGATCACCGGTCCATTTCTCCATCTTCTTCCACGTGCATCAAGTGCAACACGCGGTGAACCAGCGGCGCAAGGATCACGGCTACCGTGGTGAGCAGAGCGATGCCGCTATAGAGTGCATAGAAGGAAGCAAAGAGCTTTGCGCTATTGTTCGGTAACTCGCTCATGGGCCCCATGCCAGCAAGGATCATACTGGCGTTCAGGAATGCATCAACCCGGTTCAGGCCGGCATAATGCTCATAACCCCATGTACCCATTGCCAATGATGCTCCGACAAAGAGCAGCGCCGCAAAGAGGAATTTCAGCTGCCTGAGCGCGAACCGGCGTGCACTCAACGGCTTCTTCTTCCTATGCTCGAACATGCTGGCAAAATAGCGAGCTCTTCAACACGGAATAGTTCGCTTTGTGATGGGATCTCTGGCACCGCTGCGTTGAACACCGGCCATTTTCGCGGACAACCGGAACACGCATGCGCAGCCTGTCAACCATTCTCTTGCTCGTTGCGAGCAACACGTTCATGACACTTGCTTGGTACGGCCACCTGAAGTTCCGCGAGTGGCACTGGGCCAAG
>CADECG010000059.1 GCA_902825795.1 uncultured Bacteroidota bacterium
TGGGACCGCAAGCTGCCCGAAGTGCATGAAGGTGATGTACTGGCCTTCCTGAATGCCGGTGCTTACGGAATGACCATGGCGAGCAACTACAACAGCCGCCCGAGGCCGGCGGAGGTATTGGTGCACCGCGGCGCCGCGCATCTGATCCGGCGGCGCGAGACCATAGACGACTTGATGAACGCCCAGGTAGAGGTGGATCTCTGAGATCAGCGTCCGATCGCCTCGAGTTCCGCGAGCACCGCTCTGCTTGCCATTCCAATTTCTGCTGTTCCGATCACCAACGGCGGTGCCACCCTGAAAGACTCCGGACAGCTCAAGAACCAGAAGCCGAGCACGCCCTTTTCCAGGCAACCCATCACCACGCGTTGCACGGCGTCGGCATCCCCAAGATCCACCGCGAGCATCAGCCCGAGGCCGCGCACTTCCTTGATGTTCGGATGCACCAGTTGTTGCTTGAACACTTCGCCCATGCGAGCAGCGTTGGCGATCAGGTCTTCCTCCAACAGCACTTCGAGCGCAGCGAGCCCGGCAACGCACGCGATCGGATGTCCGCCGAACGTGGTGATATGACCAAGCACCGGATCGTGTGTTAGCAACTCCATACGCTCTCGACTGCTGATGAACGCGCCCATGGGCATGCCACCACCGAGCGCTTTACCCAGCACCAGGATGTCGGGCACCACATCGAAGTGCTCGAAGGCAAAAAGCCTACCTGTGCGGCCGAAGCCGGTCTGTACTTCGTCGAACACCAGTAAGGCGCCTGTTTCATCGCAACGTTTGCGCAAGGCGTTCATCCAGCGCAGGTCAGGAATGCGCACGCCAGCATCGCCTTGTATCGGCTCCACCACCACGCACGCGGTCCGTTCCGTGATCCGCGACAAGTCGAACATCGCGCGTTCCAGTTGTCCTGTTGAGCCGAACGTGATGTGGTCAGTGTCCGGCAACAGCGGCAGGTTACGGTACCGTTTGTTGTTGTTGTCAGTGAGACTGAGCGAGCCGTGCGTGCTGCCGTGATAACTCTTCTTGCATCCGATGATCTGTGTCCGTTCAGTGCTGCGCTTTGCCAGTTTCACAGCGGCTTCGATCGCCTCAGTGCCGCTGTTGACGAAGTACACGCAGTTGAGTTGAGGAGGTAGGAGCGAGGTGAGTTTTTCCGCAAAACGCACTTGGGGTTCTTGCACGAATTCGCCGTAAGGGATCACATGCAGGTACTTGTCGCACTGCTCCTTGATCGCGGCGATTACTTTCGGGTGGCGGTGGCCGATGTTGTTAACGGCAAGTCCGCTCACCAGATCCAGATATCGTTTGCTTTTGCGGTCGGTGAGGTAGCATCCTTCGGCATGCACAATGTCGAGCGCCAGTGGGTGTGGACTTGTTTGTGCGAGATGGTCGAGAAATGAAGAGTGCAGCAATGACATTGGGCGAAGGTCGTACGGTCCCGGCTATCCGGGTGCCTTTGCGCCGAAGAGGTGGCGGGCGGCCTTCACGCCGCACTTCTGGTAGGTATGGTAAGCATGTGCTGCTGCTTCGCGGATCGCGTTGGTATCCTTCCCGCCGAGCCATGCGCCCAGCGCTGCGTGCAGCACATACGCTTCAGGTGCCATCAAGCCGCGGGTGCCCAACACGAACTTGCCGTTCGCGCGCGCTATTTGTTCGTTGAAGAATCGCTCGCTGTAACAACATAGAACCACGGTGGAAGCACTTCGTCCGGGGACCGGGTCTTTCACTTCGTTCGCGGTCAGCGCAAGGTCCATTAAGCCATCGTGGCCTACGAAGCAGACCATATCGGCGCCGCCACCGAAATGCACTGTGTTGCCCGTGGCGGCGAAGTGTATCGTGTCATGTCCGGTTAGCGCATTGAAATAGTTGATGAGACAAGTTCGCATTCGGGCGCCATCGTAGGCTTCGGCAAGCAAGTAGTCCCCACTATTCCGGTTTTTGAAGAGCACGCGGTCCAGAACAGGTGCGACTGGTTTTTCGGATAGTGTGATCCGCTCCCAATCCGCGCTTTTGCCAAAGAAGGTCTTCACCCCGAACATGGCCCCCCAATACAGATTGGATTTCGGGTCCTGACCATTGCCCAGCGTTGCAGGCACCGGCACGATGCCTTGGTTGGCATTGTCGCACAGAGCTACGAAAACATGGATGGTGCGGGGCGAAGCCATGAGCGGGCTCCGGGGACAACATATCAAGGCACACAGCAACAACGGAGTGAAGTAGGGTCGCATAGGGTATTCAATGCCGCCAAGGAACGGAAGTAACCCGCTGCGCCTTGTACAACCATCCGTCCCGATCGGGCGCGGTTCTTGGCATGTGCCCCCGGCTATCTTGGCCGACCTTCAAAACTTGCCCATGTTGCGATCATCCTTGTTCATTGTTACGGCTGGCATGGCGTTCAGCCTGATTGCCCAGAAACAGATCACTAATAAGGACCTGTGGACTACCCCGCTGTACGGCACGAAAGGAGTCTACGGCCTACAAAGCATGAACGATGGTGTGCATTACACCACGTTGGGCGGGAAGGATGGCTCGGCGCAGTTGTTCCAATGCGCCTATGCGAGCGGCGATACGGTCGGTGTGATCTTCAACGGCAAGGACTTGCGTACAGGCGAGGGTACTGCCCCGTTGGATGTGCAGGGCTACAGCTTCAGCGGCGATGAGAAGAAGCTGATGATCGAAACCGGCATGGAAGGCATCTACCGGTACAGCTACTACGCCTACAACTATGTGTATGACCGCACGACCAAGACCGTGCAACCGTTGAGCGATGTCACCAAACCCAAGCAGCGGTTGGCCACCTTCAGTCCTGACGGAACTCGCGCGGCATTCGTGCGCGACAACAACATTTTTGTTGTGGACCTGGCCACTATGGCCGAGACGCAGATCACTAAGGATGGGGAGTGGAACCATATCCTGAACGGTGCCACCGACTGGGTATACGAAGAGGAATTCGCGCTGGTGCAAGGCTACCAATGGAGTCCGGGCGGTACCAAGATCCTCTACCTGCGTACCGATGAAACGAATGTGCGCGAGTGGAACGTGGACACCTACGCGAACAACCTCTATCCGCATGAGCACCGCTACAAGTACCCAAAAGCGGGAGAGGAGAACAGCATCGTTGAATTGTACGTCTGCGATCTGCGCGGCTACTCCACCACGTTGATACCGCTCGATGGATCACCGGAACCCTACATCCCGCGCTTCGGATGGACGACCAACGACGACGTGCTGTGGTATATGACCATGAACCGGTTGCAGAACACCAAGACCATCAGCACCGTGAGCGTTCCACTATTGCGCGCTGTTCAAGTCGGGTTGAAACCGCGGGTGGTCTATCGCGAAACGAGCAAGACGTATGTGGAAGTCACCGATGACCTGTACTTTACCAAAGAGGGCAACGGTTTCGTGCTGACCACGGAGCAAAGCGGTTGGAACCATATCTGGTATCAGCCGATGAACACCAAGATCGCGGATGGTTCGATCCCTGCTGGGAGAGCGATCACGACAGGCAGTTGGGACGTAGTAGGAGTGAAGGGCATCGATGAGGCGAACAAGCGCGTGATCTTCACCGCGAGCAAGAACGGACCAACGCAACAGGAGGTTTGGGCGGTGGGTTTGAGCGGTAAGCCGATGGTGCAGCTCAGCCCCAAGGGTGGCTTCAACGACGCCGAATTCAGCAAGGGCTACAAGTACTTCATCAACTCGCGCAGCACGGCCAACGAACCCGATGTGGTCACGCTGCACGATGCAACGGGCAAGCAGATCAAAGTGCTTGAAGACAACAATGAGCTGCGCGATGCGCTGAAGGATCTCTCCTTGTCGCCGTGTGAGTTTTTCAGTTTCACCACCGCGGCCGGTGTGCAATTGAACGGGTGGATGATGAAGCCCCAGCAGATGCGTGCGAATACGCGGTACCCCACCTTCATGGTGCAGTACAGTGGTCCCAATAGCAACGAAGTACTTGATCGGTGGGACGGCCGCAGTTTCCTGTGGGCCCAGATGCTCGTGCAGAAAGGGTACATAGTGGCCTGTGTGGATCCGCGTGGCACCGGCCGCCGCGGCCGCGACTTCCGTCACCAGACGTATGGGCAACTCGGCAAGTACGAAACCGAAGACCAGATCGCGGCAGCGAAATGGCTTGGCCAACAACCCTACGTTGACCCTGCCCGCATCGGCATCTTCGGCTGGAGCTATGGCGGCTACATGAGCAGTTTGTGCATCACCAAGGGCGCCGATGTATTCAAGTGCGCGATCGCCGTAGCACCCGTTACCAATTGGCGTTATTATGACAGCATCTACACGGAACGCTACATGGGCCTGCCCAAGGACAATAGCAGCGGGTATGATGACAATAGCCCGATCAATCACGTCGGGAAACTCAAGGGCAAATACTTACTGATCCACGGCCTCGCGGACGATAACGTCCACTACCAGAACACCGCCGACATGGTGACCGCTTTGGTGAAAGCAGGCAAGCCGTTCGAACAATTCATCTATCCTGACAAGAACCACGGTATCGGTGGTGGTGGCACGCGCCTGCACCTGTATGAGATGATCAACGGTTTTCTGGACAAGAACCTTTAGGGAATTCAAGTTGCAAGGCACAAGCTGCACGTTTCAATGAACGGGCACCGCGTAGCCGTTGAAGCTTGAGTCTTGCAGCTTGACACTTGTATTGGCTTGCCTTGGCTACATTGCCCGGCACTCAACCCCTTGTAACCAACTCCTGTTGAACTGATGAGCAATACTGCTACGCCAGCTGCGAACAGCAAACACCCGAAGGGTCTGTATGTCCTCTTCTTCACGGAAATGTGGGAACGCTTCGGCTACTACCTCATGCTCGGGATCTTTTCCCTGTATATGTTGGACAGTTGGGACAATGGTGGCATGGGCTTCAGCAGTTTGAAGAAGAGCGACATCTATGGGACCTACATCGGTCTTGTCTATCTCACGCCCTTCATCGGCGGTCTTCTGGCGGATCGGATCCTCGGTTACCGCAAGAGCATCTTCGCCGGGGGACTATTGATGGCAGCGGGCTATCTGAGCTTGGCCATGCACAACGAAACGGCTTTCTATGTGGGGTTGTTGCTCATCATCCTCGGCAACGGCATGTTCAAGCCGAACATCAGCACACTGGTTGGGAACCTGTACAACAACGACCAGTACAAGAGTAATAAGGACGCGGGTTTCAACATCTTTTACATGGGCATCAACGTGGGTGCCTTCATCTGCAATTTCGTAGCGGCCTACATGCGCATCAATTATGGCTGGGGCCATGCTTTCGCCGCAGCGGGCATTGGTATGTTGTTGGGCCTCATCGTCTTCGCCATTGGCACAAAACACGTGCGCCATGCGGACGTCATCAAGCCGGTACAGACTGGGGATATGAGCACGGGCCGTATCCTCATGTTCACGCTGTTGCCCATGTTTGTCTTCGGCATCTTGGGCTACTTCATCTCGGGCATCACCGGCCCCGATAACCCGAATGGAAACCTTATGGGAACGGACACCAACGATGCGTTCATCTTCGGATGCATCCCAGTGGTTGCCTTCTTCATTTATCTCTATGTAAAGGCGAATCAGGAAGACAAGCGTCCCATTGGTGCTTTGCTGGCCGTGTTCGCCTGCATCGTGGTGTTCTGGGCGGTATTCCACCAGAATGGTGATGCGCTTACCGTGTGGGCCGAGGACCAGACGGACCGTGAGATGGCGACTGGGGTTTCCAACATCGCCGACAAGGCAGGAATGGCGCAGACCGTGACGAACGCTGGTTCAGCGACCGACGAGAAGAGCGCGAAGTACTTCGAGACCCTCGCACCGGAAAAAGTGCCGGCCGAAGGAAGCAGCCTGAAGCTTTATTCCACGGAACTTTACCAGAGCATCAACCCGTTCTGGGTGGTGCTGCTCACCCCCATCGTAGTGGGCTTCTGGGGTTGGATGCGGCGACGCGGCAAGGAACCAACCACCCCAGCGAAGATCGCCATCGGCCTAGTGGTCACCGCACTCTCAGCGTTGGTGATGGTCGGTGCCGTCATGGCTACCAACAACATGGAAAGCAAGGCCAGCAGTTGGTGGTTGATCGGAGCCTACGGCGTGATTACTATAGGTGAACTCTGCCTATCCCCAATGGGCCTCTCGCTCGTTTCCAAATTGAGCCCCCCGCGCATCACAGCGCTCATGATGGGCGGCTTCTTCCTGAGCACCTCGTTGGGCAACAAACTGAGCGGCGTGCTCAGCGGAATGTGGGAGGGCTTCGAGGACAAGACGCATTTCTTTTACATGAACTTCGGGTTGGTGATGGCCGCAGCGGTCATGCTCTTCCTCATGCTGCGCTGGCTCAATGGCATCATGCGCGAGAAGAACATCTACTAGCCCATTTGAAGGACTTACGGAAAGGAACGGCACACCACCGTTCCTTTCTTTTTCGTTGGAGGAACTTCATCTTCACCGCGACAACCACTCACATGGATCAGACATACTCGCTCGACAGCATTCGCGACTTCAAGGGCAAATACCCGAAGCAGCTCTGGTATCTATTCGGTACTGAGATGTGGGAGCGGTTCTGCTTCTATGGAATGCGGGGGATGCTCACCGTATTCATGGTGAGCAATCTTGGGCTGGACGATAAGGCGGCAAACCTGCAATACGGGGCCATCCAAGCGTTCGTGTATGCATTCACCTTCATTGGTGGTGTTTTCGCGGATAAGATCCTGGGGTTCCAGAAATCACTCTTCTGGGGAGCCATCCTGATGATCGCGGGCGGCTTCATCATCGCAGCCGCGCCAACGGAACTCTTCTACATCGGCATCTCCTTCTCCATCATTGGTACGGGCTTCTTCAAGCCGAACATCTCCACCATGGTCGGGCAGCTTTACCATGACGGCGACTCGCGCCGTGATGCGGGGTTCGGACTGTTCTATGCGGGGATCAACCTGGGCGCGCTGCTCGGCGGCATCCTCATGGTGTGGGTGGGCAAGCACTACTCGTGGCGGCTAGCCTTCGCGTTGGTGGGCGTTGTCATGATCATCAGCCTCATCAACTTCCTGTGGAGGAGGGCATCCTTCGGTCCCATCGGCCTCTCGCCATTGGATCCGAGCATGCCGAAGTCGCGCAAGCGGCTCCTGGAACTCGGTACCTACATAGGTTCCCTGATCGCGATCCCCTTGATCCTGATCATGGTCACCAAGACGGAATACACCGATCTGTTCATGTACATCGTCGGACCGGTTGCGCTGGCGTACCTTCTCTTCGAAATGAGGAGCTTCATGGGGCCCGCTGGAGAGCGTGGCGGACATGCTTCGCTTCTCGCGCTTGCAGCGCTCGTATTGTTGAATGGGGCCCTGCTCGTTCTGACAAGCATAGGTTATGGCCTCGGTGACATCACCGGGTATGTCGTACTGGTCGCCACGCTCGTCTGCTTCATCCTTGCCATTGTACAGGGCAACGCCCCACAACGGAAATTGCACGCAGCGCTGATCTTCGTCATTTTCTCCATACTCTTCTGGGCCTTCTTCGAGCAGAGCGGTGGATCACTGAGCCTGTTCGCACTGAACAATCTGCAAGCAGACTTCTTCGGATTGGCCATCGACCCGAACGTGATCAACAACTCCGCGAACTCCCTGTTCGTGATCATCTTCAGCGCGCCGCTGGGCCTGCTCTGGTTTTGGCTGAGCGCTCGGAAGATGGAGCCCAACTCCGTAGTGAAGTTCGGGCTGGGCTTCCTGATGCTGGCCATCGCGTTCTTCGTGTTCTATGCAACGATCTTCTTCGCCGATGCGGACGGCATTACCTCGCTTGAGATCTTCACGTTGGCATACTTCATCATAACCTTTGGTGAACTCTGCCTGTCGCCCATCGGGCTCTCATTGATGACCAAACTCTCGCCGGTCTCGATACAGGGTTTGATGATGGGGATGTGGTTTTTGGCCAGTGCCTATGGCCAGTACGTCGCTGGACTTTTGGGCGCGGGAATGTCCTCCGCGGATCCCGATGCAACACCCCTGATGAAGTTGCATGCGTACACCGAGGGCTACATGCAGTTGGGCATTTACGCGCTCATTGCCGGGGTTGTGCTTATTGTGATCTCACCCCTCGTTCGCAAACTGATGCGGGGTGTCCACTGACCCTACTTTAGCGGCACGGTCATTGGAGGCCGCGTCCCACACGATCATTACCATGCGCACTACGCTTTTCCCCGCCCTACTGCTACCTCTTGGCCTACTGGCTCAGGCGCCCACTGCCGTGGTCACCGAGGAGCTTCCTGTTGTGGCACCCGTGGTGGAACAAACACCCGCGGAACCGGCGAAAGTCAAGTGGGTCACGTTGGCCGAGGCACAAGAGGCAGTGAAGAAGGACCCCAAGCCGATCCTCATCGACGTGTACACCGAATGGTGCGGCCCGTGCAAGATGCTTTCCGCGAAGACATTCACCGACCCGCAAACGGTGGCGCTGATGAACAAGAACTTCCACTGCGTGAAGTTCAACGCCGAGGGTCCTGATCCGGTGAAGTTCAAAGGGCAGGACTTCAGCAACCCCGACCACGTTAAAGGCCAACAGGGCCGCAACGGAACCCACCAATTCGCCAGAGCTTTAGGAGTTAGCGCGTACCCAACGGTCATGTATCTCGATGGCGACTTGAATGTGATCACCCCGGTGCCGGGTTATGTAACACCCGAACAGATCGAACCCATCCTCATCTACTTCGGCGAGGGGATCTACAAGACCAAGGATTGGGCGGTGTTCCAGCAAGAGTTCAAGAGCCGCCGCGTAGTGCCTTGAGTCGCGTCATCAACGATCAATGGCAAGGCCCCGACAAGGGGCCTTTTGCTTGAGAGCCATTGGGGGCGAGACTTTCCGGAGGTCGGGCTACGCTACGACCGATATTTCTCCACACCGGGGAAGTACGCATCGACGCGGGCTAAATTCGCGCCGCGCCGCAGGGCGCACAAGGAAACGCCCGAAAACACTACGCAAGTCCGATCAAGCATCATGAGCGAAAAGGCCACTATCATCCTCGACGGGAAGAGCTATGAACTGCCGGTATTCGTGGGTAGCGAAGGAGAGAAGGCCATTGATATCGCGAAGCTGCGCGACATGAGCGGGTACATCACCCTCGACTTCGGTTACAAGAACACCGGGGCTACCACCAGTGCTATCACGTTCCTCGATGGTGAGGAAGGCATCCTGCGCTACCGTGGTTATCCCATCGAACAATTGGCCGCGAAGAGCAGCTTCATTGAGGTGAGCTATCTACTGCTCAATGGCGAGCTGCCCAACCAGCGGCAATTGGACGAGTTCCAGGGGAACATCCGCTATCACTCGTTGGTGCACGAGGACATGAAGCGGTTCTTCGAGTTCTTCCCGAACAACGCGCACCCCATGGGCATCCTCAGCGCCATGGTGAACAGCTTGAGCACGTTCTATCCGAAGAGCCAGGACCCGCACCGGCCCAGCAAGGATGTGGAGCGCACCATCTTCCGGTTGATCGCCAAGATGCCAACACTCGCGGCCATCAGCTACAAGAACAACTTGGGACATCCATACATGTACCCGGACAACAAGCTGGGCTACGTGGAGAATTTCCTGCACATGATGTTCGGCATGCCCACCGAGGATTACGTGGTTGATAAGGACGTTGCCAGTGCCTTGAACACGTTGCTCATCCTGCACGCTGATCACGAACAGAACTGCAGTGCCAGTACGGTACGTATGGTGGGTAGCAGTCAGGCCAACTTGTACAGCGCCGTAAGTGCGGGCATTGCCGCGCTCTGGGGGCCGTTGCACGGTGGTGCCAATCAGGAAGTGATCGAGATGCTCGAGGCCATCCGGAACGACGGCAGCGACTTGGAGAAGTGGGTGAACAAGGCCAAGGACAAGAACGATCCGTTCCGGCTATTCGGTTTCGGCCACCGTGTGTACAAGAACTTCGACCCGCGTGCGCAGATCATCAAGAAGGCATGCGATGATGTGCTTAAGAAGATGGGTGTGAATGATCCCGTACTCGACATCGCCCGTCAACTGGAAGAGATCGCGCTCAAGGATGACTATTTCATCGAGCGGAAACTTTACCCGAACGTGGACTTTTACAGTGGTATCATCTACCGCGCCATCGGCATCCCCACGCGTATGTTCACCGTGATGTTCGCGCTGGGCAGACTGCCCGGATGGATCGCGCAGTGGAAGGAGATGGTGGAGAACAAGGAGCCGATCGGTCGCCCACGTCAGATCTACACTGGAGCAGTTAACCGCACCTACACCGCAATCAAGGAAAGGAAGTGAGTTAGCTATTTTCCCAACGAAAAGAGCCCCGATGTCCGGGGCTCTTTTCGTTGAGTTGGGGCTTTCAGAGTTTCACGCTCAGCACTGGGAAGCTCGTCTTGTTCACGATGTCTTCGGTCAGGCTGCCGTTCACCACATGAAAGAATCCGGTGCGGCCGTGGGTGGCCATCGCGATCATGTCGGCATCAATGCCCCGGGCAAAGTTGAGGATGCCTTCCTCTATGCTCAGATCGTTGTAGATGGTGGCGCTGAATTTCTTCAGGGCGTGCCGCTGAAGGAAACGATCAATGGCCTTGTTGGTCTCTTCACTGCGCTGGAACGTCTTTGGCGTGTTCACCTTCACCAAGTGCACCTTCGGGTCGAATATTTCCAACACTGGCAGGAAGGCGTCGAACTTCTCGATATCGATCTCGGTGAAGTTGCTCGCGTAGACCAGGTCATTGATCGCAAAATCCTCCAAATGCTGCTTGATCACCAGCACGGGCATCGGCGCAATCCGGACGATCTTCTGCGTGTTGCTGCCTACCAGTGCCTTGGTACCCTTTGCCCCATGGCTGCCCATCACCACCAGATCAACGTGGGCCAGGTTGTTGTTCTTGAACATGTCCGTGATGGTCATCTGACGGAGCATGAACTTTTTCAACTCGATACCTTGCAGGAACGGCAGTTGAGGGACCTTCTCCAGCTTTTCCTCGATCTCGTCACGCTTTTTCTGATTCTCCGTGTGGAAATCGGTCATCTGTTCGTACACATGTACGATGTCGATGGTAGCACCGGTGAGCTTGGCGATCTTGGCGGCCACACGCAGGGCGTCGGTTGCGCAGTCGCTGAAATCGTAAGGAACCAGCAGGGAACGGATGGCCATGGCGATCGGTTTTGGTTCGTTGGCAGGGGCAGGGTGAAGTTAGTAAGGCGGTTCCACCGAACAAGGCATCGTTGGAAAGAGGCTGGGTCCTGCCGGTCAAAATACCATCGGCCGGGTACATTCGGCCGTTGATGACCACCCTACGGCTCGAGGCAACGGACAAAACCCCGGAGGTGAGGTTTGACCCTGACAAGGGTCAACTGGAGATCATCGGATGCAGTATCCACGAGAATGCGGACAAGTTCTATTCGCCGTTGTGGGATCGGATCGATGCATACTCGGCTGCTCCGGCGCAACGCACGCTGGTGCGCATCAGCCTTGACTACTTCAACAGCAGCAGCGCGAAGTACTTGTTGGATATCCTCAAACGGCTCGACGACCTCCACGCTTCCGGCAACAGCAAGGTGAGTGTTGAATGGACGTATGAAGAAGGTGATCTGGATATGCAGGAGGCCGGCAACGACTACAAAGGCTTGTTGGATATGCCGATGAAAGTGGTCGAACGCTGATCGCTGGACACGATCAACGGGCACCGAAGCGGTCTACCCAGATGCGCTCACCGACGGACTCACCGTCCTTGAAGTAGAAGATCTGGCCCCAAGGGTGCTTCACCTTCTTATAGACGACCAATCGCTTTTGTTCGGGTACGGTGATCTCCAGCACTTTCGCGTTGCCCTCCATGTATTCCCGTTCTCCTTCGGCGAGCGGTATGGTTGAAGGCTCGTCAACCGGACTTTTGTGTACCACCTTGACCGGAGTTGCTGGGGCTGGTTCGGTTGATGCCCCCTTTTCCGCCGGGGCCGCCGGCGCAGGCGCTTCAGGCTCTGCTATCATCGTAGCACTGGGAACCACTGAAGCCTCAACCGTATCAGCGGTCTGTACTTCTTGGGCCGGGTGCCTGATCGGTTCAACAACCGCCGTTCTCACTTCGGCCTCGGCGGCTCGCTTTGCGATCAATGCATCAAGGTCTTCCAGCTTCACTTTCGGGTATACGTTCAGCGGCCTACGCTCGCGTGCCTCGGCATAAAGCTGGCGTGCTTCGTCGAAGTGCCCTGCTTTGAAGGCGATCTCGGCTTGGGCCATCGTGTTCTGGAACACGACGTCTTTCTCGGCATTCACCACTTCTTGCTTGGCCAACTTGCTCCGTTCCTTCGCGCTCAGTCCAGCGAATTCCTTGGTCAGGCTCGCGTCCTCTTGAGCGTATGCCCCGAAGGTCGTGACCAGCAATAGGGCAGTGAGAAAGGCTGAACGGAACATGGCTCGCGAATCTATCCGGTGTGGTTGCTGTTGGGCGGTTGAACTGCTCCCGTTGAACACCATGGATCGTGGAAAGCAGTGGCGCGGGGTGTTGGAACGTACTTTCGGCAGCCATGTTCCCCAGGTGGTCCTGCGAAGTGTCGACAAGTCGAAGGCGATCGTTGGTGGAACTGGGGCGATCGTCGGAAAACCGGTCACCGCACAGGCTGAACCACGGCCTCTCCACGTTCAATACACAACACTACTACCATGGTAACACTACGCACCGCAGCCCTGTACGCGCTGATCCCTTGTATGATCGCATGTAAAGAAGAAGACCCGAAACAGAGCGAGCCATACAAACAACTGGAGGCTGAACACTACGAGACCACGGCCGTCGTCGCCGAAAAGGACTCAACCATCAATGGGCTGTTCGGTGCCTTCAACAGGATCAGCGAAAACCTTCGTACCATCAGGGAGAAACAGGGTTTGCTTGCGGTGGATGGAACAACGTTCGAGACCGGTGGCGACGCCGAACAACGGATGTTGGCCGATCTACAGAGCATAGACGCATTGTTGGCCGAGAACCGCGATCTGATCGCCAAGCTGCGCAGACAAGCCAAGTCAGCGGATAAGAAATTCAGTGAGTTGCAACGGACCGTGGAGGACTTTGAGCGCGCCATGACCGAAAAGGATACCGAGATCACTTCCCTGAAGGAAGAACTCTCCAGCGCCAATAGCTCGTTGGCCACGTTGATCGAGATGTACCGCGACAAGGAACAGTTGGCCTCCGATCAGCAAAGCGAACTCAATGCGGCGTGGTATTGCGTGGGCACGGCCAAGGAACTCCGGGCAAATGGCGTGTTGACGAAGGACGGCGGCTTTATCGGGATCGGCAAAGTGGATAAACTGAACACGACCACGTTGAACAAGAACTGGTTCAGACAGGTGGATGTGACCGAGGTGACCGACATCCCGATCTCAGGCAAGAAGGCGAAGCTGGTAACCAGCCATCCGGCAGGTAGTTATTCGTTGGAAGGCTCTGTTGAGAAGTTGAAGATCACTGATGCCACAGCATTCTGGAGCATGAGCAAGTACCTGGTGATCGTCGTTGATTGAATCCCTGAGATGCCCCAAGCAAAAGCCCCCGGGGATACCGGGGGCTTTTGCTTGGGGCTTGATCGGATCAGCGGAGCGTGGTCTTCAAGGGCTCGTTCGCTTTGGCAGGAGCAGCCGAACCGGTGGTGCCCGCTTTGCCTGCACAGCATGCTGCCTTGCCGCCGTCCTTTGCACAACCTGCTGCGGCTTTAGCATCGTGGCCGCAACCTGCATGAGCATCACATCCGGCTGGCATGCTTCTCAACTTTGCCATCTGCTCGGGTGTCAGAACACCTTTGAGGTTGATATAGCTGGCCTTCACCTTTGAGTCGATGGACGTTTGGATCTGGGCACATTTCTCCCGTTCCGGTGCGATATCCGTCTCCACAGCGACCATGACTTCCTGAACCTTGGCCGCTTGTTCCTGGGTAAGTCCCAATTCGGTTGTCAATTGAGCAACGCGTGCTTTGGCAAGCGCTGTCGGATCGCTCGCTGCTGCTTGACCGAATGCCAAGGTCGAACCAAGTAGGGCCGCAGCACATACGATCAGTTTCATCGTGTTCATCCGTAAGTCGTTTTTTGGTTTAGGGTGTGAATGTACGGGGAGCGGCCTTCCTGTCAACGGGTGGCCGTGCGACGGCGCTCATCCTCCGTTCCCATTATCGAACAGGTCTTTCAGCCTGAGCTCCGTGGCGATCGGTATGGCAACGAGCACGAGTGCCGCCACGATCGATACGATGAGGAGGCCGCTTTTATCATCACTTACCAGCATGGCACAGGTAACACCGGTGTTCAGCACCAATAGCGAGCCCCACAACAGCAACTTGCCGCTGAAGCTGTTGGCCGCCTGCCAAGCTTCGGTGCTGCGCATGCTGCGCGTTGAGCGGTAACCATACCAATGGCTCGGGTGGCGAGGAGGGAATCGGCGCACGAGCAGTGCGATGATCAACAGCACAGCTCCCGGCACCAGCGCAACCATGGATCAGCTGCCGCGGACCCCGCGCACCATTTGTTCGATCGCATCCCACATGCCAGGTTCAACGGCTTCCAAGCCGCTGAACTGACCGGCACCTTGCAGCCACTCACCGCCGTCGATCGTTACCACCTCGCCATTGATGTAACTACTGAACGGCGATATGAGATAGGATGCAAGATCGGTTAGCTCATGATGTTCGCCTAAGCGCTTCAAGGGCACACGCTTCTTGAGGTCGAACCGCTCCATCATTTCGCCGGGCATAAGGCGGGTCCACGCGCCTTTAGTGGGGAACGGCCCCGGTGCGATCGCGTTGTGCCGCATGCCGTACTTGGCCCATTCCACGGCCAGCGAGCGCGTAAGCGCCAATACACCGGCCTTCGCGCAAGCGCTTGGTAGCACGTAGCCGCTGCCGGTCCAAGCGTAAGTGGTCACGATGTTCAGCACTGTCTTATCGCGCTCCTTCTTATCGATCCAATGCTTCCCGAAAGCGAGCGTGCAGTTCACGCTGCCCATCAGCACGATATCGATGATGGTTTCGAAGGCCTTGCTGCTGAGGCGTTCAGTTGGGCTGATGAAATTTCCAGCCGCGTTGTTCACCAACGAATCCACAGTGCCGAAGTGGGCCACTGCTGCCGTGACCAACTGCTCCACTTCCAAGTATTTTCTGATGTCGCAAGCAACGGCCAGCACTTTCCCGCCGGTCGATGCTTCCAGCTCGGCGGCGGTCTTTTCCAGCACCTCCATTTTTCGGCTGGTGATCACCACGTTGGCGCCCAAGCGCAGGAACGCCTCGCTCATGCTGCGGCCCAATCCGGTGCCGCCGCCGGTAACAACGATCGTTCGGCCCTGCAACGCATCGGGCCGCAACATGCTTTGTGGAAGTGGTGCGCTCATCTGGTCAAGGTGCATTGCCCCGTTTTGGTGGGGGCGTTTGTTTGGGTGCGTTGCGGTCCTGTATATCCTTTGGCGCCGGAGTGGTGGTCTTGCCACAATGCTGGTTCACGAGATCCTCCACCTCTGCGCCGAAACGAGAGGTGAAATCTTTGTCCAACGCGGTACGCCATAGGGTGCAGGCCAATTGCACGTTGCCCTGTTCGTTAGCGATCACTCCGAGGTTGCGGTCCACCATGGCATTGCTCGGGTTCTTTCGACCGGCAAGTCGGATATCGCGCAGACCGGATTCCGTATTGCCCAATTTGTACTTGCTCCAGCCGCGGTTGTTGAAGGCGTAGCCGTGGTTCTTGTCCAGCTTGATCGCCGCGTTGTAATCCTTGATCGCGCGCTGGTGATCGCCGAACGCTGCATAACGATGGAAACCGCGGGTGTTCCAGTTCACGGGATTCCCCGGTTCCATTTCAACGGTCCGATCGAAGTCGGCACGCGCGGCTGCACTATCGCCGAGCAAGGCGAACGTCACTCCGCGATCACGCAGGTATTTCGCGTTGTTGGGATCGGCGGTCGTAACGGTCCGCAGATCGTTCAGCGCTTCCTGTATGCGTCCCGTTTCCCGCTCCACCAACGCCAAGCGGTAGCGGGCCTCGATGCCGACTTTGCTTTCAAGGATGTTGCGGTAGGCGATCTCCGCGCTATCGCGCATACCGATGGCATGATAACCGATGCCGAGTTGCAGTTCAGCTGGTGCGGCCGTTGGTGCATAGCGCATTCCCGCTCGTGCGTTGACGATCGCTTCGCGCGGATCGCCGGTGCGGTTCAATGCTTCGGCGCGCAGCGCGTAACAATCCTGTGCAGGCGATCTCCGGCCCAGACCTTTGTCGCAGATCTTCAGGGCACGATAGGCTTTGTTATTGTCGAGCGCAGCTTGGGCTTTGCGCGCATGTTTCGACATCAATGTGTCGTTGCCTTGCGCTGAACCTGATACGGTCAACACCAGTGCGATCGGTAAGAAGAGTGTGCGCAACATCGATGGCGAAAGTATCCATCGCACCACCGGGTACACGGTGGCGTTGGGACTACTTTTGACCACCTGCTTCGTTGACGATGCGAATGGAATATCCGGCCAAGGTGCTGCTCGCTTGGGGTGAGGCGATCAGTGGCAACACGGCGCTGCGCGATTGGCTGATGAAGAACGGATATCCCGAGCTCGGCATTTTCACTTTCGCGTTGATGTTGAAGGAGGATGCGCGCAACTGGCTGCTGAAGAACGGCCACCCGCATTTGCTTGCGTTGATCTCGGGTGTGGAAGGCGATGAAGGTGCATTGAAGTGGTTGGGCGATCACGGTATGCACCCGCTCAGGCATATGGCCATGGCGGCCGATGGCGGTCTTCCTTCCCTGAAGTGGTTGAAGGACCATGGGCACCGGGAATTGGCCGTGATCGCCATGAAGATCCGCGAAGTGAAGTCGGGGATCGATGACGGACATACCTACTCGATAGACAATTGACCGTTGGCGGCTGCGTGAAGCGTGTGGAAAGTCTTGACCAATTGATCCGGAACCCTCTTCGTTCGCCACATTTGCGCCCCGAAACCAGACCATGAAGAAGTTTATCCTTCCCCTCGCATTGCCCATCTACATGGTGGCCTGCACCAACCCACAGACCAGTGAGCAACATGATCACGACGGTCACGATCATGAACATGCTGCGGCCGACAGCGCAGGACAATTGCCTCCGGGGCACTATGGCTCGCTCATTACCGCTGATGGCGCCATGAGCAGTGCGGACTTCGTTGCCGCGATGCAAGGCAAGGACAGCATGGACGCCAAGATCCAGTGCGAGATCATTACCAGCTGCACGAAGAAGGGCTGCTGGATGGATACCAAGTTGGCCGACGGCAGCACCATGAAGGTGCGGTTCATCGACTACAGCTTCTTTGTGCCGACCCACGGGTTGGAAGGGAAGAAAGCCGTGTTGGAGGGCACCGTCCGTCGCGAAGTGACGGATGTGGCCGCACTGCGGCACTATGCCGAGGACGCCGGCAAGAGCAAGGAGGAGATCGAAAAGATCACCGAACCCACGAACGAACTGGCGTTCACTGCCACGGGTGTTATCATCACCGATTGATCAACCATCATCATAGCTCTGCGCGCCGGTCCCGACTTGTCGGGACCGCGTGCGTTCTGGCCTTGTCGATCCATGTCGGGGCACAGAACGCGCACGAGTTGCGGTGGGGGCTGGATGTGCCGTTGGTCGGAGCGCCGCTCGCCCTGCACGGTGCCGTGGTGCTGGGCTTCGGTGTCGGAGATCGTTTTCATGCCGATGCAGGGCAGTTGCTCGATCGCAGTTCGGTGAATGGCTTTGATCGCGTGGCCACCTTTCATTATTCCGGTGGTGCTGCCAAAGTCAGTGACTGGTTGTTCCTAGGCGCGGCCGCTGGTTCATTGGCGGGCATGATCGCGCAGCAGAAAGGCGATCAGCCGTTGTTGCCTGTCGTGTTGGCGGCTGAGTCCTTTCTCCTCACAAGTAGTCTAACGAACCTCACGAAGGAGTTGGCACAGCGCCCGCGCCCTTACCGGTACAACCCGGATGTACCTGCGCACTTGCACGCGGAGAGCGAGAGCTACCTGAGCTTCTGGAGCGGGCATACCGCGAACTGTGCAGCGCTCACCTTCACAACTGCAAGCGTGCTACAGCGCAGTGACTTACCCAGTAGCGCGAAGACAGCAGTATGGATCGGCGCCGCTGCGGTGCCAGTGTTGATGGGCTATTTGCGTGTGCGTGCCGGGAAACACTTCCCTACCGATGTGGTCGTGGGTTACGCCGTTGGTGCGGGCATCGGGTTGTTGGTGCCGTACCTGCATCGCAAAAGCGTTACCTCCTTGAATTGATCTCTTCCTTTGAGGCCCCCGACAGGTCGGGATGAAACACATGAGCAACATTTCGATCGCAGTACACGGCGGGGCAGGCACCATTCCAGTTGCTGATATGACCACGGCCAAGGAGAAACAGTACCGCGATGGACTGGAACTCTCAGTGCGCCGTGGGTATGCGGTGCTGAAGTCTGGTGGCACCGCGCTCGATGCAGTGCAGGCTGCGGTGGTCGCATTGGAGGATTGCCAGCATTTTAATGCCGGCAAGGGTGCGGTGTTCACCGCCGAAGGGACCCACGAGTTGGACGCGAGCATCATGTGTGGTCGCACAAGAGGGGCGGGGGCGGTAGCGGGTGTCCGCAACGTGAAGAATCCGATCGTGCTGGCGCGCCGCATCAAGGACAACAGCCCGCATGTGCTGCTGAGCGGACGTGGTGCGTTCGAATTCGCATACCAACAGAAATTGGAGTTGGAGGACGACGCCTACTTCTTCGATCAGTTCAGGTACGACCAATGGCAACAGACCAAGGGTACCGACGTCTACCTATTGGACCACAGCGATGGTAAGAAGTTCGGGACCGTTGGTGCCGTTGCCCGCGATGCCCATGGCGACTTGGCCGCAGCCACCAGCACCGGGGGCATGACGAACAAGAAGTTCGGACGCATCGGCGACAGCCCGATCATCGGCAGTGGCACCTATGCCAACAACAGCACGTGCGCCATCAGTTGCACCGGCCATGGCGAACCGTTCTTGCGCGCCGTTGTGGCGCACGATGTCCATTGCCTCATGGACTACAAAGGCCTTTCGTTGGCCGAGGCCGTGCGGATCGTGGTACACGAGAAACTCCCACCGATGGACGGTGACGGCGGCCTCATCGCCGTGGACCGCGACGGCAATCTGGTGCTCGACTTCAATTGCAGCGGTATGTACCGAGGCCATGCGTTGGCAGACGGCGTGGTGCATTCGGCGATCTTCAAGTAGCGCGGGAGAGCTTCCTATTTCTTGCTCCTCGCAGGGGCCGTTTGTCTGTTGACTACAAGCCAAACGATGCTGATCGCTGCCAGCAGAGGGAACAGCCAAATGAGCTTGGCCCCGAACCTGCTGGCGACAACCACCAGACCGGCATTCACGAAGCAGTTTATCACGTATGCCGCAAGAACGAAAACCGTACAGGTCACAAATCGCCTTTCTTCGCTGCGGAACATCAACACCAAGGTGCAGCACAGCACAAACACCGAGAAGTACGTGGCCATTCGATAGAACCGATTCAATACACTGAGTGAAGTCCCTAATGAGGCTGGTTCATTTTGCCGCATGCCTTCGAATTGCCCCAGCTCATGCCAGAAATAGCGGGCGATGCGCTTGTGTAAACTAGAGCCGGGTGGGAACCGGGTGTTGCCTTCACCAGCATCAAAGGTTGTGAGTTGTTCAGTGCCGTAGCGCAGAGGGCTGCGGATGATCCGCTCTTGAGAGATCCTATCCCGTAGCATATCGCCGATGATATTTCCCAAGTCTGCTTTCATGCGATCACGGTTGGGATAGCTGTGAGCAATGCCGCCTTCGTCCCATAAGAACTCATCCGCCGTTTGCGGCAAGGAATCCCTCAAGGCACATAGCTCGTAGTTCGCTTCCGGGCATTTGCGATGCAGGAACTCATTAAGATCACGTGTCTGGGCCAAGTGTGCTGAATAGAAGACTTCCGTGGATTTGACCACGGAGATATTGAGTGCTACGTAGGCCACAACTGTAGCGGCAAGAAGGCCCCATGTCTTCTTCCACGTCGCTCCCCAACCGGCAGCAACGGTCAATCGTGTCAAGATCGCGAGTAGTGGCAGCAGAAGTAATGCAACCGGCAAGTGCGAAGTGTGCATTGCGCAGGTCACCGTGAAGACAATAAGCCAGCGAATGCGATGCTTCTCCGAAAGCGTGAACAGCACCATCGACATGATCATGATCGAAGTGAATACATCCGTCATCACTTGTGAGGCGAGGAAGGAAACCCCCGAGACAACAGCGGAGATCAAGACCGGCAAGAACCAACCCTTCAGGACGAACAACCGGACGAAAGCCACAGTTGTGATGCAGAGCAAAAGGGTTTGCGTGAATACAGTCGCCCAAAGAGTGAGGCCACCGAGACTTGTCGCCGCCAAGAACAGCCCATATGTGATCGGACGATCAACTGGTGTTTCGAGAAGAAACCCGCATTCCACGTAGGTGCCTGAGTCCGGATAGAATGTCGGGTAGCCGTTCCAGAAGGCTACCCACAAAAGTGTCAGCGCGAGGCCAAGTATCGTCAGGATCCATCGCACGACGCTGCCCAACAGCCCCCGTTGTTCCCTTTGGTCCATTGGGCTTTGCTTGTTCATGCCGGGCTGAAGATGCGCACCACCTCCTTCAGTTGAGACCTTGGGACACCGGGTAACCTTCCTCCGCACCCAGCATGAAGGGTACGGCCCTTGCTGCCGGTATCTTCGCCACCTGTTCAAATGACCCTACGCACCCTCACCTTGGCCGCGCTGTTGGCGGCTTTTTCGTTCTCCACTGCACAGAATGCCACCGATGCCCAAGGTCGGAAGCAGGGTGCATGGAGCAAGAACTGGCCGAACGGGAAGGTGCGCTACACCGGGCAGTTCACGGACGATAAGCCACAAGGCGAATTCAAGCATTGGACGGAGGATGGACTGGTCTCGACTATCCAGCTCTTTGCACCGGACGGGAAGACCTCCCGCGCACAGCATTTCCATGCGAACGGTCGCGTTATGGCAAGCGGCAAGTACGTGGGCCAGGCCAAAGACAGTTTGTGGAATTACTTCGATGAGGATGGCAAGCTGCGCAAAGTGGAGCGCCTGCAGCTGGGCACCCCGCACGGTGATGAGGTCAGCTATTATGCCGATGGCACCGAAGCCGAACGGACCGGATTCGAGCACGGTCGTAAGCACGGGCAATGGCGTCAATGGTTCACTGACGGCAAAGTGAAAGCCGAAGGGCGGTTCGTGAATGGCGACCCCGAGGGTGTGATGACCTGGTACTACACGAACGGCCGCAAAGAGATCGAAGGCAGCATGGTGAAAGGGAGCCGCGATGGCACGTGGTTCTACTGGAACGAGGACGGCAGCATTCTGATACAGATGTTGTACTCGGCCGGTGAACTCACGTCCTCGAAGAAGGAGAACGGGGTGTTCAAGGAGTACTACGACGACGAGCAGTTGAAGGAAGAGGTGACGTGGAAGAAGGGTGCGATGGACGGACCGTTCACGGAGTGGTACGGCAACGGCACCTGGGTGAACAAGCCGATGACGCCGACCCCGGAAGGTGTTTTTGCCGGTGACGTGCAACGCGAGTTGAAGGGACAGACGAAGAAACGCGAAGGCAATTACGTGAATGGACAATTGCATGGCACGGTGAAGCACTACGACGAGAAAGGCAAGCTGTTGCGCACGGAAGAGTATGCCGATGGTGTGCTGAAAAGCGCAACGCCATGAGCAAGCACGGCAAGGTCCTGGTGGCGATGAGCGGGGGCGTTGATAGCTCCGTGGCTGCATTGATGCTGCACGAAGAAGGCTACGAAGTGATCGGTGTGACCATGAAGACATGGGACTACGCTGATGCAAGCGGGGGCAAACGCATTACGGGTTGTTGCGATCTGGACAGCATTTCCGATGCGCGGAACATGGCCGTTAGCCGTGGCTTCCACCACATCATCCTCGACATCCGCGAAGAGTTCGGCGAGCACATCATCGGCAACTTCACCACGGAGTACATGGCCGGGCGTACGCCGAATCCGTGCGTGCTCTGCAACACCTTCATCAAATGGGAAGCATTGCTGAAGCGTGCCGATATGATGGATTGCCCGATCACCGCGACGGGGCATTACGCCAAGGTGCGCGAAGACAAGGGCAGGTGGGTGGTTTCACGTGGCTTGGACGCCACGAAGGACCAGAGCT
>CADECG010000060.1 GCA_902825795.1 uncultured Bacteroidota bacterium
AGCCGTGGCCTGCGGTTTCGAGCGCCTTGGTTTCCACAGTATCGAGGCCGATACCGACCCGCTGAACGTGGCCTCGAACACCTTGCTCGCGCGGCACGGCTTCGTGCGCGAAGGGCTCTTCAAGGAGAACTTCTATTGGGATGGGGTTTTCAGGGACTCCGCCATTTGGAGCCGTCTCGCAATACGTTGATCAGGCCATAACGAAAACGCTCCCGGCCATGGCCGGGAGCGTTCGTCCGAATGAAGTCGTTATCCTCACCCCCCCGGATAAGGTCACTTCTTCAATTCAGGCTCAAGTGTCTTCGACTTCTCCGCTTTTTCGCCCGCCTTCGCGGCGCACCACTTGCGCCAGTTGGTGTACTGCTCGCTGGTCAGCACGGCTTTGATCTGCTCTTCGTGCTTATCCATGGTGCCTCGTTCCTGCTTGGTCTTTTCCTCGGCGGTCATGGCCGCGCACGCTTTTGCGCAATCGGCCTGGATCGCTTTCACCCGTGTCATCTGATCGGGTTTCAGGCCTAACGAGGTCCATGCAGCTTCATCGGTAATGCTGATGCACTGGTGCATCCCGCTCTCGGTATGGATCGCCTGTGTGGTCGTGGTCTGCGCGTTAACGCCGATAGCCATCAGCAGTGCGGCACCGAGTGCCATCGTTTGGTTCCTCATGATCCGTGGTTTTGGTTTGATGAGCGGATCGCGATCGGTATGCCGTGCCGTAGTCGAATGAGTGGAAACCACCGCCAGCACTGCGATCGGCGATCACGGCCCTCGACCGGCGGGTCATTCGGCTGTGGCGCGCATTCCACGATCGCGGCAACGATGTGTGGTGAAACGCTACAAAACAGTGCTCCTGTATCACTGACCGGTCCAGGGGCCCACCCGTCCGATCCGGCAGCCACACCGCTCCCGTTCGCTATGTTCACGGCAAGGCGTACAACGTATCCGGCCGTCGGGCGCGTCTTCCTACCGGAACCACTCCCCCCATGACACAGAAGTTCGCGCTCACCGCCTTGGTCGGTATTGCCCTTTGTTTGCCGAACGCGGCCAACGCCACTCACGTTGCCGCAGCCGAGATCACCTACCACTGCCTCGGCAACAACCAGTTCGAGGTGACGTTGACCCTGCACCGCGACTGCTTCGGTTCCGAGCTGCAACCCACACAATCGCTCACCATCAACAACCCCTGTGGCGTATCGTCCACCATCACCGTGGACCGCATCAGCGTGGAAGAGGTTTCGCAGTTGTGCGCATCCGACCTCAGCAACAGCACGTGCAATGGCGGCACGCTGCCCGGCATCCAACGGCATGTGTACACCACCATCGTCACCCTGCCGCCCTGTGACCATATCACGTTCTCATGGACACTGTGCTGCCGCAACGCCGCCATCGACAACCTGCAGGTGGACGACCAGAGCACCGATATGTACATCGAGACCACCATGTACAGCCAGTCCTTCAACTGCGACGATTCCCCCACGTTCGCCTCCACGCCCGTTCCCTACTTGTGCCAAGGCGCACCCACCTCCTACACGTTCGGCACTTCGGAAGCCAATGGCGACAACCTCACCTACACGTTCGTGGAGGCGCTTGAAGCACCGGGCCTGCCCTGCTTGTACGCGGCTGGGTATTCCTATGACCAACCGATCATCGGTATCACGATCGATCCCAGCACCGGCGTGCTCACGTTCACACCCATGCAGTTGGGCAACTTCGTGATCACCGTATTGGTGACGCAGACCGATGACTTGGGGAACATCATCGGCACCGTGATGCGCGATATGCAGTTCGTGATCATCCCGTGCGCCAACACACCGCCCGATCCTACAACGGGCACGGTGGTAAACCCGAGCGCGGGGCAGGTCATTGCGCCGTACACCTTGGATGCGTGCGATGCCGACAACTTCTGCTTCGAATTGGTGATCGTTGACCCCGACAGCGGGCAGACCGTTACCCTAGTGAGCAACGTGCTCACGGCGTTGCCGGGCTCCACCTTCTCCTACACCGGCACCGATCCCGTTACCGCAACCGTTTGCTGGGACCCCACCGGCTATGGAGCAGAGTACGCCAACTTCCAGATCGTGGCCACCGACGATGCGTGTCCGGTCACGGCGTTCTCTACCTACGCCTACACCATCCATGTGTGCTCCGATCCCGTGGTGGTGATCCCCAACGTGTTCTCGCCCAACAGCGATGGACCCAACGACGGGTTCTACTTCATGGAATTCGCGGGCTTCCGCACGTATACCATGACGATCTACAACCGCTGGGGCATGGTGGTGCACGAAACATCGAGCTTCAACAGTGACGATCTGATATGGAAACCGCTGCGCGAAACTCCTGACGGCACATACTACTATGTGTTCAACGGCGAAACCATCAAGGGCGAACAGGTGGACAAGGCGGGCTACGTCACCTTGCTACGCTGATCGCTCACGGGGCCAACGTCACCGCCGAGAGCTTCTCACTGCGCGCATTGCGCAACACAGCGACCAAGGTCCCATCGGGCACCATGATCCGAATGATGCCGTCGTCATTCACGGCAGTGGATCCCAGGAGGCGACCCAGCGGATCGTAGAAGTGTATTGATGAAGCCACGGCGTGCACGGCCATCAACCCTTCGTTCGTGTTCCACAACTGCGGCGCGCCGCCCATACTTACCGGTTGCACGGCGGTGCTGAAGGTGCTTTCGTAGCACCCGATGTCGTAGCCAGATCCCTGCGGACGCGCAGTGCCGTCAAGATCCACCAACACCACCGCGTTCACCGCGCTCGTGCCCGCATCCACCTGTTGGGCGGCGTTGTTCAACACATGGAGATCACCGTTCACTGGATCCGTGAACAGCAGCGCCTGCGCATCGGCGATCTGCGAATTGGCATCGTAGCCCAACGCCTGCCAACCGCTCAGGTCGAGGATGGTGGCATCGCCATCCGGCGAGAGGCTCGGCACCACCAGGTTATGATCGCTGACGAACCCGGTGAGCGCATCGGCCGCGATGACGATGCTGCCGCGCCATGCGTGCTGGTTGATGAGGATGTTGTTGATCACTTGGTTGCCCGTGCAACCATCGGTGATGTTGACGCACCACCGGGCATCGCTCGCGTTGATGATGGTGTTGTTGTACACCCTGTTGCCCGTGCTGGGCGATCCGCCGTCGATCTGGTACAGGCTGATGCCGCTCGCATGATTGTCGTACAACAGGTTGTTGAAGAAGGTCGAGTTGATGACGCCGTCGCAGTTGATGCCACTGCCGCCGCCAACGCCGTTGCCATGGATCACGTTGCCGTATACCTGCGCGTTGCTGATGGTGCCATCTCCACCCAAACTGATATCCCCGTTCATGTGGATGCCGTTGGCGTTGTTGTCGAAGCAATGGTTGTAGCGGATGATCGGATCGTCGGCACTGTTGCTGAAGTAGATGCCGTGCTCGTCCTCGCTTCCGCTGCAGGTGTTGTGTTCAATGATCACATGCTCGGCGAAGCCCGTGAGGATGCCCCACTTGTAGTTGCTGTGGCAGCTGTTGTAGCGGATGGTGACGTGATCGGTAAGCGCGCTGCGGATGCCGGTGCGCGGCATGTCGTTCACTGTGAACCCTTCGATCACGATCCACTCCACCCCTTCCACATTGATGCCGTCCAGATTGTTGTACGCACAGGGTGAGGTGATGCTCACGAGGCCGCCAACGCTCATGAACACGATGGGCGCATTGGGCGTGCCACTATTGTCCATGGCGGCGAAGCCTTGGTAACTCCCTGCATGCACCAGCACACTATCGCCTGCCAACGCAATGTCGGCGGCGTGCTGCACCGTGGCCCAGGCCTGTGCTTGCGATAGACCGCTGTTGCCGTTGCTGCCGGCGTTGGACACATGGTACGTAGCGGCTGAGAGGCCACTGGCCGTGCCGACCAGGAGAAGAGCGATGGTGTTGCGCATGCACCAAGTACGCCATGCCCCGGGGCCGGGGTTGCGGAAAGTCGGCGAAGCGCAGGGCGTGATCGACCATTCGGTCTTTCGGAAAGTCATGCACTTCGATCTATCCAAGCAAGTCTGGGGAGCGCCTACTCCACAAAAAGCGTAACGCTCTTTCCATCGTACCGCCCTACCCCATCCGTGGTGCCAAACCAGATGTGGCCGGAGGCATCCTCCGTGCTACCGAAGATCATTCGGCCGGTGGCGATGGTGGTGGTGGTTGCGCCGTCGGATCGGTTCAACAGCCATTGGGCGGGGTGGTCTTCGCTCAACCACAGGTGCCCTGCCCCATCCTCGAAGATGTATCCGGTGAAATAGGTGGAGACCTGCGTGGAGGTTCCTGCTGTGTAGCGCACAAGCCCGTCCTGTCCGCCGATCCAAAGGGCACCGGTTCGATCCTCGATCACCGAGCGCACGTTCCAGAAGCGCGTTCCGGGGCTGCGCTCGATCGGGGTGAAGGATGATCCGTCATAGCGATGCAGGTCGCCTACCGTGCCATAGCGTGTGCCGAACCAGAGTGTTCCGCTGCTGTCCTGCGCAATGGAATTCACGTTGAGCCCCGGGTCATCCTGGATCGGGAAATGGGTGTACGTCTTTCCGTCATAGCGGCTCGCGCCTTCTTCGGTACCGAACCAGATGTTGCCGGCCGCGTCCTGCAGCATGCACAGTATGCTGTTGTGTGCAAGACCGTCGGCCGTGGTGAGCAACGTGAAGGCCGTTCCACCTTCCGTTCGTGCCGCCGACGGATCGTACCGGTACACACCGCCGCCAATGGTGCCGAACCAGAGGATCCCCGCTGCATCCTCCAACAGCGAGAAGACATGGAATTTCTCCAGCCCTTCGGTCATGGTAACGTTCGTGAACTGCTTGCCGTCGTACGAAATGATACCCTCCCACGTGGCGAACCAGTACGTGCCCCGTTTGTCCTGCAGCACATTGCGGGTGATGCTTTTCGGCGCATGATGCGCGGCCGTGTCGCCGATGGTCGCGGTGTTGTTGGCCACATCCACCTTGGCTTGGCCACTGCAGGACGAGATCAGCAGCAGTGACAACAGCGGAAGAAGTTGTTTGACCAACGGATGGTGGTGGTGGTGCATGTGGTCGGCGAAGAGTGCGTTGATGGCATGAACGTAAGGCGCTGCGGAAGCCCGGCCCCACTCCCGCTCCACAATTCTATCTTTCCGCAAGTTCAGCCGACCTGTTATGCGATCGCTCCTGTTCCTTTCCTGTGTGCTGCTCGTGTCCGGCATCTTGTGTGGGCAGAGCTCCGGCCGACGGTCGGGGGTAATGTTCCCCGATTCCGGTGAGGAGTTGCAGTTCGCCATTGAGCACGACTTCAAGTTACCGCCCGGTGTGTACCTGCCCCGCCATTTGGACCTATCGCCTTACTTCCCGGTGGCGGGCGACCAGCACAAGCAGGCATCGTGTACGGCCTGGTCGCTGGGCTATGGCCTGGCCAGCTTCCGCAACAACTGGGAGAGCAACCGACGGCCCGATAAGAGCCTGCCTCCCGATCCGGAGGAGGTGTACAGTCCGGGCTTCCTGTTCAACATGGTGAAACAGTACGTGCAGCCGGACACGTCGCGCAACACTTGCCTCTCCGGCGTCAACATCGGGAGCACGATCGATGTGGCGTGCAAATGGGGCAACTGCCGCTGGCAGCAGTATCCGTACAACAGCAGCAACACTGGTTGCGAGGACCCGCTCGATACCACCGCCCTCGTGATCGCCAAGCCCCATACACTCCCACAACCCGTGCAGATCTGGCGCACCAACAAAGGGCGGGGCCGTTCCCAGAACCCCTTCGATGCCGTGCAGTGGAAATACCACATGGCCCGCAAGGAACCGTTGGTGGTGTGCTTCTGGGTCGATTGTTCGTTCGTGCTCGGAGGCGACAGCGCCGCAAGGGAAGGGCGTCCTTTTATATGGGACAACATCGCCGTGAACGATACCGATGTGTGCAACATGGGCCACGCCATGGTATGCACCGGATACGATGATCGGGACAGCACTTTCACCTTCCTCAACTCCTTCGGCACCAACTGGGGCGATAGCGGTTACGTGAAGATCACCTATCGCACGTTGGATACGTTGGCCGTGACCGCGGCGTACGTCTTCAGCAAACAATGGTGGGGCATTATACCCGTGGTGCCCGGCAAAGCCGCGCAGGCCGCGCCCGTGCTGGACAGTACGTACAACGAGAAGATCAAGCGCGGCGAGGTACACCGGTTCCACGACATGGAGGTGCGCGTGGTGACCGTTTCGCCCGACAAGCAGAACATCGTGGTGCAGTTCGTGGATACCGCGTATACGAAACCGGTGCTCACGTTGGAATTCCCGCGGGGCGTGAAACGCAGTTTCCTGTACGAGGACAAGCTGTGGAGCTTCACCTACTTCGAACCCAGCCGATGGCGCAATTGGGTGAGCAAGGAGCTGCCCTTCACGCTAACGCTCGATTGTGACGATGACGAACTGCTGCAAGAGGCCATGCGCCAGTGTTATGCGCCGTGGCGCGACTGTGTGGTGCACCCGTGAGGCGGTACAGTGCGGACAGCGTTCACGCCTTGCGCTCCGCGAACCACATTTCCATTTCGCCTTTTCCCTTCGCTGACACCATGCCGCGCGACGTGAACGCGAAGCGTGTGTCGTCTTTCACCAAGAGGTAGGTGGCATTGGAAACGTTGACGCGGCCCACCTCGCCGCTGCTTTCCATGCGGCTTGCCGTGTTCACGGTATCGCCCCAGATGTCGTACGCGAACTTCTTCACCCCCACGATGCCCGCGATGACCGCACCCGTGTGCAGGCCCACGCGCATGGTGAAGTGCGGACGGCCTTGCTGCTCCCGTTCGGCGCCGTAGGTAGCCATGAATGCTTGCATGTCCAACGCCGCCATCAGCACATCGGCGGGGGCACCTTTCGCGGTGTCGGGCAATCCGCCGGCGGCCATGTATGCGTCGCCGATGGTTTTGATCTTCTCCACGTGGTACTGGTGCATGATGCCATCGAAAGCCTTGAAGCAGATGTTCAACTCGTCGATGAGCTGGGCCGCCGTGAGTTTCTCGCTCAGTTCCGTGAAGCCCTTGAAGTCGGAGAAGAGGATGGTGGCCGTGTCGAATTCCTTCGCATCGGCGTAGCCCTTCACCTTCAGTTCGGCTGCGACTTCTTCCGGCAGGATGTTGAGCAACAGGCCCTCGCTCACATCCTTCTCTTTCTGGATGGCGGTGCGTGAACGCCGCGTATACCGCAACATGTTCCACAGCCCGCCGGCCAACCCGAGCACGCCGATACCGGCGAAGAGGTAGATGTTCCTGGTGCGCCGAGCCTTCTCGGTTCGCAGATCGGCATCCAGCTTCTGCACCTGTAGTTCCTTGATCTCCTTCGCCTTCTTCTCGCTCTCGTACTTCTCCTGCATTTCAGTGAGCACACGGACTTTTTCGGTGTTCAGCAAACTGTCCTTCAGTTGCAAGTGCGCGCGCAAGTGCTCGTTCGCCATGGCGTGATCGCCCAGATCCGCATAGGATCTGCTCATCTGGTCCTCGATCCACGATTGTTCTTTCAAGTCGCCGGAGGTCCGAGAGAGCACAAGGGCTGAATCATATAGCGCGATCGCCGCACCTGTATGCCCCCGAGTACGCTGATTGTCCGCAAGGTTCATGAACTGCTTTACCATCCTACTGACATTCTTCTTCGACCGGGCCGCTTCCAACGCAGAATTGAAGTAGTGGTCCGAACTATCGAGCTCTCCCTGCATGCTCTTAAGTACCCCGATGTTCGTGAGCGCGTCATCCACGTCTTGTGCATTGTTCTCGTCACGCGCCACTCGCAACACCGCCCTGAAGCTTGCCAGCGCGCCATCGAAGTCACCCATTTGTACGCGTGCTATCGCCCTGTTGGTGTAGAGGCCATTGCGTACGGCAGTGAAAGACCATCGGGGATTCCAAAGGCGGACCGCCGCTGCGGATACAGAATCCACCAAGCGGTTCTCACCAAGGCTCAAGTACACGTTACTCATGCCCAAGTAGGCCCTCATTAGCACCAAGCTGTCGCAGCCGGGTTGGAACCACTTGAAGGTCAACTGCATGGCCAACATGGCTGAATCGAGCTGGCCCAATTGATCGAAACTCAGGCACCTGAATGCTTGCACCCCGGCCATTTGGCATGTGTCGCGATCATTCCGATATGCGGCCAACATCCGGGCCGTCAGCTCCAATGTCGTATGGGGCTCGCGTTCGCGGTTCTGCTCTAGCACACGCAAAACGCTATCCGCCCACAACCGAGGTGGCTGCGGGCGGGTCGTTCGTTGTGCTGTGCTGTTGAAGGATGCAAGCAGCAAAGCGCTTGTACAGAAAAAGGCGGTCAGCCGCGATCGATCAATGCCCGCCACCATTCCCCTTTTGGAATCTTACGGTGCTGTTCCCGGAAGACCCAACTTGGATCGTGAAATTGGCTGGGTCGCTGGTTTGAACAGTGACATAATTAGCGCTACCGCTCTTGTTCATGGTCGCAGTGAGCGTATTGCCGCTCAACGACGCACTCGCGACATTACCGCTGGCTTGCAGATAGACCGTAGAACCTGATTGTCCACCAACGGACCAGGTTACGCTGCCATCGTTTCCGCCGCCTGTAATGCCAGATCCGCCGATCGCTGCAGGGAGAGTTCCGGCCGTGCCGGCATTTGATAGAGTTGCCATTGTGTTGAGGTTTAAGGGTTAGGGAAATTGGTAAGTTTCGGTGAGATCGATAAGTGCTTTTCCAGTTGCACGCCCTATGCAGAGGCTGTTCAACGAATGGAGATCCGGATACTGCACGAGCGGCATCCAACATAGGCATCTACTTGGAGCCACCTCCTCCGTTCCCTTTCTGGAATTTGATGGTGGTATTGTTCGACTTGCCGGGTGCCGGGGCGGTCACCACGTTCACGGTCCAGTTGTTCTGGTCGCTCTTGCCTGTGAACGCAAGCGTTACCTGCACGTACGTATTGGATGTGACCGTGGTGCCCAAGGTGAGGGACATAAGGTCGCCGTTCACGCCGGCGCTGGAGCCGTTGCGGGTGGTGTAGCTCAGGGTAACAACGTTGCCGTTCTGCCCGGTCACTGCCCAGGTGTTCACGCCGTCGAAGCCGGAGGAAGGTGTCACGCCACTGACAGGGGTGCCGGGGGTATTCACCAGTCGGGGGTTGCTCAATGTGGTTGCCATCGTGGGTAGTGTGTGGGGTTGGTGCGCTGAAAGTAGAAAAGGGAATGAACGCCGCAAGGGATATGCACCAAGATCACCCACTAGTGGGTAGATGGAAGGCGCTTCCACGATCAAACCATTGCCCGTCGTTCGCATCCCAATAGCCGGAAACAACACCGAACATCATGAAGATCATCTCATCGACCCTGGCGCTGGCCACCGTGCTGCTCTGCACCACCGCCAATGCCCAGGATGCACCGCGCGAAAAGCGCAACCCGGCCGATCGCGCCGAACAGCGCACCGAGCAAATGACCAAAGAGCTTGCCTTGGATGCCGATCAGGCCGCCAAAGTGGAAGCCATGAACAAGCGCTACGCCGAGGAAATGCGCGCCCTTGAACCAACGGAAGCCGAGCGGCAGGCAAAGCGCGAGAAGATGAAGGATATCCAGACCCGTCGCGATACGGAACTGAAGACGGTGCTCACCGAAGAGCAGTATGCCAAGATGATGGAACTGCGCCAGCAACGCATGGATGAGCGCAAGGAGCACAAGGGAGGTGGCAAGCGGCGGTAAAGGCGAATGTCACCCCCCGAAGGTGATGGGCAACACGTACATCACGTTCACGGCCTTGTTGCGGAGGTGACCGGGCTGCCACAGGGGCATGGTGCCGATCAAGCGCAGGGCTTCGCCATCCACATCGGGGTGCAGGCTGAAGATGACCTTGGGGTCGCGCACATTGCCGTTGCGGTCCACTACGAAGCGCACCTTCACGGTACCGGCAATGACCGTCCGGTCAAGTTTGTCGGGCAGTACCATGTTGCGCAGCAGGTAGTTGCGCAGGGCGGTTTGCCCACCCGGGTATTCGGGCGGCTGATCCACCATGGCGTACACCGGTTCCACGGACAGGTCCACCAAGGGCGGCACCTCGTTCTGCGCGACGCAAGGTGCTGCACTGCATAAAAGGAACAAGAAGCCGAACGGAAGCTTGAGCATAGCGGGGCCATGGATACGCTCCTGCGCTATCCGCGGTTCGCGATCGGTCACGGGGGTGTCATGTTCATTGTCTTCACCACCCCCGTTGATAATCACCCTGACCGGCGTCAATGAGCCCCGGATATCGGGGGTTACATTCGCCCCTCGATCGAAAAAACCAACGTATGCCCAAGGTCACCTTCCTCAACCAACGCGGCGGCTTTCAGGAAACCCTGAAGGCCCGAGTGGATGCCTACTTCGCGGAGCACAAAGTGAAGCCCACCGGCAATACCGCTCTGCACGTTAAGACGGCTGTGCTGCTGCCCAGCGCATTGGCCCTTTACATCGTGCTCCTCGCCGTTACCATGCCCGCGTGGCTGGCGATCGTCCTTTCCGGTTTGCTGGGTTTGGCCTTGGCCCTCATCGGCTTTAATGTAATGCACGATGCCTGCCATGGCAGCTACAGTACCAAGCCTTGGCTGAATGAGTTAATGGGCCTGACAGCCAACTGCTTAGGCGGCAACGCCTTTATGTGGAAGATGAAGCACAACGTGGTGCACCACACCTTCACCAATGTGGATGGTATGGACGATGACATCCAACTGCAACCGCTGCTGCGCCAGAGCAACAACCAGAAGCGCTATTGGATCCATCGCCTGCAGCACATCTATGGCTTCCTGCTGTACAGCGGCACCAGCATACTGATGGTTACCGCAGCCGACTACCGCAAGTACTTCACCCGCAAGATCCAGAGCACCCCGATCGCTCACATGAGCGCTAAGGAGCACGTGATCTTCTGGGCGAGCAAAGTGCTGTACATGTTCTTCTACTGTGCCCTGCCCATCATGGTGCTCGGCTGGGGGCCTTGGCTGGTCGGGTTCTTCGTTATGCACGCCTGCATGGGTATGGCCTTCGCCATCGTTTTCCAAGTGGCGCACGTGGTGGAGGACACCCACTTCGAGGTGGCCCGCACCGACAAGAAGATCGAGCAGGAATGGGCTGCCCACCAAGTGCTCACCACGGCCAACTTCGCCATGCGCAACAAGGTGATCTCGTGGCTTACCGGTGGCCTCAACTTCCAGATCGAGCACCACTTGTTCCCCAGGATCAGCCACGTGCACTACCCGAAGCTCTCCCCGATCGTGCAGGAGGTATGCCGTGAGCATGGCATTCCCTACACGCACTACCGCACCATGGGCGGAGCCATTGCCAGCCACTACCGCTTCCTGCGGTCGCTGGGCCGGAAGGATTGATACGGATGGATGAGCGGGACCGCGTTGCCGGGACCCGAAGGAGGATACATGTGCAGCAAAGGCCCAGCATGAGCAAGATCACATTCGACCAAGCGACGAGCGGCTTCCATGCCGCCATCAACAAACGGGTGGATGCCTATTTCCGCGAGAAGGGCATCAAGCGCACCGGCAATGCCGCCCTGTATTCCAAGGCGATCATCCTGCTGATCGGTGCGGTGGTGATCTACAGCACCCTGCTCTTCGTTCCGTTGCCGTGGTACTTGGGCTTGGTGCTCTGCGGTCTGTTCGGCTTCACGCTGGCCTCCATCGGGTTCAACATCATGCACGATGCCTGCCATGGCGGCTTCAGCGAAAGCCAGAAAGTGAACGACATCGCAGGCCTCAGCCTGAATTGTCTCGGCGGCAATGCCTTCATATGGAAGTTGAAGCACAACATCATCCACCACACCTACACCAACGTGGATGGCGTGGACGACGATATCGCCAAGCTGCCGCTGATCCGCCAGTGCGAAAGCCAGAAGTGGAACCCGGCCCATCGCACCCAACACTTCTATATGTTCCTCATCTATGGACTGTCCTCATTCCTGTGGGCGTTCGCCATGGACTTCGTGAAGTACTTCACCGGGGCAGTGTACCGCACCCCCATCAGTTCGTTCCCGCTGAAGGAGCACGTGATCTTCTGGGTGAGCAAACTGCTGTACGTGTTCTTCTATATCGCACTGCCCATCTACCTGCTGGGCTTCACCCCTTGGATCATCGGCTTCTTCACCATGCACTTTGCCATGGGCCTTACGCTGGCCATTGTGTTCCAGCTGGCACATGTGGTGGAAGGCGTGCACTTCGAAGAGGGCTACAACGACAAGCGTATCGCTCAGGAGTGGGCCAAGCACCAGGTGATCACCACGGCCAACTTCGCCATGCGCAGCAAATTCGTGAACTGGGTGGTCGGCGGCTTGAACTTTCAGATCGAGCACCACCTGTTCCCACGCGTGAGCCATGTGCACTACCCTGCCATTGCACCCATCGTTCAAGAGGTGTGCAAGGAACACGGCGTACAGTACACCAGCTTCCCCACCGTAGGCAAGGCCGTGGCTTCGCACTACCGCTTTATGCGATGGCTGGGTCAACGCGGCGATCAACAGCCCATGAAGGCCGCTGCCTGAACGTAGCTTGACCGGCGAATGACCGGTGCTTTGATCAACGGACTACTTGCTGCGGCGTGTGCCGTGCCGTTCGTGCTCTTGGCGGTGCGATACAAGGTGCTTACCCGTGGCGGCGCATTGATGGCCAGTGCCATCGGTGTATCCGTGGTCATCGGACAAGGCTGGTTCTGGTTGCTGCCGTTGTTCTTTTTCCTTTTGAGCGGTGTGCTGCTAGGCCGGTTGAACTGCGGCGCACGCACCGACGCCAAACACGGCAAGCCGCGCGATGCCATGCAGGTGTTCTGCTCGGGCGGGATCTACGCGCTGCTCGCTTGTTCCGATGACCTCTCCCGCGAGACGGTTTGGATGTCCATCAGCATATGTGTCGCAGCGTGTGACACTTGGGCGAGCGAGATCGGGATGTATGCGAAATGGCCGACTTGGAACCTGGCTACGCTGAGACGAGTCGCACCCGGATACAGCGGAGGGGTGAGTTTGGCCGGCACTCTTGGTGGACTGCTCGGGGCACTGCTCATGGCGGTCCTCTGTCGTTGGTTGGTCGGGCCGGGAGGAGCCGATGGCAACGGCTTCGTGTGGATCGTGCTGGCCGCAGTCCAAGCGTTCGCCGTTGGTCTTTTCGTGGCGTTCGCCATGGCGGGCATGTTGCTCGATAGCCTCCTTGGAGCGTTGTTGCAGGTGAAGTACGATGATGGTCAGGGGCTGAGCGATATCGGCACACGGCGCGTTAGGGGCCTGACGTGGGTGACCAATGATGTGGTCAACCTTTTGAGCAACGCAGCGGTGGTCTTATTGGCCATTTGGTTGCTGTGACCACCGTCAGCTCTAATGAACGGCCCGCCCGTACTTTGCGCGCTACGAACAATCACCCATTCACGCGATCATCTGATCTTCTGATCCTCTGATCGACCGATCGATCGACCATGAGCTCCGTTTACTATCCCGACTATCTGCAACTGGACAAGATCCTCGGCGCGCAGGCGCCCGAAAGCGACAAGCACGGCGTGGAAGCCCACGACGAAATGCTGTTCATCATCATCCACCAGGCCTACGAACTCTGGTTCAAGCAGATCCTGCACGAGGTGGGCAGCGTGATCGCGATCTTCCAGGACGGCCATGTGGACGACAACGGCGGCGAGTTGAACATTGCCGTGCATCGCCTCGGCCGCGTGCAACGCATCCTTGAAGTGCTGGTGAAGCAGATCGACATCCTGGAGACGATGACCCCGCTGGACTTCCTCGACTTCCGCGATCTGCTGCGCCCGGCCAGTGGCTTCCAGAGCATGCAGTTCAAAGTGCTCGAAGCCAAGCTCGGCTTGAAAATGGACGCACGCTTCGGCAAGCAGTACTACACCAGCCAACTGAAGCCGGAGCACAAGGCCATCATCGAAAGTCTCGAGAACGAGACCTCGCTCTTCGAACTTGTGAGCGCGTGGCTGGAACGCATGCCCTTCTTCGATACGCGGTTCTGGCCGGCTGGCGATCCCCCGTTCTTCGACAAACTGAAAGCCGTGTACACCGGCAGCTTGGTGAAAGGCGAGGAACAGAACGCCCAACTGTGGGAGAAGCTCTTCGTGACCGGCAGCGATGATCGCCGCCTCACCCCTGCCGCCAGTCGCGCCGCCATCTTCATCATGCTCTACCGCGATGAACCGATCTTCCAACAAGCCTTCCGCCTGCTGAACGCCCTGCTGGATATCGATGAAGGCATGGCGCTTTGGCGCAGTCGCCACATCAACATGGTACACCGCATGATCGGCCTGCGCATGGGCACGGGTGGTAGCACCGGCAGCGGCTACCTCAAGGGCGCGCTCGATAGCCACTACATCTTCAAGGAGATCGCCGACCTCAGCAGCTTCCTCATCGATCGCCGCCGACTTCCACAGCTACCACAGGAGTTGAGGAAAGCGTTGGGGTTCGGGGGCTAGAGTTCGAACCTCTCTCCCCTCTTCGGCACCACCACATTCTTGAAGCCTGCGCCTTCGCACTTCGCCTTGAAGGCGGTTAGGCTCCTTTCGACACCGTGCACCAAAAAGGTGCGTTGCACTTTGGCGGCATCTTGGCAACCGATGTAGCGCATCAGTTCGCTTTGCCCCGCGTGGGCGCTGTAGAAATCCATGCGCAGGATAGCTGCTTTCACCGGGATGGTATCGCCGAAGATGCGCACCTCACTGGCGCCGTCCAGCAGCTTTGCGCCCAGTGAACCCGGCGCGCAAAAGCCTACGACGAGCACGGCGTTCTTCTCATCGTGCAGGTTGTAACGCAGGTGATGCCGGATGCGACCTGCCTCCATCATGCCACTGGCGGAGATGATGATGCACGGCTCTTTGCGGGCATTCAACGCCTTGCTCTGTTCCGGCTTCTGGATCCACTGCACGCCGTTGAACCCGAACAGATCGGGGTCGCGCTCAAGTTCCACGCGCACGTCCTCCTGAAGCAGGGTGCTGTGCTCGCGGTACACGGCCGTTGCATTGATGGACAACGGGCTGTCCACGAAGACCGGTATGCGCGGCAGCTTTCCGGCGTTGCTCAACGCGTTCAGCGTGTAGAGGATCTCCTGCGTTTTACCGATACTGAAGGCCGGTATCAGCAGTTTCCCCTGTTGCTCCACACACACGCGCTGAACATGGTGCAGGAGTTCATCGCGCGCTTCTTCAACGGGCACATGGTCGCGGTCGCCATAGGTACTCTCACAGATCAACACGTCGCATTGCCGAAAGGGCACCGGGTCCGGAAGCAGCCGATCCACATAGCGGCCCACATCGCCGGTGAAGCTGATATGCTTGGTGCCGGTGGGTTGCTCGATCGCCAATTGCACCGCCGCGCTGCCGAGTATGTGTCCGGCATCGGTGAAGGTGAGTTCAATGCCTTGGGCGATCTTGTGCGGGGCGTTGTACTGGATCGTTTGGAAGTGGGCCATCGTGGGCTTCACATCTTCCACGGTGTAGAGCGGTTCCGGCCAGTCGGGTTTCCGGTCCTGCTTCTTGGCGCGTTTGGCGTCGAACTCGAAGTCGCTTTCCTGTATGCGCGCACTGTCCTCCAACATGATGGCACATAAGTCACGCGTGGCTGGAGTGCTCCAGATGATGCCACGGAAACCCTCCGCGACAAGTCGTGGCAGCAAGCCACTGTGGTCGATGTGCGCATGGCTCAACACCACTACATCAACATCGCGCGGATCGAAACCGAAGAACCTGTTGCGCTTGTCGCTCTCGTGGCCTTCTCCCTGGCTCATGCCGCAGTCCAGCAGTATGCGCAAACCGTCGACCTCGATCAGATGTTTGCTACCGGTAACAGTGCCCGCGGCACCGAAGAAGGAAATGGAAATGGGCATGCTGGCGTTCGTCCCGTTGGTTCAAGGCTTGGGCGAATGAACGACGAAGGTGGCGATCGCACACCTTCGGCCGTTGTGTAGGCATCTATATTGGCGGCAAGACAAGCCGCATGCTCCAGAACGCGCCTCGCACAAGAGCCTTCAGCAAACGGGCTCTCCATTGGGTCTTCGGCTTGTTGTCCGTTGTATTTGCTCCATCCGCGTTCGGACAATACACGCTGAACGGCAAGGTGACCGATAGCACCACTGGCGAAGGGTTGTACAGTGCCAGCGTTGGTTTGAAGGGGACCCAGAACGTGGTGTTCACCGAATTCGATG
The DNA here is from genome assembly GCA_902825795.1 of uncultured Bacteroidota bacterium. Classification (GTDB taxonomy): domain Bacteria; phylum Bacteroidota; class Bacteroidia; order Flavobacteriales_F; family PHOS-HE28; genus PHOS-HE28. Next base: position 16,175 of record CADECG010000060.1, read on the forward strand.
GCACCTTTTCATTGAAGGTTGATGGTCTGCCCCCGTACACATTGGTGATCGCACTGGTCGGTTACGGGCGCCTTGAAATGGTCGTGCCAAGTCTCGATCAGGAATTGAAGCTGAAGCTCACGGCTGAACAGGTAGTGCTGAAGGAAGCGCGCGTGCGCGGCAAACGCATCAGCGAGAAAACCAAACAAGCGGCGCTCACGGTGGAAAGCATGGACCTCATGGCCATCCGCGAGGCGCCCAGCGGCGATTTCTACGAAAGTCTCGGCAACCTGAAGGGTGTGGACATGACGGCGGCCAGCTTCGGTTTCAAAGTGATCAATACAAGGGGCTTCAACAGCACGAGCCCGGTGCGATCGCTACAACTGATCGACGGGGTGGACAACCAAAGCCCAGGGCTCAACTTCAGCCTCGGCAATTTCCTCGGGTGCAGCGATCTTGATGTGATGAAGGTGGATATCGTTGCCGGTGCGAGCAGCGCATTCTTCGGTCCCGGTGCGTTCAATGGCGTGATCAACATGACCAGTAAGAGCCCGTGGGTCTTTCCAGGCCACGCGGTCACCTACAAGATCGGCGAACGCGGATTGAAAGACCTGGCCATCCGTTTCGCCGAGGTGTTCAAGAACAAGGAAGGCCGCGCCAACTGGGCCTTCAAGGTGAACCTCTGCGGCTTGAAGGCGAAGGATTGGGAGGCGAACAGCTTGGACGCCACGAGCAACAGTCCCACCGGCGTTGGCAATCCCGGTCGATATGATGCCGTGAACATCTACGGTGACGAGAACGTCACCGCGAATAACAACTATACCCTTGACGCGTTCAGCCGAACCACGGAGCCGGGTCTCGGACTCTACCTGCGGCGAGGGTACAGGGAAGAAGAATTGGTGGACTACGACACGCGCAACCTGAAGATCGCTGCAGCCCTGCACCACAAGTTCACCGACAGTTTGGAACTCATCCTTGCGAGCAACTACAGCACGGGCAGTACGGTGTACCAAGGTGACAACCGCTATCGCTTGAAGAACGTTCAGTTCTGGCAACAGCGGATCGAAGTGCGGAACGAAGGCAAGTGGTTCTTGCGGGGCTATCTCACCAGTGAGGACGCAGGCGAGACGTACGACATCTTTACCACAGGCTTGCGTATGCAGGAAGCCACCGGTGAAGAAACCAGCAAGTGGAACTTGCGCTACAAGGAGCTTTACGACAACTGGATCGTAGCCGGCATCCTGAACAACAGCCCCGATTTCCTGGACCTCCAAGAGGCGATCGCACAACAATACACGATCGAAGAATATGATGCTTACGTAGCCCAGTACGTGAATGATAACAATGCGCTCTTCGCAGGTTACCACCAGAACGTCCTCGATTCCGTGAACCTGCTCAATGCGGGTTTCGTGGTTCCCTTCTTTGAACCTGGCACCGCGCGCTTCGACAGCACGTTGGCCTCCGTGACCAGCAGGCGTTTCACGGAAGGAGGCTCCATGTTCTTCGACAAAAGCAAGTTGGCCCATGTCATGGGCGAGTACCGGTTCAAGCCGAACTTCGCCGAGATCATTGTCGGCGGGAATCACCGCTGGTACATGCCCAATAGCGCGGGCACCATTTTCAAGGACACCGGCAACGTCGTGGTGCGGAATACGGAATACGGCATCTACGCAGGGATGGAAAAGCGGCTATTGAACGACGAACTGAGATCCACCATCACCCTGCGGTTGGACAAGAACGAGAACTTCGACGCTTTGCTGAGCCCAGCTGCCTCCGTGGTCTTCACCCCCGGTCCTGATCATGTACTGCGCGTCAGCGCGTCGCGCGCAGTGCGTAACCCCACCCTTGCCGATCAGTACCTCTACTACAACGTTGGCCGCGCCATTCTGCTGGGCAATATCGATGGCCAGTTCGATGACAATGGCGACAGCTTGTTCACGATCGAGAGCTTCAACGAATACCGCACCTCCCCTACACTGGTTGAAGGATTCAGCAAACTGGACTACTTCCATGTGGATGCCGTGCGGCCTGAGAAGGTCTTCACATTGGAAGGTGGTTATCGCGGCACGCTTGGCCGTAGGCTTTATGTGGACTTTGGTGCTTACCACTCTTGGTATCGGGACTTTATCGGATATGTGATCGGCCTCAACGGAGAGTTCGACGCCCAGAATGGTTACTTCCCGAAGTACATCCAAGCGTATCGTGTGGCGGCTAACGCCCAGGAGCAGGTATCCACTTTCGGTTTGAATGCCGGGCTCAACTACTACCGCGATCGCCACGTGTGGACCTTCAACTACAGTTGGAATAAACTGAGCAGCGGCGAAGACGACCCGATCATCCCCGCCTTCAATACCCCTGAGCACAAATTCAATATCGGCGTTACCGGCCACGACCTGCTCATCCCCGGCACCGACAAGCGCAACTTCGGCTGGGGCCTTAATTACAAGTTCATCCAAGGCTACACCTTCGAAGGCTCGCCCCAATTCACCGGCTCCCTTCCCACCTACGACAACCTCGACCTACAGATCAACTTCTCGTGGCCCCAAGCCCACACCATGTTGAAGTTGGGCGCGTCCAACCTGCTGGGACTTGTCCCGCTGTTCGACCCTGCTGTTCCGGACGCTGAGCGCCTCGATCGCGCTTGGAACAACGACGTGCTGATGGTCTTCGGCGGACCACGCGTCGGACGATTGGGGTACATCCAATTGATCTACGAGTTCAACAACCGTTGAACCTGCTTACTTTTCTGACCGCATCGGCCGGTGCATGCAATTGCCGTAGTACCGGAACCGATCAGCGCACGACCCAAGAACCAAAACCAAAACCGACCAACCATGAAACAAACCCTACGCTTCGCCTTGGTGGCCTTCGCTGCCACCGCCGTTGCAGCGGCCAGCGCACAAACGCGCTACATCGATGAGGTGTTCACCGATGGGCAGATCCTCACCACCAGCGATGTGGTGTACGGAACGAACATCGATTTCCTCACCAGCGATTTCAGCAACCCGGGACTGTTCGGTCCGGAAGTGCAGCAACTGCAGATCGCTGTCAGCACCCAACAACCCATCCCCGGCCCGTTCTACGACCCCGGTGATGGCAGCACGGTGGTAAAGGTGAAGGAACTGAAGATGGACATCTACCAACCCGACCCGAACGCAGACACGTTGGCGAACCGCCCAGTGATCCTTTACCTGCACACAGGCAACCTGCTGCCACCGCCGATCAACGGCAGCCCGAACGGTTTGAAGACGGATAGCTGTGCTGTGGTGACCTGCCAGCGTTTGGCAAAACTTGGTTATGTCGCCATCAGCGTTCAGTATCGCGGTGGATGGAACCCATTGGCCGCCACTGTGCAAGAGCGCCGTGGAGGATTGTTGAACGCGGTTTATCGCGCCATTCACGACGTGAAGCAGTGCACCCGCACATTGAAAGCTGATGCGTCAGGTGCGAACACCTACGGGTTGGATGTGAACAAAATGACGGTATGGGGCGAAGGCACGGGTGGCTACATCTCGCTGGCGTATGTGACCATGGATGATCCCGCTGAGCTTTTCATCGAGAAGTTCCGCCCGAATCCGTTCGACCCGACCATCAGCTACATCGATACGACCCAAGTGGGCAACCTCGATGGCTTCAACGGAGCATTGACACTCTACCGCCCGAACAGTTTCGATAGCGATGTGCACATGTGCGTGAACATGGGTGGGGCGTTGGCCGATACCAGTTGGTTGGCACCGGGTGATGCGCCGATGGTGAGCATGCACACCGTGCGCGATGATTTCGCGCCGTTCAGCGAAGGCACGGTGATCGTTCCCACCACGAACGAGGAGGTTGTTCTTGTGCAGGGACCCAATGTTTTCATTCCGTTGGCGAACCAATATGGCAACAACGCTTCGTTTGAGAACCTCGCCAGTGACCCCTATACTGCTGCTGCGCGTGCGCTTTACGGCACCACGTGGAGCCGGTTCGGTGACGGTGGTACACCTGTGAACGTGACCATCGCGGATGCCGAGGGCCTCTACCCCTTCGTACGCGACCTGCGTCCATGGAAAGCGAACGAAGCAAGCCCATGGCAGTGGTGGGATGAGTTCAGCCCGCTTGCGCAAACGATCGTTAGCGCTGGCCCGCCACCTGTGACGGCGCACGCGGCCAGCTTGTTGAGCAACCCCGACATGTCGAGCCAAAAAGGCCGCACCTACTTGGATACGTGCATCGGCTATGCCAGCCCCCGAATTGTGTGCGCCCTGCAACTGGGCCCTTGCGTGCAAGGCACCCCTGATTGCCTTGGCGTGATCGATGGTCCGGATGTTCCGGGCGCTACCTGCGATGACGGCAATGCGCTGACGATCAACGACGCATGGTCGCCGAACTGCGTTTGCATCGGCCAACCGATCGGCATCAATGAACCAAGTGCCGCTGCTGCACTGGTGATCGCACCGAACCCGAGCGCGGACAACATCAGCATCACCAGCCCGGCCGGTAAGCTGCTGGCCTACACCATGCATGCGGTCGACGGTCGTGTGGTGCGCGACTTGAACGTGAACGCGAACACAGCGGTGATCGAACGCAGCGGCCTCGAAAGCGGCAGCTACTTCGTGGTGTTGCACTTCGCCGATGGTACCGCTACCCGTAAAGTGGTGCTTCAGTAACCGCAACCGCTGTGGCCTAGCGAATACAAATGCGCAAAAGAAAAGGGCTGCCTGCGGGCGGCCCTTTTCTTTGTTGCCCATAACAGCACATGCAGCGCATCACCGAACAGCCGAGCCGGCACTCCGATCTGGAGAAGAAAGACACCCACGATATTCTCGCCGGTATCAACGCTGAGGACGCTGGAGTGGCGCCGGCCATCGCGTTGGTGATCCCGGCCATCACGGCACTGGTCGATGCCATTGTTCCGCGTATCCAACGGGGCGGACGATTATTCTATCTGGGCGCAGGCACGAGCGGACGCTTGGGTGCGGTGGATGCCAGCGAATGCCCACCCACCTTCGGTGTGCCACATGGCATGGTGATCGGTTTGATCGCCGGTGGTGACGCGGCGATCAGGAAGGCAGTGGAATTTGCCGAGGACGACACACAGCAAGCTTGGCTGGACCTACAGGAACATGCGATCGGTGCGGACGATACGGTTATTGGTATTGCAGCGAGCGGCGGAACACCGTACGTGGTGGGTGCGCTCGAAGCCTGCAACGCGCGCGGTATGCTCACCGGTTGTATCACATGCAATCCCGGTAGCCGGGTCGCTACGATCGCAAAGCATCCCATCGTGGTGGTCGTTGGGCCGGAATATGTTACGGGCAGTACGCGAATGAAGAGCGGCACCGCACAAAAGCTGGTTCTCAACATGATCAGTACAGCAGTGATGATCAAACTGGGGCGCGTGAAGGGCAACCGCATGG
>CADECG010000061.1:0-16430 GCA_902825795.1 uncultured Bacteroidota bacterium
TCCACATGCCTGAAAAAAACTCCTCACCCGACTTGACATCATCATAGAATAAGCTTGGCTGCCTGCATACGCTCGGCTATCGCGGCGCAAGCCAAGCACGCGCTCGGCTTCTTGCAGAGCACCCCCTCACCTCTTCACCACCGGCAGCATCAGCACTTCGTCGCCGCTGCGCAATTCAACTTGGTAGGTGCCCGCGCTGAGCGTTGCCAACGAGAGCGGCACGCGCTGCGCTTGCACTACGGCGCTGGTGCGTTGCACCGCACGGCCGGTGGCGTCGAACACTGTGATCTCCACCGGCCCTTGCATGTTGCGCGATACGTGGATCCACGCTTCGTCGGTAACAGGGTTGGGGTACAGCACCGGCTTGTTGTTGCCGAAGCCCGCCACGGGCACGCGCAGCAGAATGCCGCTGTTGCCTTGCACCAACCACTGGTCGGGGTCCAGCTGCACGCTGTCGGCCGCAAAGGGCAGGTGGAAGCCGAAGACCTGGCCGCTGCTGGTGTGGTCCAACACAATGGTGCTGTCCACACCACCGCCCCAGAAGCGCAGCGGTACCGGCATTTCGAAGAAATCGACGCTCGGGTGGCTGGTGCTCTGGTCCAGTTGCACCTGCACATTGCCGCCGCCATCCTGGCTCCATTGCACGGTGTAGGTGGGGTAGCCTTCGCCTACATACCAGTCCGCGAAGAACTCCGTTAAGTCCAGCCCGCTGGTGGCTTCCAAGTGCGCCTTCAAGTGATGGGTGAGCGCCGAGTTGTAGGCGAGGTCGAGATCGTGCAGGTAGTTGTGTACGCCGTTGTAGAAAGCGGTGTCGCCGCATACCCACCGCACCATGTGCAGCACCATGGCCCCTTTGGTGTAGGTGAGGCGGCTATCGAATATGCGCGGCACCGACGTGGTGTCGGTACACAGTACGCTGCCATCGGGCTGGCTCACCACCGTGGCAATGCGTTGCGTTTTGAAGATGGGCCAATAGAACGGTACCAAGTACTCGTAACACAAACCGCTCAGGTAAGTGGCGAAAGCTTCGTTCAGCCAGATGTCCTCCCAACTGGCGCAGGTCACTTTGTTGCCGAACCATTGGTGCGCCATTTCGTGCGCCATCAGCTCGTAGCTCCAACCGCCCATGAAGGTCATGGTCTGGTGTTCCATGCCGCCGCCCCAACCGAATTGCGCGTGGCCGTATTTCTCCGCCGCGAACGGATACGTGCCGAAGAGGTCGCTGAAGAGCTGCATCTGGCTGGCGGCGTTCACGGTGGTGCCTTGCGCATCGGCCAACGATTCGGGGTACACGTAGTTGAGCACCTCCACCGTGGGTCCGTTGTTGAGCGCGGCCATGTCGCTGTACACCGCGTAGTTGGCCACGGCCGTGGCCACCAGGTAGTAGGCTATGGGGTAACGGTGTTTCCAGTGGTAGGTCTTCAGGGCGCCGTTCTGCACCTCGCTCACCAGCAACCCGTTGCCCGCGGCGCGGTAAGCATCCGGACAGGTCACGAAGGCATCGACACTGTCGATCTTATCATCGAGGTCGTGCTTCGCGGGCCACCAATCGCCGGCGCCGAAGGGTTCGCTCAACGTCCACAACGCCCACGAGCTATCGGGGCCGTGCTGCATATGGTCGAAGCTGCCGAAGCCGCTGCTCGGCGGCACACCGTGGTAGTACACCACAACGGAATCGAGTTGCCCGAGCGCCAACGGCGAAGGCATGGTGGCAGAAAGCAAGTTGCCGGTATGCGTGAAGGCCAGCAGTGTATTGTTCCGCGCAACACTATCCACCACAAGGCTGTCGCTGAGGTCGAAGACCACTTCCTGCTGCCCCGCGATCGTGCACACGAAATAGCTTGTTACGCTGCCTCCGATAGCGCGTACCGCTGGGTCGATGTTCCACACGAAGCGATGGTACTTAAGATCGAAGCCGCGCGATGGCGGGCCACCGCTCTTGGGCATGAAGTGCTGTCGGCAACCTTCGGCCTCGGCTATGCGCAGCAGCTCCTCTTTGTCGAAGAGTTGGGCATTGGCTTGTGCGGCAAAGAAGACGAGCAAAAGGGCGAGTGAACGCATATACAAGGTTATGCAATGCAGGCGCGCGACGGTGGACCGACGTGCTGCTATGCGATCAAGGCTATGGAGTGTGTGTTGGCACGCAGAGGCGCAGAGCACGCGGAGGATACAATGCGTGAATGCAGTTCTGCCCCCCCAATGGCGGTGCTCTGCGTGCTCTGCGCCTCTGCGTGAAAAGTATTTCGCCCTGGCTCATGGTCCTACAAGTGCTCAGCCCTTGAGCCGCCACAGCCGATCTTCGCAACGATGGAAGCCCATGACCTCATCATCGTGCTGGCAGCGCTGGGCGCTTCGCTGCTCACGTTGCTGAGCGGCTTCGGCTTGGGCACGTTGCTGCTGCCGGTGTTCGCGCTGTTCTTCCCGTTACCGGTGGCGGTGCTGCTCACCGCAGTGGTGCATCTGCTCAACAACCTCTTCAAGTTGGGCCTGCTGTGGAAGCATATTGACCGGCACACGGTATTGTTGTTCGGTGTGCCCGGCATATTCGGTGCGCTGCTAGGTGCATGGCTCTTGGACCAATTGGGCGATCTCGCGCCGCTCTATGCAGGTGTGCGCGTACCGGTGGATGTGGTGCGCATTTGTTTGGCCGTGCTCATGGTGTTGTTCGCGTTCACCGAGCTGTCGCCGGGGCTTGCCTCGTTCTCCTTCTCCCCCAAGTTCCTGTTGCCCGGTGGGTTCCTCAGCGGTTTGTTCGGCGGCTTCAGCGGGCATCAAGGTGCATTGCGCACCATGTTCCTGTTGCGCTCCGGACTTTCCAAGGAAGCACTTCTGGCAACCGGTGTTGCCATCGCCTGCTTGGTGGACTTCACGCGCATACCTGTTTACCTCACCTCGCCATTGAAGTACGAAGTGGTGGCGCAATGGCCGCTGCTCGTTGCCACCACCATGGCTGCGTTCGTTGGTGCATACTGGGGCAAACAACTGATCCCCAAGGTGACGCTGCGCGGCGTGCAGTTGATCGTTGCGGGTTTCATGTTCGCCGTGGCGGTGGGGTTGGTTTGCGGGGTGGTGTGAGAAGCATCAAAGCCCCACCACTTTCGCGATGAGGCCTCGGTACAGGGACCAACGAACGGGTTACTGCAAGGTGACGGTGCGCGTTTGCACGGTCTCGTTGCCGAAGTAGATCGTCTTTCCGCCGATGTCTTCGCTGGTGTAGGTCCACGCAGCGATCTGCACGATGCTGGTACCGGCGCTCAGTGTGCTGAGTTCGGCAGCGGTGAATGTGCAGCTGGTAGCATTGCCGCCCAAGCGTTTGAAGACACCCCCCACGGTGAAGTACACACTGTCGGCACCGGTAACGTTGGTGGTGCTGAGCGTGTAGTCCACATCGCGCGGGAAGGTGATGGCGCTGGTGACCGCCTCCACCACAGGGAAGGGTATTGCGGTGATCTGGCGCGTGAAAGCCGGAATGCCGTTGCCGCCGGTGACATCCCATTCCACACCGCCGGAGAAGTCGAGACCAGTGGGGTTGCTCGTGCTCTGCTGGAAGAAGTACGCGTTGTTCTGGTAAGTGAACAAGCTGTCGTTGCAACGCACTTGGCCGGCTTGGATGCTGGCCCCGGCATCATCATAGAAACTCCCGACACCCGTGTTGATCTCCACTTCGATGGGACCGATGAAGGGAATGTCCTGGATGGTGACGGTCTTCACGGCGAAGAGGGCGCCATCGGCACCGGCGAGCACCGGGTTCACGCTGGCTCCGCCAGTGTTGGTGCTTCCGCCTCCGGCGGGCGTGGGTTCAACGGCTTCTTCCTTGTTGCAACCCGTGGCTGCGAAGGCAAGAGCGATAAGGCTGGCGATGGCCATGGTGGGCATCGCATTGGAAAGTGTCGAGGTGCGCATGGTCATGTGTTTTTGTGCGGACAAATGTTTCCGCACAGGCACCCCTTGGTTCTTCCGGTGATCGCCGTGAATGCGCTACGGTGAATACCGTAGCCAGCACCTACTTCACCAACCCAGCCGCGATAGCGATGCGCACGAGACCCGCCACGTTGTGCGTCTCCAGCTTCTTCATCAAGTTGGTGCGGTGTGTGTCCACGGTGCGCGGACTGATGAAGAGCTTCTCCCCTATTTCCTTGTTGCCCAACCCTTCGGCCAATGCCGCGAGCACTTCGATCTCGCGCTCGCTGAGGTCCTTCAACAGGTTGCTGCCCGGCTTGGGCTGCGTGGCCTGCTTCATCATCGACTCCAGCAAGCCGCTACTGAAGTGTTTGCGGCCCGCGTGCACGTTCTGGATCGCCAGCACCACTTCGTCCTTGCCGGCGCTCTTCACCAAATAACCATCGGCACCCAGGTCGAGCAACTGCTTCACCGTGGCCGCTTCCTCGTGCATGCTCAGCACAATGACTTTCACAGCAGGGTGCTTCTCCTTCACGCGTGAAGTGAGCTGCGCACCATCCATCTCCGGCATGTCGAGATCGGTGAGCAGCACATCGGCTTTCACGTGTTCCAACAGGTACAGCGCTGCCGCACCATCCTGCGCAGCGCCGATGCACTCTATGCCCGCGACGGTGGAGAGCATCTGCTGCATGCCGTCGGTAACGATGCGGTGATCGTCGCACAGCGCGACGCGGATAGTAGGTGATGCCATGATCAAACTGAGTTGCCGTTGGTGAGCGAAACGCGCAACGTTACCACGGTGCCGTTCGTGGGTGCGGCGTTGAATTCGATGTGCCCGTGCATGGCCCGTGCGCGATCGTGCATGTTGAGCAGGCCGATGCCATTGCCCGTGCGGGTTGCGTCGATGCCCTTGCCGTCGTCCTCCACGATCAGCACCAGATGGTTCTTGTTCTTGAGCAACTGCACATGGATGTTGCGCGCGTCGGCGTGCTTGAGGATGTTGCCCACCAACTCCTGCGCTATGCGGTACACACCCACTTCCACCTGCTGCGGAAGTCGCGCATCGAGACCGAAGTGCTCGAACGTGTGGTGCATGCCGGGGCGCGCGAGCGACTTGTTCAGCATGTCGTTGAGGGCGGGCGCCAAGCCCAGATCACCCAATGCGCGTGGCATCATGCTGTGGGCAATACTCCGCACGTCCTTGCCGGCATCGTCCGCCAGACCGATCACCTCCTTCATCCTCTGGCCCTCATCCGGAAGGCGTTCGCTGATCCGGGCAGCCACATCCTCCAGCCTGAACTTCAGGCCGGTGAGCTGTTGGCCCACACCGTCGTGCAGCTCGCCCGCTATGCGTTTGCGCTCGGCATCGGTGCTCTCGAGCATGGCCTTCAAGCCTCGTTCGCGTTCGGCGAGCAACTGGGTGCTGGCTTGGGCCTTCAACCGCGCGCGCTGCACCGAAACAAAGAGCACAGCGATGAGCGCGAGCAGTGCGAGCCCACCGCCCAACGCCACGATGCGCAGGCGTTGTTGTGCGAGTTGGTTCTCTTGTTCTTCCGTGCGAGCGCGCTCCGCCAACAGGTCCTTCTCGGTGCGTTCGGTCTCGTATTTCACCTGCATGTCGGCGAGACTCTGTGAGCGCTCGGCGGTGTTCACGCTATCGCTCAAGTGCATCAGTTCGCGATACGATGCGAGTGCTTCGGCATAGCGGCCCAGCTTCTCCAATGCTTGTGCATGGTCCGGCAGCACATCCATGTGGGTGCGTATGAAATTGTTCGCACGGCCGATGGACAACGCCCGATCGTAGTACACCAGCGCTTCCGCAAAAGCCCCGCGCTCGAACAAGGTGTTCCCGTAGTTGTGCGAGTACGCGGCAACACCCATCATATCACCGCCCTGTTCGGCAAGCGCAAGCGCTTTACGGTAGTGCGCCGCCCCCTCCTGCATGTCGCCCATTTGCCGACAAATGGCGCCCAATTGGTTGGCGGCGGTCGCGGCATCGTTCCATGCACCCAGTTGTTCGAACATGGCCACACAACGCTCGGTGGTGCGCCGCGATGCCAGGAGGTCCTTCGCATCCTGTTGTATGGACCCCAACTGACCCAAGGCCGCGGCCAACGCGTAATCGCTCTCGTCGTTTTCCAGCAGCTCCACGGCCTTCTCGGCGGCGCGCTGCGCCAAGCGCAGATCGCCGATCAGCTGGTACAACCGGGCCAAGTTGCCGCGCACATGCGCCGAATGGCGGGCGTTGTGCAGCAGATCATACAGGTCGGCCGCAACAAAGCCGTGGTGTAGGGCGGAATCGTATCTCGCCATCTCGGTGAAGGCCGTGCTGAGTTTGGCGTGCGATGCGGCAATACCCACGCTATCGCCCGCGAGCGAACGGATGCGCAAGGCGCGATGGTTGAGCGCAACGGCCAACGGATAGCGGGCTGCGCGATGCGCACTCACCGCCATGTCGTTCGCTGCGATGGCCACGGCCGCGCTGTCGCGAAGACCCTCAGCCAATTGCACCGCTTCCGCGCCATAGCTCATCCCCTTCACCGGATCGGTGAAGCCCAACTCCCACTGCACCTCCCCCAAAGTCTTCACGCGTTCAATACCGCCCTGTGCGGGCAGCACCTTCAGCAAACTGTCGAGCACGTGTTGGGCACTTGCACTGGACCCAACCATGATCAGCAGCCAGCATAGCAGTGCGCGAATGAAAGGGTACATGGAAGACGCAAATGTTGCATTGATCCGAACCGCGCACCCTACGGTGATCCGCTGAGCCGGGTACGGCGATCCACTATGCTCCCTCACCGGCGCAACCATCGCCCAAAGGCTTTGTGCAAGAGAGGCAGCAGCACAAAAACCAAGAGCGGCACAAGGATGAGCGTCAGTATCAACGTTCGCAACGGAGCAGCAAGCTGTTGTAGTTGCTCGCCGAAGAGCAGGAAGAGGATGGTAATGCTCGGATAAATGGCGAGCCAGACCAGCACTGCCGTTTTCCACTTTGGAGGTGGCTTCATGGGTTACAGCGGAATGTTCCCGTGCTTCTTTTTGGGCAGCTTGTCCACCTTGTTGCGCAGCATGCGCAGGGCGTGGATCACCTTCAACCGCGTTTCGCTGGGGCGGATCACTTCATCCACGTAACCGCGCGCTGCGGCTTCGTAGGGGTTGGCGAACTGCTCCTTGTACTCGGCTTCTTTCTCCTTCCACTTCGCATCCTTGTCCTGGGCTTTCGCGATCTCGCCCTTGAAGATGATCTCAGCGGCGCCCTTCGCCCCCATCACCGCGATCTCGGCGCTGGGCCATGCATAGTTCATGTCGCAGCCGATGTGCTTGCTGTTCATCACATCATACGCACCGCCGTATGCTTTGCGCGTGATGATGGTGATGCGCGGCACGGTGGCTTCGCTGAACGCATAGAGCAGTTTAGCGCCGTGGTCGATGATGCCGCGCCACTCCTGGTCGGTGCCGGGCAGGAAACCGGGCACATCAACGAACACGATGAGCGGGATGTTGAAGGCATCGCAAAAGCGCACGAAGCGCGCCGCCTTGATGCTCGCATCGATGTCGAGCACACCGGCGAGCACGGCGGGTTGGTTCGCTACGCAACCCACGGTGCGGCCTTCCACACGGGCGAAGCCGATGACCATGTTGCGGGCGTAATCCGCATGCACTTCCATGCTGCTGTCGCGGTCGATCACTGCGTTCATCACCTGCCGGATGTCGTATGGCTGGTTCGGGTTGTCGGGGATGATGCTGTCCAGTTCGGGCCGGCTCTCGTCGCCAACGGTGTACGGCAGTGCGGGCGGTTCCTCTTCGCAATTGCTGGGCATGTAGCCCACCAGTTGACGCAGTTGCTGGATGGCGACCAATTCATTCGCCGCAGTGAAGTGCGCGACACCGCTCTTGCTCGCATGGGTTGAAGCGCCACCGAGTTCTTCGGCCGTTACCTCCTCGTGCGTAACGGTCTTCACCACGTTGGGGCCGGTAACGAACATGTAGCTGGTGTTCTCCACCATCAGCACAAAATCGGTGAGGGCCGGTGAGTACACCGCACCACCGGCACAGGGGCCCATGATGGCGCTGATCTGCGGGATCACGCCGCTGCTGCGCACGTTGCGGTAGAAGATGTCGGCGTAGCCACCGAGACTTACCACGCCTTCCTGTATGCGCGCGCCACCGCTGTCGTTCATGCCGATCACGGGTGCGCCGTTCTGCATGGCCAGGTCCATGATGCGACCGATCTTCTGCGCATGTGCTTCGGCCAATGATCCACCGAGAACAGTGAAGTCCTGACTGAACACGTATACCAAACGCCCTTCGATGGTGCCGAACCCCGTCACCACGCCATCGCCAAGGAAGACCTGTTCGCTCAACCCGAAATTGGTACTGCGGTGGGTGACGAGCTGTCCGATCTCCTGGAAGCTGCCTTCATCCAACAACAAGTTCACGCGCTCGCGGGCGGTGAGCTTGCCTTTCTTGTGCTGGGCGGCAACACGGTCGGCTCCGCCGCCTTCCAGTGCCTGTTGCTGCTTCTTGTCCAGTGCGTCGAACCACTCCTTCATTGTACGGGCGTTGGTGAGGTTGCGAATGTACCCGGCCACCCGAACGCATCGAGGCAAGCCAACCCCCTACTTTCACCCGCCCCGTTGCTACGGGAGCTGATGCATGAAGTGGCGTTTCGCTGATCTGCCCGTCCGGACCAAGTTCCTGGTCACGCTGGCCATTCCGGTAACGGGCATGGTGTTGCTGATCGGCAAGCAGATGATGAGCAGCTTGGACCGGCGCGATGTGTACCTCTACATAAGCGGGCAGGCTCGTAGCATCGAACTGCTCAGCAATGTGATCCACGAGTTGCAGAAGGAGTACGCGCTGTGTACCGGCTATCTCGCTGGCCGGGGCGTGAAGGAGCCACGGCTGGGATTGCAATTCGTTCGTACGGACGAAGCGATCACGGCGTTGACCAAGGGGACCGAGACCGAGGAGGGTGCCAAGCGACAGAACGCCTTCAATGGATTGGGGGTGCTGCGACAACGTGTGATGGACCGCAGAACGCTGAGCGGACAAGTGGGCCAGAGCTACCGGGCCATGACCACCGTGTTGCTCGATGACCTCACCATTACGGCCAAGCTCGCACTGGACCCCGTGACCAAGGACAGGCTTTACGCCCACATGAACCTGCTGCACGCGAAAGAGGCCATGAGCATCGTGCGCAGCAAAGTGGGACGTGGGCTCGTCGGCGAGCCGTTGCTCAACACCGACATGGCTTCCATAGGCCTACAGCTGGCCAACTACGAGAGCAACCTTGCGCTCTTCGAGCGAGACGCACCCGAAGAAGTGTTGGCCGATTACCGTCGCATCTACACCGGCGATACCATCGGGTTCTTGCGCACTGTAACCGGCTTGTTGAGCGAGAAGCGCGATGTGGCTGCGCTGCCCATCGACTCGGAGCGATGGTGGGACCTGAGCAGCGCCGCTATGGACAAGTTGAAGCAAGTGGAGGATCGATCGGTACAGGGCATCATTGCAGCCACGGAAGTCAACCTCGGCGATGCGGAATCGCGCCTGTACCTCGTGCTCTTCGCATTGGTCGGCACCGTTACGGCGGTGACCGTCATGGCCGTTGTGATCATGCGCGGCATACGACGGACCGTTACCGAGGTGAGCAACGCAGCACACGCGCTTGCGCAAGGTGATGTGAGCGGCAGAGTCGTGGTGCGCACGAACGACGAGATCGGCGAAATGGCCGATTCCTTCAACGGCATGATCGACAACGTGCGCTCCTTGGCCAGCAGCGCCGAAGCCATCGGCCGCGGCAACTATGACACCACCGTGCCCGTGCGCGGTGATAAGGATGTACTGGGGCACTCGTTGGCCCGGATGAAGGAGAACCTGAAAGCGGCGCGCATACGTGACATGGAACAGAACCGTGCGCTGCAGACCGAGAAGGAAAAACTGCAACTGGCCAACGAACGGATCAATACACTGATCAAGGAGATCCACCACCGCGTGAAGAACAATTTGCAAGTGGTGGCCAGCCTGCTGCGCCTGCAAAGCGCAGGAACCGACGACCAACGCCTGCAGCATGCTTTCGAACAAAGCGAGAGCCGAGTGACCAGCATGGCACTGATCCACGAGAAACTATACAAGGGCGATGATCTTGCACGGCTCGATGTGGCACGCTACCTCGATGAGCTTTTCACTGAACTGGTACAGGTGAATGATGTGCGCGACACGATCACCTATACGACCGACATCGGCGATGGTCTATCGCTGGATCTGAATACGATGGTCCCCGTAGGCCTGATCATGAACGAGCTGATCACGAACAGTTTCAAGCACGCCTTCAAAGGCCGTGCACACGGACATATCACCTTGAGCCTGCACTCCGCCGAACCGAACACTTACGACTTGCGTTATTCCGATGACGGCATCGGTATTTCAGAGGGCCGCATCCATGGCGACGGCAGCACATTGGGCACCGGCCTGGTCGAAAGCCTTACGGAACAGCTGAACGGCTTCGTTACGGTGGATAGCGGAGCCTCGGGAACGAACTACCACATCCGGTTCACTGCGAGAGGAGTTTGATAGCCGAGGTGATCATGTGTGTGATGTGGAGATGAGACCACACACGGCCATTCCCATTCTTACATCGTTAACCCTTGGCCAATTCCGCCTCCACTTCCTCGCTCAGTTCCATGTTGTGGTATACGGCGTTCACGTCCTCGTCCTCTTCCAGCATGTCCACCAACTTCATCACGTTGCGGGCGGCGGTGAGATCGGCCGGGATCATTGACAACGGGTAACGCTTCAGTTCGGCGCTCTTGCTCTCGATGCCCAACTCTTCCAGTTTTTGCTGCATGGCGCCGAAGCCTTGGAACGGCGTAAGAATGATGAAGCCCTCTTCATCGCGATGCACATCATCGGCACCGGCGTCGATGCATTCCATTTCGAATTCATCGCCATCGCGGCCCTTCAATGCGGCGTTCTCGACAACGAATTCGCCCTTGCGTTCGAACACGTGCGACAGTGAACCATTGGTGCCCAAGGTCCCTTCGCATTTGGTGAAGAAGCTGCGCACGTTGGCGACAGTGCGCGTGGTGTTATTGGTAGCAGCATCCACGAAAATGGCGATGCCACCGGGCGCATAGCCCTCGTACGTCACTTCAGCGTAATCCGCTCCCTCACCCCCGGCAGCCGCCTTCTTGATCGCGCGGTCCACGTTGTCCTTGGGCATGTTCATGCCGCGCGCGTTCTGCACCGCCATGCGCAAGCGCGTGTTGGCGTCGGGGTTGGGGCCACCGGCTTTCACGGCCATGGCGATCTCCTTCCCAATGCGGGTGAAGAGCTTGCTCAGCTTGGCGTTACGTGCGAAGATCCTGTGCTTCCGTTTTTCGAATACTCGGCCCATGGCGTTCAGTTGAAGGGCAGCGAAAATAGGCGTGCCGTCGCAAAGGCTATGGCGAACAAGGCGCGGGCCGCGAGAGGACACTGCCCCTGCGGCCCGCGTTGCGGCTTCCTTCGTGTACTGTTCCCTTGTTGCGCTGGAAGCCGGCCTTTTCAGAAATCGAGCAGTTGCACACCGATCGCAACGGGCACCAGTTCCGGACTTCCGCCATCCTTGAACAAGGTCGTCAGGGAATACTCGGCGAAGAGTGTCAGATCGCCGAAGCCGATGCGCACTGTTGCGGCAACGTTGTACGGCAAGAGGTTGAAATCGTCCTTGCTGCGCATCTTCTTCTCGTTGCCCTCATCGTTGAATTTCTTCTTGTACATGGTATCGAAGTACCAGCTACCGACCACCCCGAAAGCCAAGTGGAAGTTGTTCTTGTTGCTGAACCCGTTCTTCCGCTGCGCAACAGCCTCTTCAACGGTGGTGGGCATGGGTGCGCGCTTGGTATTGAACTCCAACAGCAACGGCACGCGTAACCCGATCTGCCGCAATTTGTTCTTCGTGAAGTCAGGGTCAGTGACCGGCACACCCCATGTGGTGTCGGCAACGTCGGTCAGCACAGTGTTGTCGGCGAAGTGATAGTTGCGGAATTCGATGCCCATTCCGGTGAGAAGCCCTGCATGATGGCTGCCGAACTCCACCTTCCACTCTGCCACGTTGAAGGCCAGATAGCGTGAGCGCCAATTGTTCAAGGCCAGGCCGTTGGTTTCAGGACCATCGCCGAAGCGGCCATCGGTGGCAATGAAGCTATTGAGGCCCAGATCCATGCCGCCCCAATGGGTAAAGGCGCTGCGACGCTTGCGGCGCAGTTCTTTCAGCAGCGAGGGCAACGAGTCAGCGCTCGACATGGGCTTTGGCTCGAACAGGATCGTTATGTGTTTGCGCTTGGTCTCCAACCGCAACGTGTCGTATCCCTCAACGATCTGGGTACTATCCCGGGTATCGATCAACTTCACATCGGCGCCGTTCGTGCCGAGCGTGAGCGACACCGCGTGGTGGCCTTCAGTGGCCGTGGTGTCTTCCTGTGCGAAAGCTGGAGCGGCGACAAGGATCGCGGCGGCCAGCAGGAGGTTCTTCGTGGTCATGGTTCGTGGTCTTCCATCGTAGGACGGGCATGAGGGATGGGAGTTACAGGAGCTATACTTTTTTCAAGTTGCACGGCACAAGCCTCAAGCTTCAAGTCGCCAGAACTAAGTGGCAGCGGTAGGCATGCGATCGGTCCATAAGCATCGCATCGTTGTCATGCCGGGCTTAACAAGCTGGGGAGGTATCGATCGCCCAACGGCCGCACCCTAAAAGCAGAAAGCCCCGACAAGTCGAGGCTTCTTTGCGTTGTGGTGTTGCGGGTCAGATACTGCCCTCAGGTCCGAAGGTGAAGCGTACGTGTTCGGTTCTCCAGGTCCCATTCGGGTTCTCTCCGATGTCCACCAAGGCGAGCTTGCGGAGCACGTAGGCGCAGAGTTCATCGTTGGTGCTTGTGGCGCTGATCACTTCCAGCTTGCCCTCCTTGTTCACCACGAAGCTTACATACACTTCGCCGGTCATGTTGGTGTTGCGGAGCAGCGGGAAGCTGATGTGCTTGCTCAGTTGTTTGTCGAGGGCACGTTCCAAGGTTGCATTGGATGCTTCCGCACCGGCAACAGGAGGTTCGGAGGCGCGGGTGTAGCCCATGGTAAAGACGGTGGCCAGGACGAGGGCGGTGCGGAGGAGGGTGAAGCGTTTCATGACGGTGGGTGTTCTGTTTGTTCGGTCATAGGACGGGCTCGGAACGTCGGCAGTTACAGGATCATTGGACGATCGTGATGAACGGCTGAGACGGTGGAGCAGTGGAAGGGCTAAGCAGGGAAGCGGTGTAACAGTGAAGCTGGCCACCTACAGGGTACGTCCTTCGAATGGGGCCTCGATCAGGGCTCCCTCACGTCGGAACGGTCGGGATGACAAGTCCGGTATGGCTACCGGCCTGTGCTGGCGCTAACGGCCAGGTCACCAAGACGCAGGCGGAAGCGACTACGCTTCTGGCTCCGTTCCACCTCTAGGCCTGCGCGGTCGCCGGATACGGCTCCAAGACCTTTATCCACAGCGGCCACTACATCGTTGCCATTGAGCGGCTTCTCGTTGACCTCGTCGTTACCGAGCACTTCGCGGCGCACAGCAGTGGTGAACAATTCACTAACCGTCTGGTGGCGAGCGGTTGTTGCCTCAGCCACCAGTTCCTCTTCAAGCGGCGCAGGGGGTAGCCCCTGTGTTACCAAAGCTGCTGTCGGAACGCGCTCTTGCGAGGCACGATCGATCGGACGCGAACGCACTTGTGCGATCGCTGGAGCTTCTTCACGTTGGGGTGGCACCAGTTGGTCAGGCTTGGGTGCGCGTGGATCGGTCAACGGATCCTCTTCCCCTTGAATCTGCAAAGGAGCCTGGTCGCTAGCAGCCCCGTTCTCTGAGGGCGCTTTTTCCACTTCCGGCACTTCGCCCTGTTCGCGCTCCTTAACAGGTGATGGCCCTGCACCGGGTTCCACTGTTTCAGCAATGCCGGGTCCCGGGGCCTCTTCTCGCAGCGCCAGCCAGCCCAGTCCGATGATCAGCGCAATGGAAGCAGCGGCGGCAAGTCGTTGCCAACGCACGCCCATAAAGATCACACGGCCTGTCTTCTTCTTCAGTTGATCCTTGTCTTCGAAGACAACGCGCTCCGCAGGCACACGCGTCGCTTGCATCAATACCCACTGTTTCATGGCCAGCGGATCGCTCGCCAACAGCGTGTCCAACGCAACCCGTTGCTGAAGTGTGAGGTCCCCCTCCAAGCGGGCCACCAGGAAATCGTTCAAGCGATGTAGGTCCGGCATCCCTTGCGGCGGGAAGTGGCGGACGATGCTCGACTTGTCGTCGAGTGAAATGGCCGCAGCCTCACTCTTCGTGGCGGCGATCAGCTTGGCGTTGCGCTGTAGCCCCGGGTGCTCAAAGAGCAGTCGCTCCAGATCCTTGGCACGTTCCGCATCCAGTTCCCCCTCCAAGCGCGCGATCAGGAAGTCGTCAATACGTGCTACATCCGGACGCCCTGATGGCGGATAATGCTTCTTCAGTTCTTCTTTCCACGGGAACCCAGCACCGTCTTCTTCAACCGAAGGCAATTCGCCCAAGTCGGCGGCGAGATCGGGATTGGCCGCCAGGAACGCATTCAACTCCTGCTCTTGAGCAACGGTCAGGTTACCCTCGATGCGATCGAGCAGCCAAGCTTCGTATGTGCTGCGATCCAGCTTCACAATACCAGTTCCAGTTTGCCTATGTATTCCTTCAATGCCGTGCGGCCACGATAGATGTACACCTTCACTTGCGGCAGGTTCAGGCCCGTGATCTCCGCGATCTCGTCGTAGTTGTAGCCCTCAAGGTCGCGCAGCAATACCACGCTCCGTTGTATGTCGGGCAAGGTGGCCAAGCCTGCTTCGAGCACCTGCTTCAGGTCGGGTGCTTCTTGGCTCGTGTGGCGCAGATCCTCGTGGTGTTCCTCCATGCGTGCGCTGCGCGATCCCTTGCGGACATTGTCCACCATAACGTGGTGTGCCGTAGTGAACAAATAGCTCTTAGCCTTGGCCGCTTCCACTTCCTCCACCTTTACCCATAGCCGAGCGAAACTCTCCTGCACCACATCCTTGGCGGTGTCGGTATCGCGCAGGTGTTTCAGCGCGAAACGATAGATGCCGTCACTGTGCAGGTCCACGCAGGTATTGTAGTCTTCAACGGTCATCGCGCAACAGGGGAACACTCGTGGGACGGGGTGCCCACCGCGAAAGTTACACGGCGGCCGGAACAAGATCCGGCGGCCGACCCCGAGTATACTTTCACCGCACGTGGTCGTAGTCGCACAACCATGGCTACGCACGATCCGACATGCCCCGCCGTTCATTGGATCCGCTGCGCGAACGGGGATGGCAGATCCTCATCTCACTCGTCGTCGCGAATGCTCTGAGCTTGTTCCTCTTCCGCTGGTTCACCACGCTCGATGGCCCAACTCTGGCGTTGAGGGCGGCAGTGATCGAAAGCAGTTGGACCACCCCGAAGTACTTGGCCGATGGCGTTGCCTACGACGTAGCCCGGCTCCCGGCCGGTCCTTCAGAATTGATCATGATGGCCTTTCTGAAGATCGGCGGACCGGCATTCGCGCAAACTGCTTTTGGTGTGCTGGCCCTGCTGATGCTTGGCCTGTCCGTTATCGCCTTGCTCCGCGGACTGGATGTTCGGCCGCATGTCGCCGTGATCCTGCTGCTGCCACTATCGTTCAACTACCTATTGGTACTTGGCGTGTTCGCCTTCTTACTCTCCACTGCAATGGCGTTCGCAACCGTGGCGTGGTGGATCTCCATCAAGCGGCTGAAGGTGTTGCACGTGTTCATGTTATTGGTCTCGTTGTTCTTGTGCTCACTTGTGCACCGAAGCGGAGGCCCGGTTGCTCTGGTGCTCTTGGCCTGCTGTGAACTGACGGTGTGGCGATCTCAACCCAATGCGTACCGCACCCGATGGTCGTTCGCACCCATGAAAGTCCGGCTGTTCATCATTGGCTTTGTCACATGCGCCCTTGCGTTGCTCATCCATAGGATGCAGTTGCTCAGCTCCATACAAGGAGCATCACTGTCTAACCGCTCGCCATTTCTGGACTTGGTCGGCTTTCGTCCATTTCTCTTGTTCGACAGAAGCGAGGAGGTACCCTACCTCCTTGCCCTTGGCGTGCTGTTCGTTTCGCTCGCTGCACTTGCGCTGTGGTCACGGTTGAAGCACCCACGAACGTTGCTGCCGGTGGATGGCCTGGCAGCTTGCGCCCTTGCACTGATCATGGCCTCGTTGCTCGTGCGCAATAGACTTGCCGATATGCTCTTCCTTGCCGAACGGGCGCAAACCTTGGCGTTCATTCTCCTTGCACTGTGGGCGGTAGCACAACCGCGATCGCTGATCTCCGTTTGCCTTTCAGTGCTGGTTGCAGCGGTGCATATTGCCCGGATCGTTCACACGGAAGGGAAAATGGCAGGACTTGAAGCCCGTACCAAGAGCATACTGGCGGCCGGGACCGATTGTGCCCAAGGCAGTGTGATCGTGCCTATCA